>NZ_JBFTQX010000002.1:0-355043 GCF_056399225.1 Dyella sp. 01N448 | reverse complement strand
TACGCGGCGGGCGTTTCGATCGGCTGCCGCCGACCGAGTCACTTTTCTTTTGCTGGCCCAAAAGATCCCACGGGACTAGCTTCGCGTCGAAAGTAACCCAAAGAAAATGGCCTGATAACGCCCGCAGCATCGTGTTGGGATAAGCCCGAGCGCTCGAGGCGCGTCTTGTGGGACAACCTCCGAGGGTACACAGCGGGTACTGCCAAGCGCTGCGCAACGCGCCCGAATCGGTGAGGACTTAAAGCCGGGCCTCGCTGCGCATTGGCTTTGGCCGCGCATCGTGCACTCGTGTCGCGCCGCGCGCTTGGCTTGTCTGTGGGAGCGCACCCTGTGCGCGACAGGCACGCTGGGGTGTACCGCTCCGTAGGTTTGTCGCGCACAGGGTGCGCTCCCACAGAGAGCCGATCGGCAACGTGCGCCTGCGTCACACCTTGTAGGAGCGCACTTGTGCGCGACCGCAGCGCCGGGGTGTACCGCTCCGTAGGCTTGTCGCGCACAGCGTGCGCTCCCACACGGTCTGCCCGCTTAGAGCAAGCTCTTCACGATATGAATGCCGGCGGTGTATTCGCCGATGATCGTGCCCAGGCACACCAGGAAGAAGTTGAGCAGGGTGCGGGCGACGCGGTTGCTCCACCAGCCGCGCCAGTGGCCGATGTCGTCGCGTAGTGTTTCGAAATCGGCCACGCGCGGGCGGCGCACCCAGGCTTCCACCATCGCGCTGATGCCGCCGGAGGGAATGCCGGGGCGGAAGGGTTTGATCGGGCCGGCAATGAATGCGGCGAGCACGCTCAGGGGATGGGCACCAGCAATGATGGCGCCGATGGCGGAGAAGCCACCGGTGTAGAGCACCCAGTCGCGCAAGGCGGCTGCACCCAGTGATGGGCTGCGGTAGAAGGCGAATCCAATGGCAATGAACACCGCCAACACCAGGCCAAGGGCCACCCACTTCGGCCACACCGACTTGGGCGGTGCTGCGGAGAGCGCGGCGGCTTCCGTCGCGGGATCGCTTTGCTGGGTGCGCAACTGTTCGCACAAACCCTTGAGGTGTCCGGCACCGATCACCACCAGCACACGACGGCCTTCGCCGTAACCCGACTGGGCGGCTTGTTCGCGCAAGCGCGCTGCCATGTACGCGTCGCGTTCGGCGATCAAGGCGCGATAGAGCGGCGCGGAGTTGGTGGCGAACTCACTGAAGGCGCTTTCCAGCATGTCGCCTTGCTTGAGTTTTTCGATTTCGGCTTCCTGGATATTCTCGCGTTCGAACACGCTGGCAATCAGGCCGCCCATCAGGCCGAAGCGCTGCCAGAAACCGACGCTATGCCAGGCACGACGCAGCGTGGTGCCGACTTCGCGATCCACCAGCCACACGGGCACGCCGCGTTGATCGGCGCCGTCCATGCCTGCTTTCATTTCTGCGCCGGGCTGGATGCCGTACTGCTCGGCAAGGCGCTTCTGGAACGAGGACAGCACCAGGCTGGCGGCGACCATGCCGGCCTTGCCCTGGCGGATCACCTGGAACAGATCCATCTGCTTGAACGCTTCGGGATCGCGCATGCCTTGCGCACGGCTCTCGCAAAGCTCAACGGCGACGGCGTCGAAGGTTTCATGCGCGAGCAGCGCTTCCACTGCATCGACGCTGGTGCGCGATACGTGAGCCGTGCCTAGCACCACGTATTCCACGCCGTCGCGCGTGACGCGCTCGATCGGTTGGTCGCGCAGCACGGGCGGCAGTGAATCGGTGATGTCGGTCTGGCTCATGCGTGGTGTCGGTAGGGCTCAGGCAAAGACTGCATGGAATGGGAGCGCGAGGCTGGTTGCGCCACCGTGGGTATTAGTCGCGAAAACGCTTGAGCAGATCGCCGTACGCATCGATGCGACGATCGCGCAGGAACGGCCAGATGCGGCGGACGTGTTCGCTGCGCGCCATATCGACGTCGGCGATCAACAGCTCGCGGCCATCCGTACCTGCCTGCGCCAGGAATTCACCCTGGGGACCGGCGACGAAACTGGTGCCCCAGAACTGGATGCCGTTGCCCACGCCCGCCTTGTCGGCTTCGAAGCCGGTGCGGTTGCACGACAACAGCGGCAGGCCGTTGGCAACAGCATGTCCTCGTTGCACGGTGACCCAGGCTTCGCGCTGGCGATCCTTCTCGGCCTGGTCGTCCTGCGGGTCCCAGCCGATGGCGGTGGGATAGAGCAGCAGGTCGGCGCCGGCCAGCGCCATCAGGCGGGCGGCTTCCGGATACCACTGGTCCCAGCACACCAGCACGCCCAGGCGGCCGACCGAGGTGTCGATCGGCTCGAAGCCGATGTCGCCTGGCGTGAAGTAGAACTTCTCGTAGAACGCCGGGTCGTCGGGGATATGCATCTTGCGGTATTTGCCCGCGATGGCTGCGGAGCGGTCAAACACCACGGCGGTGTTGTGGTACAGACCGGTGGCGCGCTTTTCGAACAGCGAGGCGACCACCACCAGTTTCAGCTCTTCGGCCAGTTTGCCGATGCGAGCGGTACTGGGACCCGGAATGGTCTCGGCCAGGTCGAATTCGTCCACCGACTCGCGCTGGCAGAAATACGGGCCGTTGTGCAGTTCCTGCAGCAGCACCAGTTCCACGCCCCTGGCCGCGGCATCGCGCAGGCCTGCCTCAATGGCGTCGAGATTGGCATCGCGGCTGCCGCGGTCGGTTTCCTGCAGCAGGGCGACTTTGAGGGTCTTGCGGGTCATCGGTGGGCTTCCAGAAAAGGCTGCTGGGGAGCAGATCGCAGAGTCTAGCGGATACAGCCGCCCGGCCCCGTTTCGAAGCGGACGTCAATTCATCTATATGGTGTGCTTCGAGCCGGTTTCCAGCAGCTCTCAGACGATGCCGGCCGGCAGCTGCATGGTGATGCAGTGCAGGCTGCCGTTCTGCCAGATCAGCGGGCGGCAAGGCACCTGCACGATCTCGCGGCCCGGATGGGCTTCACCGATGATGCGCGCGGCCCCGTCGTCGGCGGCGTCGCCATAGGCGGGCACCAGCACGGCATCGTTGACGATCAGGTAGTTCGCATAAGAGGCGGCCAGGCGACGGCCATCATCCACGATCGGCTTGGCCCAGGGCAGGGGATAGAGCGTGTACGGCTTGCCTGCGGGTGTGCGCAGCGCGGCGAGTTCTTCGCCCATGCGCTTGAGCTCGTCATAGTGCGGATCGCCGCTGTCGTCGCAGGCCTGGTACACGATGCGTTCGCCCGGCGCGAAGCGCGCCAGCGTATCGATATGCGCGTCGGTGTCGTCGCCTTCGAGGTAGCCGTAGTCCAGCCACAGGACGCGCCTGGCGTGCAGGCTGTCGCTGAGGATCTCGGTCATCTGCTCGCGCGACTGTTCCGGGTGGCGCTGGGTCAGGCAGCGCCAGGTGGTGAGCACGGTGCCTTCGCCATCGCTTTCGATGCCGCCGCCTTCCAGCGCCCAGTCGATGCGTTTGTGCATGGCCTTGCCAAACACGCCTTCCTGCACGAGGCCGGCAATCAGCGCGTCGTCCTGCTCGGCGCCGAACTTGCCGCCCCAGCCGGTGAAGCGGAAATCGGTGAGCTGGTATTGACCGCCGTCGGCCTTCAGGGTGATCGGGCCGGAGTCGCGCAACCAGGTGTCGTCGTAGGGCAGCTCGACGAAACGGATCTTGGAAAGATCGACGCCTTCACCGGTCAGCAAGGCCTGCACGCGCAGGCGCAGCGGGTTGTCGCCCACCACGATGATCAACGGCTGGAAACGCGTGACCGCAGCGGCCAGCGCGACATAGGTGGTTTCCACATCCGCGAGGCGGTCGGCCCAGTCGGTGCCGGCGTGCGGCCACGCGATCAACACGGCCGATTGCGGCTCCCATTCCGCCGGAAGGCGAAGGCTTTGGTCGGTCATCGTCAACAGTTCTCTTGCAGCGGGGACGGCAGCAGCTGCCCGGGGCAGACTACGAGGGCCGCAGAGTGTAAACGATGAGGTGTGACAGGGCAGAAAAGAGAACGCGGCCCGTGTTGCCACGGCCCGCGTCTAGCCCATGCCGGCGTCGATCAGTTGACCGAGGCAGGATTGGTGTTGTTGCCCGCCGGTGTGTTGAGCACGGCGTGGATCACGTGACTCTTCTCGAAATACACGATGAAATTCGCGTAATCCCAGCGGTTGATCACCGGATGCTTGTCGCTGTCGCCGCCACGGGGCGAGAGCTTGCGCTGCGGAGCACCGTACTTCTTCTCCACCTCGGCCATGCTCATGCCGCGGCCGGGCAAGTCCATGCCCTTTTCCTGCTGCACGCGGTTGACGAGCAGGCTGTCCGCTTTGGCGGCAACCGGGGCACTCATGCCGGCGGTGGCCAGCAGGGCGATGGACAGGCTGATGCTGAACTTGCTGATTCCGTACTTGTTCACGGTTCCCCTCTCCGCACAAGGCGTTGCCGCGTCGTTGTAGCAGAAGTATCGGGCCTTAGCCATGCGAATCTGCGGCGATTGCGACGGCGTGGGCATTCGTTGTGAGGAACCGGGCGCAGGGCCCGCTATCATGGGTGGCTACGGCCGGCACCCGGCCGGCTCCGGGGGGCCGCCTGTGCGGCCTCTACCACGGCATTGAACAGGCTCTAAGCTCTCCTCATGATTTCGTTCCGTCACTTCGCCCTCCGCCGTGGCAGCCGACTGCTGCTTTCCGATATCGACCTGGTCATCCAGACTGGCTGGCGGCTGGGCGTGGTCGGGCGCAACGGCTGCGGAAAATCCAGCCTGTTTGCCGCCTTGCAGGGCCAGATAGAAGCCGATGCCGGCGACCTGGACCTGCCTGCGAAGATCCGCATGGCCTCGGTGGCCCAGGAAACCCCGTCGCTGCCAGACCCCGCCATCGAGTACGTGATGGGCGGCGACGTGGAGCTGGCCAAGGCCTTGCGCGACGAGATCGACGCCGAAGCGCGCGGCGACACCGAAGCGATGGCGCTCGCTCATCACCGCATCGAAGAACTGAACGGCTACGACGCCCGGGCGCGTGCTGGCCGCCTGCTGCATGGCCTGGGCTTTGCCGCTGAAACCCACGAGACGCCGGTGAAGGAATTCTCCGGCGGTTGGCGCGTGCGCCTTAACCTTGCGCGTGCGCTGATGGCGCCGTCGGACCTGCTGCTGCTCGATGAGCCCACCAACCATCTCGATCTCGACGCGGTACTGTGGCTGGAAGAATGGCTGCGCCGCTACCAGGGCACCTTGCTGATCATTTCGCACGACCGCGAATTCCTCGACGGCGTGATCACCCACACGCTGCACCTCAACGATGGCAGCGGCAAGCTCTATACCGGCAACTACAGCGCGTTCGAACGCCTGCGTGCCGAGCAGCTGCGCCAGCAACAGATCGCACATGAGCGCGAGCAGGCCGAGCGTGCTCACCTGCAGTCGTTCGTGGATCGCTTCAAGGCCAAGGCGAGCAAGGCCAAGCAGGCGCAGTCGCGCGTGAAGCGACTGGAGAAACTGGCCGGCACCGAGGCCGTGCGCGCCGAGCGTCCGTTCCATTTCCAGTTTGCCGTGCCTGCGCGTCTGCCTGATTCGATGGTGCAGATCGAGGACGTCGATGCCGGCTATCCGGGTGAGAACGGCGCAGCCACCACCACGATTTTGCGCAACGTGCGTTTCCGCCTGGAAGCGGGCGAGCGCATCGGCCTGCTCGGCCCCAACGGCGCCGGCAAATCCACCCTGGTCAAGACCCTGGTCGGCGAACTCACGCCGCTAGCCGGCGAGCGCAAGGGGCACAAGGATCTGAAGATCGGCTACTTCGCCCAGCACACGGTGGAAAGCCTGCACGAGGGTTCTTCGCCGTTCGATCATCTGCAGGAGAAGGCGCCTGGCGTCGCCGCGCAGGTCTTGCGTGACTTCCTTGGCTCGTGGAATTTTGCCGGCGATCGTGCGTTTGAATCGGTCGACGGATTCTCCGGCGGCGAGCGCGCGCGTCTCGCGCTGGCCCTGATCGCCTGGGACAAGCCGAACCTGCTGCTGCTCGACGAACCGACCAACCATCTTGATCTGGACATGCGCGAAGCACTGGCCGACGCGCTGGCGGAATTCGACGGTGCGCTGGTGCTGGTCTCGCATGATCGCCATCTGCTTGGCATGGTCAGTGACAGTTTCTGGCGCGTGGCCGATGGCACGGTGGAACCGTTCGACGGCGACCTCGACGATTATGCGAAGTGGCTGCGCAGCCGTGGTTCGGCCGCCAAGAAGGCCAAGAACAAGGAAAACGCCAAGCCCGTCGAACGCGTGGAAACGCCGGACGAGCGCCGCGCCCGCACCGCCGCCGAGCGCGACAGCGACAAGGCCACGCGCCAGCGCGTGAAAAAGATCGAGACGCGCATCGCCACGCTGGAAGGCGAGCTGACGGCACTCGAAGCGAAGTTGGCCGATCCGCAAACCTATAACGGCCCCACCACCGAGATGATGCGGCTGGGGCAGCGACAGAGTGAACTTCGCAGCGAGAAGGAAACGCTCGAAGTCGAGTGGCTGGCACTCTACGAACAGTTGGAGGCATGAGCCTGGCCATGCGCGATTCGGCCCATCACGCGATCGATGTCTGGCTGCCGAATCTCGCGCGATTGGCGCCCGATCATCCGTTGCGCGGTCTCGTGCGCAAGGCCGATCGTCTGGCTGACGGCGCGCGCGGCTACATGGCTGGATTGAACGCGCGCTTCGAGCTGCCCGACCCGCTGCCGGCCGCGGCGCTCACGCGCCAGCTGATTGCCGGTGACGCCGGCAGCGATCGCTGGCTGTGTGCCGATCCTGCCTGGGTGCAACCTGATCTCAATGGTGCGCGACTGCTGGCCTGCGGGCAGATGCAGTTGTCGATGGACGAAGCGCTTGCTCTCGCCGAGCCGCTGATGCCCTTGTTCGACGAAGCCGACATGGCGCTCATTGTCTCGTCGCCCGATCGCTGGCATGTGCGCTTGTCCGCCGATACTGCGCTGCCGGACTTTGCAGCTCCCGAGCAGGCGTTGGGCGAGGACCTCTACTACCACCTGCCGCAAGGCGTGGAAGGGCGTCGCTGGCGCATCCTGCTCACCGAGGTGCAGGTGATCCTGCATCAGCATCCGCTCAACGCCGAGCGACGCCAGCGCGGCATGCCGCCGATCAATCATGTATGGCTATGGGGCGGCGGCGCGCTGCCGCAAGCCGTGCATACCTCGCTTGGCAACGTGATTGGCGATGATCTGCTGTTGCGCTCGCTGGCGACGCAAGCAGGCATTGCCGTGGCGGCACGCACGGAGGCATCGATAGCCGCGGCGTTGCCGGGCACCTTGATGGATCTGCAGGACCTGCCGGAAGACGAACTGGCTGCGCGTTGGACACCGGGACTGCTCGCCCTGGCCAAGCGCCAACCCCTGCAACTGAGTTTTGCCAGCGGCGAGTGCTGGCTGCATCGGCCCTGGCATCGTCTGCGCGTCTGGCGAAGGAGCAGCCGGTGAAGCGCAACAGCCTTCGTCGACGCGAGCCTCAAGGCAGCCCGGCGGGTTGGGGCGTGGGTGTCCATCCGGTCTTGCAGCAGGTGTTCGCCGCACGCGGCGTGCTCTCGCCGCTGGATGCCGAATATCGTCTTGCGCGTCTGCTTTCGCCACAGCAGCTCGGTGGCCTGGATCAGGCGGTGGCCTTGCTGTCGGAGGCGATACGCGACGATTGGACGATTCTGATCGCTGGCGACTATGACTGCGATGGCGCGACCGGCACGGCCGTCGCTGTGCGAGGCCTGCGCATGTTGGGGGCGCGCCGCGTGGACTATGCGGTGCCCAATCGCTTCGTGCATGGCTACGGCCTGAGTCCGGCGCTGGTCGAATCGCTTCAGCCCACGCCGCAACTCATCGTCACCGTCGACAACGGCGTGGCCAGCGTGGCGGGTGTAGCCGAGGCGCAGGCGCGCGGGATCCGCGTGATCGTCACCGATCATCACTTGCCGGGTGAACAGCTGCCCAGCGCCGATGCGATGGTCAATCCCAACCTCAATGGCGATGCGTTCCCGAGCAAGGCGCTGGCGGGCGTGGGCGTGATGTTCTATCTGCTGCTCGCGCTGCGCGCATCGCTGCGAGAGCACGGCGTGTTTCCTGCGGGCAGCGAGCCGGATCTGTCCGTGCTGCTCGATCTGGTGGCGGTGGGAACCGTGGCCGATCTGGTGCCATTGGATTTCAACAACCGCGTGCTGGTGGAGGCGGGTATGCGGCGTGTGCGCAGCGGCCGTGCCCATGCGGGCGTGGCGGCGCTGGTGGAGGCGAGCCAGCGCAGCGCGGCGACGCTTTGTGCCAGCGATCTGGGCTATGCGATCGGCCCGCGGCTCAACGCGGCGGGCCGGCTCGAGGATATGCGCATCGGCGTGGAGTGCCTGCTCACCGATGATCCGGTGCAGGCGCGCCGTTACGCCGAGCTGCTGAGTTCCATCAATCAGGAACGCCGCGAGTTGCAGGCCACCATGGTGGCCGAGGCCGAAGTGATGGTGTCGCGCACGGCAGACATCGACGCCGTAGGTGTGGCTTTGTTCGAACCGAGCTGGCACGCCGGGGTGGTAGGACTAGTGGCGTCCAAACTCAAGGAGCGGCTGCATCGTCCGGTGATTGCGTTTGCACCGGCCAGCGAAGAGATGCAGGACGAGTTGCGCGGTTCGGCGCGTTCCATCGCCGGTTTCCATATTCGCGATGCGCTGGCGATGATCGATGCGCGCCACCCAGGTCTCATCGCGCGCTTCGGCGGTCATGCGATGGCCGCCGGACTGAGCCTGCGCACCGAGGACTATCCACGCTTCGCCGAGGCTTTCGACACGATTGCACGTGAGTGGCTGGACGACGATCAGCTGCAGGCCGTGCAGCACACCGACGGCGAATTGCCCGTTGGCGCGGCGACCCTGGAACTGGCGCGTCAGCTGCGCGCTGCGGGCCCCTGGGGCCAGGCATTTCCCGAGCCGGTATTCGACAACGTATTCGAATGCGCGAGCTGGCGCGTGATGGGCGAGCGGCATTTGCGGCTGAGCCTGCGCGATCCACGCGATGGCTCGGTGCACGATGCGGTGATGTTCAATGCCTACGAGGGCACGCCACCGCCGGCGGTGTTGCGAGCTGCCTACGAGTTGGTCATCAATGACTGGCAGGGTCGCGAAAGCGCACGCTTGCTGTTGCGCTACCTCGAGCCCGTCTGAGCAAGCGTGCGATGCCTCAACGCGGATCGAGGTAACGCAAGAGTGCGTGGTTCGGCCTGGACGAAAGTGCATGGACCGGCGAGCTCGGTGCTGCCTTCCATGCATAGCGTATGCGTATCGCCAGCACGGCGGTGCGCATGGCCTTGATATTGCGGCCCAGAAACCGGCACCACGGGTGCTCGAGCGCGGCCAGGTTATCTGCGGTGGGGACGGCCGATACGTGCATGGTAGGCACGCAGGCCCGGCGGGCTTTTCGGCTGGGGCGCTGCTTTTTCCGATTCGCATGACCGTGGACGTCTATACGTGCTGTGCCCGCAGGGCGTCACCGCGCCACTGGCTGGGCGTCTTGCCGGTGAGGCGCTTGAACACGGTGGTGAAGTGCGCCTGCGTGTGGAAGCCCACCTCCAGCGCCACATCCAGCATCGAGCGCGGCATCTCGGCGATCAGCTGCTTGGCGTGCTCCATGCGGCACAACAACAGGTAGTGATGCGGACGGAAACCGGTGGCTGCGCGGAACTGAGCGGCGAAGTGCATCGGTGACAAGCCCGCCGCAGCGGCCATGTCGTTGAGCGTGATGGATTCGGACAGATGCGCCTTCACATAGTCGTCGACGCGCTGCAGGCGCCATTGCGGCAATACGGTTTTCTTCACGGCGCAGGCCAGCGGTGCAGCGGCCGCACGCAGATGGCACAGGCGATCGACGATGAGCTCCAGCACCTGCGTGGCCAGCGCGTGCTCGCGGCTTTCGCCGTGCATTTCCAGCAGGGTGCGGGCCAGCTGCAGTAGCAAGGCATCTTGCGCCGGCCCCATCGAAAAACAGGCGCGGCTGGCTTCATCGGCGGACCAGAACAGCTGCACGGGCAGTTCCACATACAGCGCACGGCAGTTGCCCGGGCATTGCATGCTGACCGATTCGCCGGGGCGGCTCACGTAGTAGGAGCCCGCATCGCAGGCGCGCTCCTGCAGGTCGTGGGCGTCGCTATGCAGTGACAGGTGGGCGTCGTCGAGTAACAGCAGCACCGCATAGGCGTCCTGTGGCGTCCTGGCCTCCCAATGGGTGGCGCCCGAACCCTGGTGGCTCCAGATGGAGGCCTTTGCCTGCGTCATGCGCGGGTCGGCCTGCAGGGACAGCTGCTGCCAATGGGTGTTCGCAGCGGCACAGCGATCGAGCAGGGCGCGGGTGGCAGAGTGCGCCTTGGCGGCGAATGCTTTATTCAAAGTGCGGGATTTGGCGACGGTAGACATGACTTCTCCGTTCCGGCGAATGACATGCCGGTTCGAATGAGGGGATCGAGGATGGGAAGGCGCCGGTGCGGCGGGTTCCGATAGAAGGGTGCGGGAGCGGTGCGGCGGAAAGCCTTGCTTGTGCGTTGCAGCAGAGTCTGTGCTTGTGCCGCCTCGAAAGAAAATACTGTTTCGCTATGCGGGCATAACGGCCGGTTATGGCTCGGCGTCCACCCATTGCGCGCCCTTGAAGGCGGACGCGCCGACCTGGCTGCGAATGAAGCCCAGCAGCTGCGCCTCGATCGCCGAGGCCGCGCGCGTCAGCGGCTTGTCCCGCGAGGTGATCAGGCAGGCCGTGAGATAGATCGGCGGCTCGATCGGCGTGGTGGCGATGTCCGGGTGCCCGGGCATATCGGTGAAGTCGCCCTTGGGCAGGATGGCGTGCCCCAGTCCCGTCTCCACGGCGGACAACACCACCTCGAACAGATCCGACTCGGCCACCGGTTCGGCGTGCAGCCCGGCGGCGGCCAGTTCGCGGTCGAGCGCCTTGCGCAGCACATTGGTCGGTGTGGGCAGCATCAGCGGCAGCTGCGCGATCTTCGCCAGCGTGGTGGACTTCTCAGCCTTGCCCTGCTGTTTTCGGCTGGCAAGGTAAAGCCGCTGGCGGAACAGCACCTCGCGCGTGAAGCCGGTCTCCGGCCCGTTCTCGAACACGATGGCCAGGTCGATGGTCTTGGCGGCTACTTTGTCGCGCAGCGTTTCGCTGTCGCCGGTGATGAAGCGCAGGGTGATCTTGGGCAAGGTGGCGCGGCAGATCTCCATCATCTTGCCGGTCAGCGCCGGCGCCATGGTCGAGGCCATGCCGAAACACACCACGCCCTGGATTTCGCCTTGCGCGGAGCGCACCACGGCGGGCAGGTCGTCCACCTGCCGGATCAGTTTCAGCGCTTCCTGGTAAAGCACTTCGCCGGCAGCCGTGGGCGTGACGCCGCGTGCGCTGCGGTGGAGCAGGGTGACGCCGAACTCGTCTTCCAGCTCGGCAATCTGTTTGCTCAGGGCCGGCTGGGCAATATGGATGAGCGCCGCCGCGCGGGAAAAACTGCCCGCTTCCACGATCTTGGCGAAATAGCGCAAATGGCGAAACTGCACGAGGGCGCTCCTGGGGACGGCCGCAATGGCTCTTGCTCAGAGGTCGGCGCAAACGCAAGAAGTATCGGGGCATGCGCGCATGCGCGCCACCATATGGACGCCCGCCATCGTGCTTTTGCGAAATGGGGCGCTTCAGCTGCAGGGAAACAGCTCGTCGAACGGCGGCTCCGAAATGCCGTAGACGGCTATCTCGATACCCTCGCCATAGTCGCTGCAATCGGCAATATGGACCGAAACGGCCTGCAGCACGCCGTCGCCGCCGACCACATACAGCCCCATCGGCACCTGATCGTCTTCGCGGCATCCATATCTTCACGTCGTCGCGCGGCCAGCGCCACCAGCGGGGTCGAGCCGACGGCGACATCGATCACCCGATCGAGCGCAAGCTGCGATAACGAAGAAACCTGGTCGGCTGCACTGAGCACCATCAACGCCGTCACCGTACCGAGGATCCAGCTATAGGCCCGTGGCGATCCGATCATGTTGTAGATGCCCACGCCTGCCACGATGGCCAGGGCAAGCACGGTCAGCGTTGCATGACCGGACAGCGGCGGTGCCAGTACAAAGGCAAGCCCTGCGTGCACGTTCCTTTTCAGAAGGCACGGCGGTCGCCGCGTGGGCGCTGCGGCGCGGCTCAGACGACGAGTTTCAACAACTGCGTGAGAATGACCTTGGCGGGAATCACCGTCAGAAAGATGGGAGCGAACGGGATGAGCGTGGCGAGGGCGAGCGCCAACGCCGCGCGCGCATCAAACAGCACGGGACGCATGGCGTAGACGTTGGCCGTCACGCTGTAGAGATCGGTGGCGGCGGAAAAATCCGGTTTCTCCAGCGATTCCGTATCGACCACGTTGCCCGACCTCAGCCATTTGTCTTCAAATTGCGTACCCAGGCGGCTGGCCAGTGCGCCGTACTCGAAGATGCCGCGTCGCCATGCCATCAGCAGCATGCGTCCGAAAACCAGCGGCGGCGTGAGAAAGATGACCACGACCACCGCCGCCGAGGCGAGCGGCGTTGCCGGGTGGTCCAGTGGATTGAGCCCCAGATGAAACACCTCATTGGCAAAGGTGCCCGCGATGATGATGCCGATGGCCAGCGCAAGCGGAGCGAACATGCGCGGCGAGAAGGCGACAAACAGCAGTCCGCCCGCCTTGTCGGGGTGGGAGGCCACCAGGTGCAGCCCCATGTGGGACACCTGACGAAGAAAGCGCATCCATACGAACACGCGCCATATCCAGCTCAGCAGCAAACCCAGCAGCAGCGGCAGGCTGATCAACATATGCCACCAGCCGGCGGGCGACAGATGCGGCGAATCGGGTGCGTAATGCCAGATCGGCAGCACGTTCTGGCGTACGGTGATCGCAATGGTGATGACAAACGTATAGACGATGATCGTCATGGCTGCCGAGGGCCACACGCCCAGACTCAGGCGCCGGGTCGAAGCAACGGCTTCATCGAAGCGCGTCTGATCGGAGGCGTCGATGATATGGGAGGTGACGAAGTGCTGTGCCGTCAGGTCCAGTCGCGGCAGGATGATGTATTCGCAAAGGATCAGGATCGGAACGGCCAAAACAAAGCGCGCATGCACGGCGATATCGGTAAAAAAGGCGTGCAGCAACTCGTCGTGACCCGTCACCAAGGCCTGTCCAGTGCAGAGCAGGGCCAGCGGAATCCATGCCAACCCCACCGCGATAAGCACGCGACGCAATGCCTGGGTGCGATGCGCCGGCTTGATCAGCCGCAGTCGCCGCAAGACGGCGACATGTTTGGGTTCTTCGAAAATGCTCGAACGGGGATCGCTCACGCCGGCAGCTCCCGCAACACGCTGATGCTAGAAGTGCCAGGCCACGCTTAGCGCAGGGCCGCTCAATTCCACTTGCTTGAGGAATTTGTCGCTGCTGCCTTGCTTGTATTCGACGTCGCGGTAATTGAGCGCGATATCGCCCCAGTGAAAAGCGTAGGCCACGCCGATCATCGCCTGATAGGTGTTGTCCGAACTGCCCGCGCCAACATCGACGTAATAGGGGAAGAACCAGTTGCTGCCGGCGAACGGCGACCAGAGGCCGCGAATGCCGATGATGCCGTCGGTGACGTGCGTCTGGTTGTTGAGATGACCGCTGTTCTGGATATCCGGCCGGCCACCGTTGCCGGTCAGGTTGAAGTTCCAGTCCAGATTGCCCTTGATCCACAAGTAGCGCATGCCGAACACCAGATCGATGTAGCCCTGCTGTCCATGGGCCATCGTATACAGGCCGGCCAGGGTCACCATGCCGCCCTTGATGCCCCAACGCGTATCGAGATTCGCGTCGGCGGCTATGCGATCGCCGCCGATGCGGGTGAAGCGTCCCTTTTCGTCGCTGAATTTCACCCAGTCGAAGTCGCCATAGAAGCCCCAATCCCCCTTGCGTACCGTGCCATCGACCATGAAGGCGCCGCTGAGGTAATCGAAGATGTTGTTGTTGGTTTTCTGCTCGACCGTGCCGCCATTGTTGGGCAACTGATAGCGCGTTTTGGCACTGATGCCGGGCAACCAGCCATAGGGCTGGATGCTGCCATGCCAGTCGCCATCCCAGTAATCGGGGGTGTCCGCCTTTGCCGATGTCACCGCAAAGCCCATGATGCAAGCCGACGCCAGCAGGGCGCGGGAACAGGTGAGGCGCGAATTGCGGAGGCGGCGCATGGTGGTCATCCTTAAGGTCGGCGATCGACGCTATGGTCGTGCTCTGTTTGGCAGACTCCCAGCGAACTACTACTTACCCGCAGGCGGTAAATCTACGGATACCGCGCCCCTTGAGCAGGGCCGGTGGTCCTTTTAAGTAGTTTTACTGGAGACGTTTGCGCATAAATGCAGTGGTCAATGCGTCGTGCGACGTATCAAGCTGGTGCAAGCGCGTGAGCGGCACCGGAGCGGCACCATGAACACGACTGGGAAGCACGGATTCTGGCGGATCTACTTGCTATGTCTCGTATGCCTGCCGCTGATGATTGCGGGTCCCGTGGCCGCACAAAGTACGCAAGGCGCGACTAGCGCCCAGGGCAGTACGCAGAAGAGTTTCTCCACTCAGCAACTCGATCAGATGCTCGCTCCGGTGGCCTTGTATCCGGATGCGTTGCTCTCGCAGATACTGATGGCCTGTACCTATCCCAGCAATGTGGCCGATGCCGCGGCATGGTCGGCGGCACATCCCAAGATCCAGGGCGACGACGCGGTGAAACAGGTAGCCAACACGCCCTGGGATCCCAGCGTGCAATCGTTGGTGGCATTCCCCCAGGTGCTGGCGCAAATGAAGCAGCAACCCGAATGGGTGCAGAACATGGGCGACGCCTTTCTTGCCCAGCCCGATGATGTCATGGCCTCCGTGCAGCGCCTGCGCGCGCAGGCGCAGAAGGCCGGCAATCTGAAGACGACCGAGCAGCAGAAGGTGGTGGTGCAGCAGGCGCCACCCACGGCCGCGGCGCCGAGCACCACGGTGATCCAGATCGAGCCGGCCAATCCGGAAGTGGTGTACGTACCGTCGTATAACCCGACCGTGGTCTACGGTACCTGGGCCTATCCCAGCTACCCGCCGCCGTATTGGCCGCCACCGCCGGGTTATTACTATCCGGTGGCCACCGGACTGGCGGCGGGCATTGCCTTTGGCGTGGGCGTTGCCGCCGTGAACTCGCTGTGGGGCGGTTTCAACTGGGGGCATGGCGACGTCGACATCAACGTCAACCGCTACAACAACGTCAATAACGTCAACAACCGCATCAGCGGCAACGGCAACAACAGGCAGACGTGGAACCACAACCCGTCCAATCGGCGCGGTACGCCTTATCGCGATCAGGGCAGCCGTGAGCGCTATGGGCAGGGCGTGGGTGGCGCCAATCAGCGCGAGGCTTTCCGCGGCAACGACGCGAATCGCCAGCGCGCACTGCAGAGCTTTGACCGCTCCACCGGCAACGGCTCTTCGATGGCCGCGCGGCGTGGTGCAGGTGAAACCGGCGCGGCACTCAATCGGCCGTCCACCGGCAACCGGCCTGGTGGTGGCCAGGGCGCAGCCGGCGGCGCGGATCGAGGCAACCTCGGCGGCGCGGATCGAGGCAACCCCGGCGGTCAGGGGCGCGGCGATCTGGGCGGACAGACGCGCGAGCGCGGCAATGCCGCTGGGCAGCAGGGCAACTCCGGTGGCGATCGTGCATCGCAGGGACCGCGCAACAACGCGTTCAGCGGCGGGCAATCGCCGGGTTCGGCGCATACGCAAATGAATCGCGGGCAATCCAGTCAGCGCTCGATGTCGCAGTCCCGTGGTGCCGGCGCTGGTGCTGGCAGGCAGATGTCCCGACCTGCGCCGGCCCGGGCGGGTGGCGGTGGCCGTCGTCGTTGAGGAGCATGACCATGAATCGCACTCCCATGATCCGTCGCCTGGCCTTGAGCACCATGTTCTGGGCTGGCTGTGTCCTTTGCGGCGCCGCGCTGGCACAACAGGCGAGTTACCCAACGGCGGATGACGCCGCCGGAGCCTTCGTGCTGGCCGTGCGCAATCACGACCAGGCGGCACTCGCCAAGGTGCTGGGCAATAACTGGAAGGATTACATCCCGACCGAAGGCATCGATCAGGATGATGTGGACCTGTTCCTCAAACGCTACGACGAAAGCCATCGCATCGAAACGGCCGACGGCAAGAGTCATCTGGACGTGGGCGCGGAGAAGTGGGTGCTGCCCATGCCGTTGGTCAAAGGGAAGGACGGTTGGCATTTTGACCTGGCCGCTGCGCAGCAAGAGATACGCACGCGCCACATCGGGCAGAACGAACTCGCCGTCGAGCAAGCCATGCTTGCCTACTACGACGCGCAGCGCGATTACGCGACCCAGGACAGGGACGGGGACAAAGTGCTGCAGTACGCGCAGCACCTGCTCAGCTCGCCGGGCAAGCACGACGGACTGTACTGGCCCGTCAACGACAACGAGCCGCCGAGTCCGTTGGGTCCGAAATTCGCCAACGTGGTGCCAGGGCAGGGCTATTACGGCTACCACTACCGGATACTGACGGCGCAGGGCGGTTCTGCCCCCGGAGGCGCCTATAACTATTTGGTCGGCGGTCGCATGACCAACGGTTTCGCGCTGGTTGCCTGGCCCGCGCAGTACGGCGAGACCGGCGTGATGAGTTTCATGGTGAGCCACGACGGCCAGGTATTCGAAAAGGATCTGGGCAAGAACGGCGGCACCATCGCGCAGTCCATGAAGAGTTTCGACCCTGACAGCAGCTGGAAGGAAGTCGACGTTCCCACTGCCAATTGACGCCGCCCGCACGGTGAGTGCTCGTCGGCGTGGATGGCCGGCGAGCTCATTACGTGCTTTTACCGGGCGCAATGCCGAGTATTTTCGCTGTCCGCAAAACGCCGGCTCCGGCAGAGTCCTTCCATCGCCCATGGCGGATGATGCACCGATGGAGAAGTCATGAGGCCGCGCCCTGCGCCAGTAGCTTGCCTGCTCGGCGCGTGCCTGCTGCTGGGCGCCGCGCTCCATGCGCAGGACGCACCCGCAGTTGCAGGGGCTGCCGATAAGAACCAACCGCTGTCGCCGACGGCTCCCGTGGCGCAGGCCAAGGACACCCAGGGTTCATGGTGGAGCCGTTTCCGCGACCCGCAGGACAGCTCCGTCGACATGTCGCGCTGGCTGTTGCAACACAAGGGCGCGCTGCTGGTTCCCATCATCATCACCGAGCCTGCGGTGGGTAACGGTGGCGGACTGGCCGCGGTGTTTTTCCACACGCCCAAACAATCGGAGGCGTCCAGGGAAAGCGGCTTGCGCATTCCGCCCGACATCTACGGTGCGGCCGCCTTCAAAACCGAAAACGGCACCTGGGGTTACGGCCTGGGCGGCATCTTTCATTTCAAAGACGACACCTGGCGTTACGCCGGCCTGGTGGCCAAGATCAATGTCAACCTGGACTACTACACGCAGGGCTTGCTGCTGGGTCCGCATAAGATCGGCTACAACCTCGACGGCATCTTTTCCTACCAGCAGGTCTCGCGCCGGCTCGGCACGAGCGATCTGTTTCTCTCGGCGCGCTGGCTCTACATCGACCTGGATAATCGGCTCAATATTCCCAGCGACGATCAGTACTTCAAGCCCAAAGAATTCGCCAGCAAGTCGTCGGGACTCGGGTTGGGCCTGGGTTACGACTCACGCGACAACACGCTGACACCCTCAAGCGGATGGTTCGCGCGACTGGAGGCCACCCAATACGCGCCCGCTTTTGGTAGCGACACCACCTTCCAAAGCTATCGCGGCCGCGCCTATGGGTATTTCAAACTGGGCGAGGATTGGGTGCTGGGCACGCGCGCGGACTTCCGCTCCGTGCGTGGCGATGTGCCGTTCTATCAACAGCCGTCGATCGATCTGCGCGGCATTGCCTATGGCCGCTATCAGGATCAGAACGTTGGCATGCTCGAGGCGGAGCTGCGCTGGAACCTCACGCCTCGATGGGCGTTGCTTGGGTTTGGCGGAGCGGGCAAGGCGTGGGGACGCACGCTGGACTTCGGTGATGCAAGCACGCACACCGCAGAAGGCGTTGGCTTGCGCTATCTGATCGCACGTGCCTTGGGGCTCTACGTCGGCCTGGACTGGGCGTGGAGCGAAGGCGACCACGCGTATTACATCCAGGTGGGAAGCGCCTGGCGATAACGTCGTCCGCCTGTGGCGAGCGGACGACGCGATGGTGCGAGCCCGTTCAACCGGTGGTGTAACCCTTGCCTTTCATGCATGCGCTGTACGCCTGGCCAAGGTTGGCGGAGTTCTGGTTCTGCGTGGCCGCCGAGGCTGCGTTTTGATCACGCCTCTGCTGGCGTGCGCGTACGCCGCCGGCCACGACACCGGCGGTGGCACCCACGCCGGCACCATGTCCGGCGTCGCCGTTGGCAACACCGCCAATCACTGCGCCGGCAGCGGCGCCACGCGCCGCGCCTTGAACACGCTGGCCACCGCCGACGGCCGGCCCGGTCTGCGGCGGGGGAACCGCCTGCTGGGGTGCGTTGGTCTGGGCCCAGGACATGCAGGCGCTCTTGTCCGCCTCCTGCTGGTTGGCGTTCTGTCCGTTGGCCGGGTAAGTCGGCGGCAGCTGCTGAGCGGATGCGACGCCGGCGACGAAGGTGAGCGAGAGGCCGATGATTCGAAGGCTGTGGTTTGTCATGGTCCTACTCCTTGCAGCGTCTTGAAGGGGCTGAGCGCCATCGGCTCGGCCTGAGCGTGGGAATGAAGGGTGTGCGCTAAAAAAAGGATTGGTCCGCGGCCATGTCCATATCCCCTGGCGCCACCGGAATGAGCCCGAGACGCTCCGCCTCACGGATGAGCGCCACGCCGCTGTGTACGCCCAGCAGATCGAGCAGCGACTGGCGGTGGCTCTCCACCGTGCGCACCGAAATGCCCAGGTCGGCGGCGATCTCGCTGGTTCGCTTGCCCTTGGCCATCGACTCGATGACTTCGCGCTGCCGACGGGTCAGCCGTCGCAGCGATTCGGGTGCTTCGAGCAGTGTTGCCATCAACTGCGGGCTGACGAACTGGTTGCCTGCGCAGACTTCGGCCATCGCATTGAACAGCTCGCTGCTTGGTGACTGCTTCAGCACATAGCCGTTCGCACCCGCCTGCATGGCTTCGCGCACGATCAGAGGCTCACTGTGCGTGGACAAAACCACCACCGGTATATCGCTGCCCATGCGCCGCAAGCGCTGCAATGCCTGCAGGGCGCTGAAGGGTGGCATGGCGATATCCGTGATGACCAGGTCGATCTGTCCGGTCAGTACCGCTTCCATCAGGGCTTCGCCGTCATGCACCAGCAGGACCGAACTGGTGCGCTTGGCGAGCAGGCCGGCCAGGCCCTCGGCGACGCAGCGATGTTCGTCGGCAAGCAGTACCCGCAGCTTGCGCGTGCTCCTGGCGGCGATTCGCACGGTCGCCTTCATGGCGTCGCCGGCCAGACGTCGCCAACCCGCCATGCGGGCGTCACGACGAGCCTGGCGACGCCCCAGGGCGCGGCAAGGGTGCCCGAACAAGGAGGAGGGCACGCTGATTTCATGATCGATCGGATCCCCGTTGGGCCTCAGCTCGCTCCAGCTCAGCTTGGCCCGTCGATGCCCGCTTGGTAAGCGAACTTTCACTCAAAGGGGGTCGGTAAATTTACTGAAAATCGCGTGAAATCGCCGATTTCTTGCGACGGGACGGACACGGGACACGCACATGGGTCCGTTGCGAGTTCGCTGATTTTATGGACCTAAGGCTATGCCCTGGAGGGATTTCACGGGAGAACATTCGTAGAACTACGCAAATCATCACGGGGCGACGACGGGCGTCGTGGGGAAATGCGGGAGGGATTTCGGTGGACCGGCGCTCAATACTCGCAGGGGCGAAAGCTGCCGCTGGCAGCAGGACGAAGGGATGCACGGGGCAGAGGGGATCATGACCGGGAAAGCACCGATCGGTGCATTGTCCCAGCAACTGCTACGTGGTCTGGGCGCAGGCCTGGCCGCGGTGCTGGCGCAATGGATGTCGCTGGTGCTGTGGGATCACACGCGCGATTTCCAGATCATCTGGCTGCCAGGGCCGTTGTTGCTTGCGCTGTTGCTGTGCGCGCCCTATCGCTACTGGCTCGCCAACAACGCAGGCTGGTTCGTCGGCATGACCTTGATGTCGTTGACGGCGAACCTGCCGCTGCAGGGCCTCGCGGTCGCCAACACGGGCGTGATCTTGCTGGTCACCATCGCCGCCTGGGGTCTTGGGCAACTGCGTGAAGAGCAACCCATCGGCAATTTCCAGCAGCTGCTGGTGTTTGTTCTGGTGGCCGTCATGGTGCTGCCCGCTGCCACCGGTGCGGCAGTGTCGTGGTTATCCACGCAGGTGGACTTGCCGTTCTGGCTGTCTAGGCAGTGGTGGCATGTGGCGCTGGCCAATGCGCTGGGCTATGTGTTGCTGACGCCGGCCATCCTCAGCCTGGTCAACCCGGGCTCGTCGTTGCGACGCGACAGGCTGCCGGGATGGAATATGCCGCTGATCACCGCCGCAGCGCTGGTCGTGCTCTGGCTGGCCTGGCGCGAACTTGGCGATTACCCCACAACGAGACCGCTGCTGCTGCTCGCGCCCGTGCCGTTGGCCATTTTCGTGGCCTTGCGGGCGCAGGTGGTGGGCACCTGCGTGGTCAATCTCCTGGTGGGACTGCTCGCCATCCAGTTGAGTCTGGAACATGAAGGGCCGTTCGTGCAGCCGCAAGCGGAGCTCACCACCATCAGCGTGCAGTTGTGGATGCTTGGCGTATCGGTGGCATCGCTCTATCTCGCGGCCCTGGTCGAGCAGCGACGGGCGACCCAGCGCGACCTGAGCGTCACCAACACCGAAGTGCGCGAACTGGCAGGTCGCTTGATCGTTGCGCAGGAGCAGGAACGTGCGCGCATTGCGCGCGATCTGCATGACGACATCAACCAGCGTCTGGCGGTGGCATCGATCCGGCTGAGCGCGCTGCGCCGCAAGGTGGACGAGAGCAACAAGCAGGACGTGAGCCGACTGCAGAGCGACCTTATTGCACTATCCGAGGACGTGCGCCATCTGTCCCACGACCTGCATCCAAGCATGCTCTCGCAGACCGGGCTCACTGCCGCGCTGGCGGGCTTATGCCAGAACGTGCGTCACCGCAACGGGCCGGCGATCGAGTTGCGGGTATCGCCGTATGCAAAAGATCTTCCTGAAGATGTCGCGCTCTGTCTTTATCGCGTCACCCAGGAAGGACTCGGCAACGCATTGCGATACGCAGACGCGCAGCGAGTTGAAGTGGCGCTGCAGATCGAGCATGACCAGGTAGATCTCACCATCATCGACAACGGCAAGGGATTTGTCACCGAAGGGGAGGGGCGTCGAGGGCTTGGACTGCTGAGCATCGACGAACGCACGAAGCTGCTGGGCGGCAGCTGCCGACTGCAATCAACTCTGGGCAAAGGGACTGAGTTATGCATACGAATTCCGCTAGGAACCCAAGGGCCGGCGTGAGGCCAACCCTGATCATTGCCGACGACCACCGCATGGTGGCCGAGGGCGTGCAGCACATCCTCGACGAGGATTTCGATCTGCAGGACATCGTGGCTGATGGCGAGGCACTGATCGACGCCGTGCAGCGCATAAAGCCGGATCTGGTGGTGGCCGATATCAACATGCCTCGCTGCAACGGCATGGACGCGCTGAAGCGTCTCCGGCAGGCCGGCTTCGACACGCGCTTCGTCTTCCTCACCATGCACATGGAGCCGGCGCTGGCGGTCGCCGCGTTGCGCGCAGGTGCGCGGGGCTACATCCTGAAGAACTCGGCGGGCGAAGATCTGCGCAATGCGGCCCAGCAGGTGATGGCCGGAGGCACCTATGTGACCCCGGCGTTGGGCGCGCGCTACATCAGCGGCCAGATGACCGATATGCGCAATCTCACCTCCAAGCAGTTGCAGGTGCTTCGACTGGTTGGCGAAGGCTTGCGTTCCAAGCAGATCGCGCTGCAGCTGGGACTGTCGGTGCGCACCGTGGAAGCGCATAAATACACCATGATGCAGGTGCTCGGCGTGCATTCCACGCTGGAGCTGGTACGTCGCGCACAGGATCTGGGGCTGTTGTTCTGAGCGGGCCGTACGTTACGGCGTTTGCTTCGGTAGATTTACTTAGCATTGCTTCGGTTCGATTTCGGTGGCGCAGGGTGGTGCATTGGAAGATGCTCACGACGAGATGCGCGCCTCGACTGAAAGCAGCGACAAAAGGCGATCCAGCCTGGTGCTGGCCGAGGACCACTTGCCCATCGCCGAGCAGCTGCGCGAACTGTTGAGCGAGGAGTTCGACGTGCTTGCCGTGGTTGCGCATGGCGAGGCGCTGGTGAAAGCCGTGAGGCGCCTGCAGCCCGACGTCGTGGTGACCGACATCAGCATGCCTGGCATGGACGGCATGCAGGCGGCCCGCCAATTGCTCGTCGATCGCCCCGACCTGCCGATCATTTTCATCACCGTGCACGACGACGCCACGCTGGCGCGCGCCGCATTGTCACTGGGCAAGGGCTATGTGCTGAAGGCTTCGGCGGGAGAGGAGCTGATCGAGGCGCTCAATCAAGTGCTCAAGGGTGGCCATTTCCTGTCACCGGCATTGGGTCGCTTTGAGGCGTTGATGGAGCTGCCCGCGACGTTTGGAAAAAACCACTAGCTTTCCGCGCCGGCATAGACGCGCATCGCCTCGCCCAGATCCTGCCGCAGCGTGGAAACCCCCTCCCAGGGATCGCCGCGCAAGCGCACCAGTCGCTGCCTGGCGGAGCGGATGTCGAACGCGCTGCCGCTGCTGCAGCGACCAAGGTCTTGCCAGCGTAACGGCATGGCAACCGGCGCACCGGGACGCGCACGCAACGACAACGATGCCACGCTGGTGGCGCCGCGCGTATTGCGCAGATAGTCGATGAAGATGCGCCCCTTGCGTTCGCTCTTGGCGGATGTCGCCGTGAACGCGTCAGGGCGCTCGTCGGCAAGTTGACGGGCAAAGGCACTGCTGAACCGGCTGGCGTCTTCCCAGCGACACGATGCGTGCAATGGCACGAGCACGTGCAAGCCTTTGCCTCCGGTGGTTCGTACGAAGCTCTTCAGCGACACTTTGGCCAGTCGATCCCTGAGCCATCGCGCGGCTTCGATCACATCACGCCAGCTCACGCCGCTCCCGGGATCGAGGTCAAACACAAGATAATCGGGTTCTTCCAGCGCATCGGCCCGTGCCGCCCAAGGATGGAATTCGATGGCGCCGTATTGCACCAATTCGATCACGGAGCTGGCGTCGCTGGGGCAGAGATAGTCATCAAGCGCGCCGCTTTCCTCACGCAGCCGCACGCTTTCGACCCGACGAAGTCCCCGCATCGGGTGTTTCTGGAAAAAGCCCGGCTCGGCAAGGCCTTCGGGAAAGCGGAACACCGAAGTCGGTCGACCGGTCACGCCCGGTAGAAACCAGGGCATGATCGCGTCGTAATAATCGGCGATGTCCTGCTTGGTGATGCCGTCGTCGGGAAACACCACGCGCTTGGGATGGGTGACTACCACACCATTCAATTCGTTCGTCGTCATGGGCGACCTTCGCGCGCCGCGCTTCATTCCGGCCGAACGGCCATCATGGCCGTCAGCTGGTCGGGAGTGACAGGCGGCACACCGCCGCGCAATTCCATCATCTTGCGTTCGGTCTCGCGGATCTGCAGCTCGCCCACCGGATGTCTCCGCAGCTGCCCGCGCAAAAGTTCGTTTTCCAGCTCGAGCATGCGGTAGAGCTGCAGCAGTTCGTTAAAAGCCTGATGCAGGGGCAGTTGGATCATGGGTGTGCCATCCGTCATCAGCAAGACTCCGTGATCGGGGCTTTAGAAACTGACGATCAGGCAGTTAACGATGGGTGATAGATCGATGTGATTTCCGCCATCGGCAGCGTTGTGCAGGGCGTGGCGTTCACAGATGGCAAGCGCATGTGTATCCGTGGTGAAACAGTCCATGCCTGTGTCCCTATCCCAATCGTCGTAGTCGCATTCCTACGAAACATCAGGTGTCGTGCTGATAGGACGACCGGTGTAACAAAGGCATGCTCTTTTAGTCCGGAACGGACAAATCGTCGCGCCTAATGCGTACACGATTAGTTGTGGCAGGCATCTCCTTTCCCCCACAGGGTTGCATCATGGTCACCTATTCGCTCAAGCAGTCCCCGGACGGTATGTGGTGTGTGTGCCGTCTTGGTTTTTCGCTGTTCAGTGATCTGCGGCTTGGCAGTGCCATCAAACTCGCCCGGGAAGTCGCCCGCGATGAACATCTGCGTTCGGGTCGTTCGGTCTGCGTGGAAATGCCAGGCACCGAAGCCTCGATCCGCCTGGCGCAGTACGCCAGCGTGGCGGCGGTGCTGGAACAGGCCGCGTAAGTCCTTCGTATCCGGGGCGTAGGGGGCGCCCTGGGTGCACACATGTTGCATGGCCGCTTGTGTGTCGGGGCCGGGCTGGGCAAAGTCTCGGCATTCTTCCACCCGGGACGACTCCATGTGCTTGTCGCTTCGTTATGGCTCGATCGCTGTTCTGGCGCTCGCCGCGCTGCCGCTGCAGGCGACCACCTTGCTGGTCAATGCCCACATCCATACGATGGATCCCTCACGTCCGGAGGCTACGGCGCTGGCCTGGAGCGACGATGGCCGCCTACTTGCGGTGGGTGATACAGCTGACCTCAAGAAGCAGTACCCCGACGGCAAGATCGAGGACGCCAAAGGCGCCACCGTCATTCCCGGTTTGATCGACGCTCATGGCCACATGCTGGGCCTGGGCATGACCCATATCGAAGTGGACCTTGTCGGCAGCACCTCGCGCGCGGAGGTGGTGTCGCGGCTCAAGGCGGCCGCCGCCAAATTGCCGCCGGGCACATGGCTGATCGGCCGCGGCTGGGATCAGAACCGCTGGGCCGACAAACATTTCCCCAACGCCGCTGATCTCGATGCAGCGTTTCCCGATCGCCCCGTGTACCTCGAGCGCGTGGATGGTCATGCGTCGTGGGCAAACACGGCGGCGATGAAGCACGCGACCAAGTCGCTGGATGGCGACTGGCAACCCGACGGCGGACGCATCGAACGCGTCGGCAAGAAGGCGACGGGCGTGCTGGTGGACGGCGCCCAGGCCTTGGTCGGCCAGGCCGTCCCGCCGCTGACGCACGAGCAGACGCGCGATGCCTATAAGGCCGCTTTCGCCGATGCAGTCGCGGCCGGCTTGACCGGCGTACACGATCCGGGCGTGAGCCTGGAGGATTTCAAAGTCCTGCAGGAAATGGCGGCAGCCGGTGAGATACCGCTGCGTCTCTATGAGATGGCCGACGGCAACCACCAGGCGCTCGACTGGCTGTGCAGCCAGGGCGGGCGTTGGGCGGATGCCAACGGTCGCCTGCAGATGCGTACCGTCAAGCTCTACATGGATGGCGCGCTGGGCAGTCGCGGCGCGGCATTGCTGGCCGACTACAACGACGACCATGGCAACAAGGGCATCTTCGTCACCTCGCCCGAGGCCTATCGCACTGCGGTGGAAAAGGCGTATCGCTGCCATGTACAGGTCGCCACACATGCCATCGGCGATCGCGGCAACCGCAACGTGCTCGATACCTATCAGGCCGTGCTGGGCGAGCACGCCGACAGCGATCATCGCTGGCGCGTGGAGCATGCGCAGATCGTCGCGCTCGACGACATTCCGCGCTTCGCCACCTTGCATCTGATCGCTTCGATGCAGCCCACCCACGCCACCTCCGACATGCCATGGGCCGAACAGCGTCTCGGTGCGGAGCGACTGAAGGGCGCCTATGCCTGGCAGCGTTTCATCCAGGAAAAAGTGCCGCTGGCGTTCGGTTCGGATTTCCCGGTGGAGCAGGTCAATCCGATGCTTGGCCTGTATGCCGCCGTGACGCGGCAGGATCTCAATGGACAGCCGCCGGGTGGCTGGTTGCCGGATCAGCGGGTGAGCCGCATCCAGGCGCTGGCGGGTTTCACGCGCGGCGCGGCCTATGCGTCCTTCATGGAGGATCAGGTCGGCGCCTTGAAGCCGGGCATGCGTGCCGACTTCGTCGTGCTCAGCGGCGACCTGCTCACCGTGTCGCCGCGTCAGATCGCCGACTTGAAGCCCCTCAGCACGTGGGTGGACGGCAAGGCGGTTTACCGCGCTGAAAAGACAAACGCCGCACCCTGAGGGCGCGGCGTCTGCTGGGGACGGTGGTGCCGGTGAAGCTTTAAGCGGCCTTGCGGGTCGCCACGCTGATCGAAGCGTGCGCGGTCTTCAGGGCCTCGACCTTGTGGTCTTCGCTGAAGTTGACGCCTTCAGCGCGGACAAACTCCAGGTCAGTGACGCCGAGGAAGCCGAAGAGGGCGCGCAGGTAGGTTTCCTGGAAGTCCATCGGCTGGGCGGCGCTGCCTTCGCTGTAGATGCCGCCACGCGAGGAGGCGATGATCACGCGCTTGCCGCCAGCCAGGCCTTCCGGACCATTGGCGGTGTAGCGGAACGACTTGCCGGCCACCGCGATGCGGTCAATCCAGGCCTTGAGCTGGCTGGGGATCGAGAAGTTGTACATCGGGGCACCGATGACCACCACGTCGGCCGCCAGAAACTCTTCGATCATCTGGCTGCCCTGGACCGCCACCGGATCGCTGGCGTCGGCCACGGCAGTCCAGTGGGCGAGCGGGTTGGCGACCAGATCGTGGTAGATAACTTCGGTTTGGGGGTTGTTAGCGGTCAGTTCGGCCACGATGGCGGCGGTCAGACCGCGCGAAACGGAGTGGCTACCCAGGGCACTTGCGTCGAGATGCAGCAGTTTCATGGTATTTCCTCAGTTGACGGGCCGGGTCCGCCGGCGACAGAACTAAGGTAGTCTTCGGACAATCAAGTGATAAGCCGGCTAAACTCGAACGTATTGTTCTAATAAGGAAACAGCGATGACGGTCCTGGATGGCGCCCTTCAAGATCTCAACGATCTGTATTTCTTCGCTGCCGTGGTTGAACACGGCGGCTTTTCCTCGGCCGGACGCGCCCTGGGCATCCCCAAGTCCCGCCTGAGCAAACGCATCGCGCAGCTGGAAGAGCGCCTGGGCGTGCGCCTGCTGCAGCGAACCACCCGTCGCTTCGTGGTGACGGAAGTCGGCGAGCGCTTCTACGGCCACTGTCGTGCCGTCCTGGAAGAGGCAAGGGCGGCGCAGGAGGCCGTGGAAGAAGTGCGCTCCGAGCCGCGTGGCGTGGTGCGCGTCAGTTGCCCGGTCTCGCTGGTGCAGACCGTGGTGGGCCATATGCTGCCGGAGTTCCTCGCCCAGCACCCCAAGATGCAGGTGCGCCTGCACGCCACCGACCGGCGCGTCGACGTGATCGGCGAGGGCTTTGATATCGCCATACGTGTGCGCAGCAAGCTCGATACCGACGCGACCCTGGTGGTGCGCACGTTTGGCCAGTCCAAGGTCTTGCTGGTAGCCAGTCCGGACCTGCTCAACCGTTACGGCCGTCCCAAGGAACCCACCGATATTTCGCAGCTGCCGGCGCTCAGCAACCAGGAGCACGAGGGAGCGCAGGGCTGGGAGCTGCTCGATGCACAAGGCGAGAAGATCGTGGTCGACATCCAGCCCCGCCTGATCTGCGGCGACTTCAACGCCCTGCTGCAAAGCTGCAAGACCGGCGTCGGCGTGACGCTGCTGCCCGAGTTCGTGTGCGGTCCGGCCATCGAGCGCGGCGAGCTGGAAGTGGTGCTGCCCGAATGGAGCGTGCCACAAGGCACCATGCACTTCGTCTACCCGAGCCGGCGCGGCCTGTTGCCCGGCGTACGCGCGTTCGTGGATTTTCTTGCGGAACGGCTGCCCGATTCGGTGCGCGAAAATCACGCGAAGTGCCACAAATACCTGTGACGCAGGTGCGCAACGACACCCGTGTTACGATCATCATTTAGCCTTCCAGACATCCAGGTCATGCAGATCGAAACCAAGCTTCCCAAAGTTGGAACCACCATCTTCACCGTCATGAGCCAGCTGGCTGTCGAACACAAGGCGGTCAACCTGGGGCAGGGCTTTCCGGACTTCGAACCACCGCAGCCGTTGCGCGACGCCATCACGCGCGCCATGGCCGAAGGCCGCAACCAATATGCGCCGGGCATCGGCCTGCAGCCGCTGCGCGAGCAGATCGCGCTGAAGACCGAGCGCCTGTACGGTCACAAGCTCGATCCCAACACCGAGATCACGGTGACTTCGGGTGCCACCGAAGCGCTGTTTGCCGCCATCGCTGCCGTGGTGCGCGCGGGCGACGAAGTGATCGTGTTCGATCCGGCGTACGACAGTTACGAACCGGCCATCGAGCTGCAGGGCGCTCGCGCGGTGCATATTCCGCTGCAGGCGCCCAGCTTCAGCATCGACTGGCAGCGCGTGCGTGATGCGATCACGCCCAAGACGCGCATGATCCTGATCAACAGCCCGCACAACCCGACCGGTGCGGTGTTGTCCTCGGCCGATCTGGACGAGCTGGCCGCCATCGTGCGCGACACCGAGATCGTGGTGTTGTCCGACGAGGTCTACGAGCACATCGTCTATGACGGCGCCCAGCACGAGAGCGTGCTGCGCCATCCCGAGCTGGCCGCGCGCAGCTTCGTGGTGTCCTCGTTTGGCAAGACCTATCACTGCACCGGCTGGAAGCTCGGTTACGCGGTGGCGCCCAAGGCGCTCTCCGCGGAATTTCGCAAGGTGCATCAGTACCTCACGTTCTGCACGTTTCATCCGGCGCAGGTTGCGTTTGCCGAGTTCATGGCGAGCACGCCCGAGCACTATCTGGAGCTGCCCGCCTTCTATCAGGTCAAGCGCGATCGCTTCCGCGAACTGATCAAGCCCTCGCGCTTCAAGTTGCTCGACGTGCCGGGCGGCTATTTCCAGCTGGTCGACTATTCCGCCATCAGCAACAAGGACGATGTGTCGTTCTGCGAGTGGATGGTGAAGGAAGGCGGCGTCGCCGCGATTCCGCTCACGCCGTTCTATGACAAGGCGCCGGGCACGCATTACCTGCGCCTGTGCTTTGCCAAGAGCGATGCCACCATGGAAGCCGCCGCGGAGCGTCTATGCAAGCTCTGAAGGTCAGCCTGATCCAGGGCGCCACGCGCTGGCATGACGCGCCGGCCAATCGCGAGTACTACGGCGAGCTGGTGCGACGCGTCGCCGGGCAGACCGATCTGGTGGTGTTGCCGGAGACATTTCTTTCCGGCTTCAGTAATGACACGCGTGCCAGTGCCGATACGATGGAAGGCGAAGGCGTTGCGTGGATGCGCGCGCTCGCCCAGGAAGTGGGTGCGGTGTTGTGCGGCAGCCTGGCTATTCGCGAAAACGACACCGTTTACAACCGGCTGATCTGGGCACGCCCGGACGGCAGCTTCGAGCAATACGACAAGCGCCATCTGTTCCGCATGGCGGGTGAACACACGCGCTATGGCGGCGGCACCGAGCGGCTTATCGTCGAACTCAAGGGCTGGCGCATTCTTCCGCAGGTCTGCTACGACCTGCGCTTCCCGGTATGGCTGCGCAACGGCCGCCGCGAGGAAGCCACCGGCGGCATGGATTACGACCTGGCGATCTTCGTGGCCAACTGGCCGGCACCGCGCCGCCAGCCCTGGCGCACGCTGCTGCGTGCGCGCGCCATCGAAAACCTGAGCTATGTGATCGGCCTCAACCGCGTCGGCGTCGACGGCAACGATCTGCCGTATGCAGGCGACAGCGCGGTGCTCGACCCGATCGGTGAGCCGCTGGTCGAGCTGGGTCCGCAGGAGCAGGTGGTGACGGTGACCATCGATCCCGCGCCGCTGCTCGCGCATCGCGAGCGTTTTCCGGCGTGGATGGATGCGGACAGCTTTACGCTCAATCCGGGTTGATCGGACTGCGCGCGATTATTTCGCGCGCACCTTGGCGGAGGCCTGAGGCAACGGCTTGCCCACCTCGAACTGCATGCGTGGAAAGTCGATCGTCCAGTGATCGAACGACTGCAGGATGTCGCCGCCCAGCACATTCGGCTCCTTGACGTTGCCGGCATCACTGAGCGAGATCGTCATCGCCGCAAGCACGCTCTGCTGATCGCCGATGCGCACTCGCACGTTCGGCCACGTCGCCGACTGGCGAACGCGTGCCCCGCCTGCACCCGCGACGTGCTCCTGTTTCGATTTCAATCCCTTGACCACGCCGGGATGCTCTGCCGCAAAGCGCGACGAGAGCGAAGAGAACGCGCCGCCGCTATCCAGATGCATCGCCACGTGCAGATCATCGAGCATCACCTCGACATAAAGATCGCTGCCGGCCATGCGCAGGTTGCCTTCGCCAGGTTTGGCAGCGTCGCTGCGCGAGGGCAGCAGCTTGCCATCAGCGCTGAACTCCAGCCGCTGCAACTGGCGCAGCACCGGGAAGCCGAGGATCGCGTCGATCTGATAACCGCCGGGCACGGGCATCTTCAGCTGATCGTCGTCCAGCACCAGAAACGCTACATGGCTCAAGGAGAGCCCGGCAAACTGCAGGTGATCGGCGATGCCCACGCGGGTAGCCACCGCCTGGCGACTGGCGCTGCCCACGCTGGCGGCGCCATCGAGCAGACGCAAGCCCAGCTTGTGGGCGGTGGAGAGCGATACGACGGAGAGATTGGCGCCTGTGTCGAGCACGACCTCTTGAAGCTTGCCGTTGATGGAAGCGTGAGAGCGGGGCAGGCCGACTTTATCGCGCTTCACTAACTCTGGTTTGGGCGCATAAACGTCTACATGCTGCGCCTTGGCCTGGGCGAGTTGGCCGGCGAGTTCCGCCATTTGCAGCGCGGCGGCACGGTCCTCGGTACTGGCGCCTTGCGCGGCCAGCGCCTGTTCCCATGCGTGCGCCGCCTCGGCGGCCTTGCGGTAGTCGCCATCGGCAAAGCTGACATCGGCGGCGATGGGCCAGGCCAGCGCGCGTTGCGCTGGCGTGCGGCGGCCGTCGGCGAGATAGCGCTCGACCAGTTGGTCCGCCTCGGCGGCATCCAGTCGTGCCGCGGCCAGTCGCGCCCTGGCGAGGGTGGCCAATCCCAGGTCCTCGATTTGGGGAAGCACGCTGGCCAGATGGAAGACCTCGCCATCGGCGGCATCCACCAGGGCGCTTTCGGCCTGCTGACTGGACAGGGGCGCCGGCGCCACGCCTCCGGCCATGGCCGGAAGGGCGAGCGCTGCGAACAGTACATAGGGATGAAGCCAGACCAGCGGCGCAGCTTTCATGATATGGTGCCCGTATGACGAAGAAAAATTATCGTAATACAGAAAGAAATGATTATCCAACAGTACATCGCATCGTGCGCGTCGCCCGTGCGCTGGCGATCGTCGCCTGGCTGAGTGCGCTGGCCTGCCTGGTGGTCACGGGGCTGGGTATTTGGGCCGACGGCAGCACCCAGGGTGCGACCGTGGTCGCCAGCCTGTCGACCGATGAACTTCCGCGCGCATGGGCGGCGAGCATTGCAGCCGTGCTGGCGCTGGTCAGCTGCGCCGCGCTGGCGGAGCTGGCCCTGATGCTCGGTCGCGTGGCGCCGGATGCACTGTTTTCCAGCGCCGCCACGAAACACTTCCGCCGCTTCGCCTGCCTGCTGATGGTCGCTGCAGCACTACGCGTGATGTTGCCGGCGGCAGCCTCGCTCTGGCTGGCGTGGCACTCAGGCGCAGGGTCGGCCCGCTTGACCTTCAGCGGCGACGATCTGCTGTCGTTGTTGCCGGTGGCCGTGTTCTTCTTCGTGGCCCGCCTGTTCGACGAGGCGGCGCGACTCGAAGACGACCAGCGCTCGATCGTGTGAGGTCCTGATGGCGATCGTAGTCCGACTCGATGTCATGCTGGCGATGCGCAAAGTGCGCTCGCGCGAACTCGCCGAGTTCGTCGGTATTACCGAATCCAATCTGTCTTTGCTCAAGTCCGGCCATGTGCGCGGCGTGCGTTTCGAAACGCTGAGCAAGATCTGCGAATTCCTCGAGTGTCAGCCGGGCGATCTGCTGGCCTACGTGCCTGACGAGGAAGAGTAGGGCGACGCATCCCGCGCAAGGCGAGGATGCGTGCACTCAAAGAATGGACAGCACCGATTCCGGTGGACGTCCAATCGCGGCCTTGCCGTTGGACACCACGATGGGGCGTTCAATCAGCCGCGGATGACTCACCATCGCCGCGATCAGCGCGGTGTCATCCAGTGACGGATCGTCGAGGCCGAGTTCGCTGTACTCGGCCTCGTTGGTGCGCATCAGTTCGCGCGGCGTCATGCCGAGCATGTCGAGCAATTGCATCAGCTCGGTGCTGCTCGGCGGCGTGTCCAGGTAGTTCACGACATCGCACACCACGCCCCGCTGCTCAAGCAAGGCCAGTGTGGCGCGCGACTTGGAGCAGCGGTTGTTGTGATAGATGCGGGCGTGCATGGCGGAAGCCGTGCTCAGCGATTGCCGTGACGGTTGCCGCCGCGACCACCGCCGCCACCGCCACCGCCGCCGTGCGGACGATTACCGCCGCCCTGGGGACGACCGCCGCCTTGCGGACGACCGGCGCCGCCTTGCGGACGATTACCGCCGCGACCCTGCGGACGACCGCCCTGGCCACCCTGGCCAGCCGCGCCGCCCTGACCGCCCTGGCCACCGTGACCGCCGGGACGACCACCCGGGCGACCACTCGGCTTGCCGCCGCGGTTGCCACCAGCACCGGCACCGCCGCCGAAGCCGCTGTACGGGCTGCCGCTACGGCCTTCCGCGCCACCGGCGCGATTGCCGAACGACGGCTTGCCGCCACCCGGACGACGATTGCCCGCTGCGCCGCCACGAGCGCCGCCCGCAGCACCACCTTCACGCGATTCGCCGGCAAACCAGGTGCGCACCGACGGCAGCTCCTGGCCCGGGGCGACGCCGCGCTTGCCCTTGCGCATGCCGCCGCCACCACCGCCCGAGCGTTCCGGACGGGCGACATTGCCGTTCACTTCCCGGCCCGGACGGCCGCGCGGCTTGCCGCGGGTGGGTTCTTCGCGGATGCGGTCATAGGCGCGCAGCTCGCGCGCTTCGTCCTGGTAGCCCGCGCTGTACGAGCCGCTGGCGCCCTTGGGAACGTACTCGGTGACGTTGCGCGGCGCGCGGCGCTGGTGCAGCACCGGGCTCAGCGTGAGCACCGGCTGCGGCGAACCCAGACCCGTGGTCTTGCGCAGATCCTTGACGGCTTCTTCGCCCAGCGATTCGCAGTCACCGCGGCGCAGGGTGCGCGGCAATTCCACGCTGCCGTAGCGGATGCGCTTGAGGCGGCTCACCAGGAAACCCTGAGAGTCCCAAAGGCGGCGCACTTCGCGATTGCGGCCCTCGCGGATCACCACGCGGAACCAGCTGTGGCTGCCGCCCTGGCTGATCACGGCGATTTCGTCGAAGCGGGCCGGGCCGTCTTCCAGCTCCACGCCGGCCTTGAGCTTTTCGATCATCTCGTCGGGCACTTCACCGTGCACGCGGCACAGGTATTCGCGCTCGAGACCGCTCTTGGGATGCATCAGCGCGTTGGCGAGTTCGCCATCGGTGGTGAGCAGCAGCAGGCCGGTGGTGTTGATGTCCAGGCGACCCACGGCGACCCAGCGCGCACCCTTCAGGCGCGGCAGCTGTTCGAACACGGTGGGACGGCCTTCGGGATCTTCGCGGGTGGTCACCACGCCTTCGGGCTTGTGATAGACCAGCACTTCGGTTTCGTCGCGGTTGTCGGTGGCGACGACGAACTGCTTGCCGTCGAGCACGACGCGGTCGCCGGCGTGGACGCTGGCACCGATGGTGGCGGGGGTGCCGTTGAGTTCAACCTCACCGGCCTGGATACGTTGCTCAAGCATGCGGCGCGAGCCGAGGCCGGCGTTGGCGAGCACCTTGTGCAGGCGCTCCTCGATGGCGGGCGCGGTTTCGTCGCGCGGGGTGCGCTTAAGGGTCAAAACGGATTTCTGTGGCGCAGTCATGCGCGGTACTCCTCGGTATCTTGCGTGGCGTCGCCTTGCTCGGCGTCCGCGTGGGTCGCTGCCTCGTCGGCAGTGTCAACATGAGTCTCGGCGTGCGGTGCAGCGCCGGGTTCGGAGGAGGCGACATGCATCGCCTCGGGCGTTTCGTGGCCGGGTTCGTCGACAGCGTCGGCGGCCTGGCTTTCTTCGTGTTCGGTGGCCGGTACATCGTGCCCGGCAGGTTCGGTGATGGAAACGTCGAGATCTTCTTCGCCGGCCACCACCAGGGTTTCGTTTTCTTCGTCCGGATCGATCGGCAGGTCGCGCATCACACGCACCGGCAGCGGCTCCGGCGCGATGCTCATCTGCGGGTCTTCCATGTCGCGGATTTCCGACAGCGGCGGCAGCTCGTCGAGCGACTTCAAGTTGAAGTAGTCGAGGAAGGCGCGCGTGGTGCCGAACAGTGCGGGCTTGCCCGGCACGTCGCGGTAGCCCACCACGCGGATCCATTCGCGCTCTTCCATCGTCTTGATGATGTTGGACGACACCACCACGCCGCGGATCTGTTCGATCTCCGGGCGGGTGATCGGCTGGCGGTAGGCGATCAGCGCCAGGGTTTCCAGCAGGGCGCGGGAGTAGCGGCTGGGGCGCTCGGTCCATAGTCGCGAGATCCACGGATGCACCGACTGCTTCACCTGGTAGCGGAAGCCCGAGGCGACCTCTTGCAGCTCCACGCCGCGGTTGGCGCAATCGTCCGCCAGCGCCTCGAGGGTCTTGGCGACCTCTTCGCGGCCGACTTCGTCCTCTTCGCCGAACAGTTCCAGCAGTTGAGGCACGGTCATCGGCTGGGTGGATGCCAGCAGGGCCGCCTCGATGATGGGTTTGAGTTGCTCGATCTGCATGGCCTCGGATCGGATGCGGATGCTGCGGTGAATGGGGCGGGCTGCGCGGCTTATTCGGCCGCGGTGGCCGGCTCGTCATCGGCATAGCGTTCGGCGGCGGTTTCTTCCGCGCTTCCTGCCCTTGCCCTTACGTAAATCGGTGCCAGCGGTTCTTCCTGCACGATCTCCACCAGCATCTCCTTGGCCAGTTCAAGCATGGCCAGGAAAGTGACCACCACGCCCAGGCGGCCCTCGGTGACATCGAACAGCGTTTCGAAGCGCTGGAAGGTCTGGTCGGTCAAGCGGCCGAGCAGTTCACCCATGCGCTGTCGCACGCTGAGTGCTTCGCGCCGGATGGCGTGGTGGCCGAACAATTCGGCACGACGCATCACGTCCTTCAGCGCCAGCAGCATCTCCTTGAGGTCGAGCGGCGGAGGCAGCTTGACCACATTGCGTTCGCCCACGTCCGCGTGGGCCGGCGCCATGTCTCGCTCCATGCGGGGCAGGGCGTCGATATCCGCCGCGGCCCTCTTGAAGCGTTCGTACTCCTGCAGGCGACGGATCAGCTCGGCGCGGGGATCTTCTTCCACGCCTTCCTCGGCAGGCGGCCGGGGCAACAGCAGGCGCGATTTGATCTCGCCCAGGATGGCTGCCATCAGCAGGTATTCGGCAGCCAGCTCCAGGCGCATCACGTCGCGCATCATCTCGATGTAATCCATGTACTGCCGGGTGATCTCGGCGACCGGGATGTCGAGAATGTCCAGATTCTGGCGACGAATCAGGTACAGCAAAAGGTCGAGCGGCCCTTCGAACGATTCGAGGATCACCTCGAGCGCATCCGGCGGGATGTACAGGTCCTGCGGCATCTGCAACAGCGGTTCGCCGCGCACGATGGCCAGCGGCATTTCCTGCTGTTGAGGTACCGACGCAAACGCGTCCTGCGGTGCGGCGACCGCCTGAGGCTCGACTGGCTCAGTGCTCATCAATGCATGTCGTTGGGCCGTTCAAGACGGCTTGCTCTGCGTTCAATACGTGAGGAAACGTTGATCCCACCGGCATTCGCCTGACGAATGTCCCGCCCGGACGTTGGCCCGCAGGCGCGATCCGTTGAAGCTAACTTGCGCGATGCCTAGCCGGTGCGCATGGCGTCACCGTCGCGGTCATGCATGACGAAAGCGCGCGTCTGGCGTTTCGATCAGGCTGGCCGTGAGCGACCCTTGAGCGTTTTTAGCGTGTTTGGGTCACGACAAAAAACGCGAGCCACAACGTGACGAAACCTGCGTCACTGGCTTCTCAATCGGTCGGCTGAGTGCATCGGGACGGGTGCCGTAGCGGTCGATCTCACCGATCGTGCGCGCACCCACTGACCCAAGCGAGACCAAGATTAGCCGCTGGCGACGGGCAAGTCCAGTACACGCGATGCTGCCGTATCGGCAGAATACAGGGACATGCTGCCCGATGAATGCTCCATCATCCACGTCGACATGGACGCCTTCTATGCGTCCGTGGAGCAGCGCGACCGCCCGCAGCTGCGTGGGCACCCGGTGATCGTCGGTGGCCTGGGGCCTCGCGGGGTGGTCTCCACCTGCAGTTATGAAGCGCGCCCGTTCGGCGTGCGTTCGGCCATGCCGATGGCGCAGGCGCGACGGCTTTGCCCCGATGGCGTCTACCTGCCGCCTGATTTCGCTCGCTATGAAGAAGCCTCGGAGCAGGTTTTCAAGGTTTTCCACGAAGCCACGCCGCTGGTGGAGGGTCTGTCGCTGGATGAGGCGTTCCTGGACGTCACTGCCAGCCTGCGCCTGCTCGGCTCGGTCGAGACCATCGCTGGTCGCATCAAGCTCGCCATCCACGAGCGGACCCGGCTGAATGCTTCGGTGGGCATGGGGCCCAACAAGCTGCTGGCCAAGCTGGCCAGCGAAATGTCCAAGCCCGATGGTCTGCGTCGCATCACCGCTGAGCACGCCGCCCGGGATCTGGCGCCGCTGCCGGTGGGCCGCTTGTGGACCGTGGGCAAGGTGACCGAGCAGGCGTTGCACCGCCTGGGTATCCGGACCATAGGCGAATTGGCAGCAAGTGACACGGCGCGTCTGGCGAGTGCGCTAGGGCGTCAGGTGGAGGCGCTGCAGGCGCTGGCCCGCGGCGAAGACGACCGCGACGTGGAACCGGCGCAGGCCGAACAGTCGATCGGCTCGGAACACACCTTTGATGTCGATCTGGCCGAGCTGGCGATGGCCGAGGCCTGGCTGCTGCGCCATTGCGAGCGCATCGCGGCCCGAGCGCGCCAGCGTGGGCTGGAAGGGCGTACCGTCACGGTGAAATTGCGCGAGCCGCCCTTTGTCACCCACAGCCGCCAGGGCCAACTGCGCGTGCCCAGCGCCTCCGCCAGCGAACTCTATGAGCTGGCACGAGGCTTGCTTAACGCATGGTGGAAGGCGCAATCAAGGCCGCGCCTTCGCCTGCTGGGCGTCAGCCTGTCGGGTTTTGCGGCACAACGACAGCAAGACCTGTTCGACAGCGCGCCCGAACGGCGCGTCACCGACCAGGTGCAGGACAGGATCAATGCGCGGTTTGGCTCAGGAAGCCTGGTCCGCGCAGGCGTGTTGAGAACGCAAGAGCAGGATTGAAGTTGAACGGAGACGCTCCACATCGACCGATGAGGGAGTGTTTCTTCAGGATGAAGCAGTCGGCGCTGGCGCGTTTGACGTGGGGAGCAAGAGCAAGATGAGCAAAGCGGAAGACAATGTCAGGAACAGCTCCGATCCGGAGCAGCTGCGTCCGGCGCGCATGCGGATCGAGACCACGGTGCTGATGAGCCGTGCCGACGAATCGCATTCGACCGAACTGGTGGACATTTCCGCGACCGGCGTGCTGCTGCGCCGCCCCCTGGGCTGGCAGGGCGAGCATGGCCAGAGCTGGATCCTCGACATGATCTTTGGTCACGACCTGCACATCCATCTGGAGGCGCAGGTGGCCCGTATTTCCGATCGCCACCTGGGCTTTGCCTATACCCGCATCCCGGAAGACAAGCAGGTGCCGCTGTGGAACCTGCTGGGTGGGTATGCGGATATTCTGGAGTTGTGGAAGGACTAGGGGCGAGGAGTGAGGGAAATCACTCGGCACTTATCGCCGCGAGGGAATCCATAAAAAAAGCCCGGCAGTTCGCCGGGCTTTTTGTTGAGCGCAGTGAGCTCTACTCCCACGCCTCTTCCCTCACTTCTGCTTGTTCTCATCCCGCAACTCGCGCCTCAGGATCTTGCCCACATTGCTCTTGGGCAACGAGTCGCGGAACTCGATCAGCTTGGGACGTTTATAGCCGGTGAGGTTGTCGTGGCAGAACTTCTTCAGTTCTTCCACGGTGAGGTTCGGGTCCTTGCGCACCACGAACAGCTTCACCACTTCACCCGAGTGTTCGTCCGGCACGCCCACGGCAGCCACTTCGGCCACGCCAGGATGCTGCATCACCACGTCTTCGACTTCGTTCGGATACACGTTGAAGCCGGACACCAGGATCATGTCCTTCTTGCGGTCCACGATGTAGACATAACCGGTGGCATCCATGCGCGCGATGTCGCCGGTGTGCAGCCAGCCGTCTGAGCCCAGCACCTTGGCCGTTTCGTCCGGACGCTGCCAGTAGCCCTTCATCACCTGCGGGCCGCGCACCATCAGTTCGCCCACTTCGCCGATCGCCAGCGGCTGGTTTTCTTCCGACCAGATCGCCACGTCGGTGGAGGGAATCGGCAGGCCGATCGAGCCGTTGTAATCCTTGAGGTCCAGCGGATTGATGCAGGCCGCAGGCGAGGTTTCGGTCAGCCCGTAAGCCTCGGCCAGCGTGCAGCCGGTGACTTTTTTCCAGCGCTCGGCCACCGCGCGCTGCACGGCCATGCCGCCGCCCAGCGACAGGTGCAGGCGCGAGAAATCCAGGTCGGCAAAGCCCGGCGTGTTGAGCAAGCCGTTGAACAAGGTGTTGACGCCGGTGAGCGCGGTGAACTTGGACTTCTTCAATTCCTTGACGAAGCCAGGCATGTCGCGCGGATTGGTGATCAGCCAGTTCAAACCGCCCAGGCGCATGAACACCAGGCCGTTCGCCGTCAGCGAGAAGATGTGATACAGCGGCAGCGCCGTGATGATTACTTCTTCGCCCTGCTTGGCGTTGTTGCCGATCCACGCACCGGCCTGCAGCATGTTGGCGACCATGTTGCCGTGGGTGAGCATGGCGCCCTTGGCCACGCCGGTGGTACCGCCGGTGTATTGCAGGAAGGCGATGTCTTCGTGATCGAGCTGCACCTTGGGCATCGGATGCGGCGCGCCCTTGGACAGGGCGTCTGTAAAGCGCACGGCATGCGGCAGCTCGTACGGCGGCACCATCTTCTTGACGTGCTTGAGCACGAAATTGATCAGCGCGCCCTTGGCGCCGAGCAGGTCGCCGATGCCGGTGGTGACGATGTGCTCGACGTGAGTCTCGGCCACCACCTGCTGCAGCGTCGCGGCGAAATTGTCGAGCACCACGATGGCCTTGGCGCCGGCGTCTTCCAGCTGATGCTTGAGCTCGCGCGCGGTGTACATCGGATTGGTGTTGACCACCACCAGGCCTGCGCGCAACGCGCCGAACAGGGCGATGGGGTACTGCAAGACGTTGGGCATCATGATCGCGATGCGATCGCCCTTGCCGAGCTTGAGCTCGCCGGTGAGGTAGCCGGCGAACTGGCGGCTCATCTCATCGATCTGACCGTAGGTGAGCACCTTGCCGAAGCTGGAGAAAGCCGGGCGATGACGGAAGCGTTCAAAGGCTTCTTCCACCACGGCGGCGAGCGACGCGTACTGGTTGATGTCGATCTGCGCGGGAACGCCTTCCGGGTAATGGGCCAGCCACGGACGCTCAATGCTCATGTTGGATCCAACGCTCCTGTATGTATCAGCCCGGCAGTGACGTAGGGCAAGATGATGACGCGGCATTGGAGCATACGCTTGCGTATAGCGGCAAGCCGCGCCGCAGCGAGAATAAGGCATGCCTTCGATACAAAAACTACTTGTAAATCCAGTGTTTTGCGTGTTCCTCGCAATCGGCCTGACGGCCTGCCATCGCACGCCCGACGAAAGTCGGGTGCGGCAGGGCATCGAAACCGCCGAACGAGCGGCCGAACAGGCCGATGCCTCGTCGCTGGACGCGTTGTTGAGCGACGATTTCAGCGGCAACAACGGTGAGATGGAGAGGCGGCAAATCCTGGGGCTGCTGCGTGCCGCCAGGTTTCGCGGCGAGACGATTCATGCCTTGAGCGGGCCGATCGAGGTGGAGCAGCGCGGCGATCGCTATGTCGCGCGCTTCACCGTGACCCTGACCAGCGGCGGGAAGTTGTTGCCGGCGCAGATGGGTGTGTATCGGGTGGAGACGGCGTGGCGGAAGGATGGGCGCGAGTGGCGCTGTTATGCCGCCACGTGGACCTCGGGCAGCTGATCGCCTCCTTCCCCTTGTAGGAGCGCACCCTGTGCGCGACCGCAACGCTGATCGTCGCCGCGCCACGGGGATCTTGTGTAGGAGCCCACTTGTGGGCGACCGCAGCGTTGACTGTTACTGCGCCGTGGGGTTGTCGCGCACAAGTGCGCTCCTACAAAGGTAGGGTGCCCCACACATAGCGTCCAGGCCGCTCAAAGAAAACGCCGCCCAACGGCGGCGTTTTCTCCTTGCCAAAAGCAGCCTGCAACGAGGATCAGGCCGCTTTCTTTCCAGCCAGCTGGCGCAGCACATACTGCAGGATGCCGCCGTGACGGAAGAACTCGCGTTCCTTCGGCGTGAGCAGCAACACCCTCACGGTGAACTCCTTCTTCTTGCCATCCTGCCCCGTGGCAGTGACCTTGGCAGTCTTCGATTCGCCGCCGTTGAGGCCGGTGATGTCGAAGGTCTCCTTGCCGGTCAGGTCCAGCGACTGCGCGTTCTGGCCGTCTTCGAACTGCAGCGGCAGCACGCCCATGCCCACCAGGTTGGAGCGGTGGATGCGCTCGAAGCTCTCGGCGATCACGGCTTTCACGCCCAGCAGCAGGGTGCCCTTGGCAGCCCAGTCGCGCGACGAACCCGTGCCGTATTCCTTGCCGGCCAGCACCACCAGCGGCGTCTTGTCCGCCTTGTACTTCATCGCCGCATCGTAGATCGCCAACTGCTCGCCGCTTGGCACGTACAGCGTGTAGCCGCCTTCCACGCCGTCCAGCATCAGGTTCTTGATGCGGATATTGGCGAAGGTGCCGCGCACCATCACATCGTCATTGCCGCGACGCGAACCATAGGAGTTGAAGTCCTTCGGCTCCACGCCCTTGGAGATCAGGAAACGGCCCGCCGGGCTGTCCTTCTTGATCGAGCCGGCCGGGGAGATGTGGTCGGTAGTGATGGAGTCGCCGAACAGGCCGAGCACGCGGGCGCCGTGCACATCTTCGATGCTGCCCGGCTCCTTGCTCATGCCGTCGAAGTACGGCGGGTTCTTGATGTAGGTCGAGTCGTCCCACTTGTACACATCGCCATCGGGCGAGGCGATGTGGTTCCAGCGCGTGTCGCCCTTGAACACGTCGGCGTAGCTCTTCTCGAACATCTCCGGATTGAGCGCGCTGCCGACGATGTCGGAGATCTCCTGGTTGGTCGGCCAGATGTCCTTGAGATACACCGGCTTGCCGTCGCTGCCCGTGCCCAGCGGTTCCTTGGTGAGGTCGATGTTGAGCGTGCCGGCCAAAGCGTAGGCGACCACCAGCGGCGGCGAGGCCAGGTAGTTCATCTTCACTTCCGGATGCACGCGGCCTTCGAAGTTGCGGTTGCCCGACAACACCGACGCCACCGCGAGATCGCCTTCGGCAATGCCCTTGCTGATTTCCGCCGGCAGCGGACCGGAGTTGCCGATGCAGGTGGTGCAGCCGTAACCGACGATATAGAAGCCGACTTTTTCCAGCTCCTTCAACAGGCCGGTCTTTTCCAGGTAATCGGTGACCACCTTGGAACCCGGGCCGATCGAGGTCTTCACCCAGGGCTGCGCCGTGAGGCCCTTGGCCGCGGCCTTTTTCGCCACCAGGCCCGCACCGATCATCACGCTCGGGTTGGAGGTGTTCGTGCACGAAGTGATCGCGGCGATCACTACCGCGCCATCGCCCAGCTTGAACGACTCGCCGTCCTTGTCCACGCGCACGCCGCTGTCGGTGATGTCGTTGGCCGGGTTGCCGATCGCCGCCGAGCCGCCTTCGGCAATAAACGCCGAGGTGGCTTCGTTGCGCGGCTTGCGGGTGGCGGTGAGCGGACCCACGGCGTCCTGGAAGCTCTTCTGCACGCCTTCCAGCAGCACGCGATCCTGCGGGCGCTTGGGGCCAGCGAGCGAGGGCTTCACATCGGCCAGGTTGAGTTCCAGCGTGGTAGTGAAGCGCGGCTCGATGGCGTTCTCGTCATGCCACATGCCCTGCGCCTTGGCGTAGGCCTCCACCAGGCGGATCTGATCGTCGCTGCGACCGGACAGGTGCAGGTAATTGAGCGCTTCCTGGTCGATCGGGAAGATGCCGCAGGTGGCGCCGTATTCCGGCGCCATATTGCCGATGGTGGCGCGGTCGGCCAGCGCCAGGTGCTTGAGGCCGCTGCCGAAGAACTCCACGAACTTGCCCACCACGCCGAGCTTGCGCAGCATCTGCGTGACGGTGAGCACGAGGTCGGTCGCGGTCACGCCCTCCGAGAGCTTGCCGGTCAGCTTGAAGCCGACCACCTGCGGAATCAGCATGGACGAAGGCTGGCCCAGCATCGCCGCCTCAGCCTCGATACCGCCCACGCCCCAGCCCAGCACACCGATGCCGTTGATCATGGTGGTATGCGAGTCGGTGCCGAACACGGTGTCCGGATAGGCCCAGGGCGCGCCGTCCTTCTCGGCCGTGAACACCACGCGGGCCAAGTGCTCCAGGTTCACCTGGTGCACGATGCCGGTGCGCGGCGGCACCACCTTGAAGTTGTCGAACGCCTTCTGGCCCCAGCGCAGGAAGGCATAGCGTTCCTGGTTGCGCTGGAATTCGATCTCGACGTTTTTCTCCAGCGCGGACTCGGAGCCGTACACATCGACCTGCACGGAGTGGTCGATCACCAGCTCAGCCGGCGCCAGCGGATTGATCTGCTTGGCGTCGCCGCCGAGCTTCACCACCGCATCGCGCATCGCAGCCAGGTCGACCACGCAGGGCACGCCGGTAAAGTCCTGCAGCACCACGCGGGCGGGCATGAAAGCGATTTCAGTATCGGGTTCGGCCTTGGCATCCCAGTTGGCGATGGCCTCGATTTCCTTCGAGGTCACATTGACGCCGTCCTCGTGGCGCAACAGATTTTCCAGGAGGATCTTGAGCGAATAGGGCAGGGTCTTGAGGTCAAAGCGCTGGCCGAGCTTGGCCAGGCTGGCAAAGTTGTACTGGCTGCCGTTGACAGTGAGGGTGTCGCGGGTGGCGAATGAATCCAGCATGGGCTAACTCCTGTTGCGTGAGTCTGGCGAACGCGCGAACGCGTAGCTTGGGGATCCTAGGGCACGGGACGTGAGGGGAATTGCAAAGCCTTTGTAGCTCGTCATCCCGGCGCAGGCCGGGATCCAGTGACCCTGTGTTGGGTTTTCGCGACCACCAGAAGTCGACGCTACTGGATCCCGGCCTACGCCGGGATGACGGCGAAGAAGGCCTGGCAATCCGGGGAATCCATCCTCTCCGTTCAGCACTCCCATTCAGTTTGGGACAAAAGCCCAAACGCGCAAGAGACCCGATTGGGGATTGCCGCACATTCGCCTTGCAAGATTTCGAACGCAGGCGGAAGCGTTGTCTTGCGTTGCGGCGCTTGGGGCCGGACTGGCAAAATAGCGGGCTGTGATGCCGCCAAGAACGGCATGGCGACAAGACCTTGCGCCTTGTCGAACGCCGGCAGCGGCCACGCGGAACCTCTCCCGCCGGGTGAACCTCCGCCGCGATGGCGCAAACCATCGCCCGCTGCCCCTTTGATCCACGTTCACCGGACGAGACCACATGCTTAACGCCTACCGCCAACATGTTGCCGAGCGCGCCGCGCTGGGAATCCCCGCACTGCCGCTGTCGGCCCAGCAGACCGCCGAGCTGATCGAGCTGCTGAAGAATCCGCCCACCGGTGAAGAGACGTTCCTCGTCGACCTGATCACCAACCGCGTGCCGGCTGGCGTGGACGATGCGGCCAAGGTCAAGGCCTCGTACCTGGCAGCCGTGGCGTTCGGCACCGAAAAGTGCGCGCTGATCTCGCGCGAGAAGGCCACCGAACTGCTCGGCACCATGCTGGGCGGCTACAACATCCATCCGCTGATCGAGCTGCTCGACGACGCGCAGGTCGGCACCGTCGCCGCCAACGCGCTCAAGCACACCCTGCTGATGTTCGACGCCTTCCACGACGTCAAGGACAAGGCCGACAAGGGCAACGCCAACGCCAAGGCCGTGCTGCAGAGCTGGGCCGACGCCGAATGGTTCACCAGCAAGCCGGAAGTGCCCGAAAGCCTGACCGTCACCGTGTTCAAGGTGCCGGGCGAAACCAATACCGATGACCTGTCGCCGGCACCCGATGCCACCACGCGTCCGGACATCCCGCTGCACGCCCTCGCCATGCTGAAGAATCAGCGCGACGGTGCGCCGTTCCAGCCGGAAGAAGACGGCAAGCGCGGCCCGATCGCCTTCATCGAATCGCTGAAGGAAAAAGGCCACCTGGTGGCCTACGTCGGTGACGTGGTCGGCACCGGTTCCAGCCGCAAGTCCGCCACCAACTCGGTGCTGTGGTTCACCGGCGAAGACATCCCCTTCATCCCGAACAAGCGCTTCGGCGGCGTGTGCCTGGGCAGCAAGATCGCCCCGATCTTCTACAACACGATGGAAGACGCCGGCGCGCTGCCGATCGAGCTCGACGTCTCCAGCATGAACATGGGCGACGTGGTTGAGCTCCGTCCGTACGAAGGCAAGGCGCTGAAGAACGGCGAAGTGATCGCCGAATTCCAGGTCAAGTCCGACGTGCTGTTCGACGAAGTGCGCGCCGGTGGCCGCATCCCGCTGATCGTGGGCCGTGGCCTTACCGCCAAGGCGCGCGAAGCGCTGGGCCTGCCGGTGTCCACCCTGTTCCGCCTGCCGCAGCAGCCGGCCGATACCGGCAAGGGCTACACGCTGGCGCAGAAGATGGTCGGCCGTGCCATCGGCCTGCCGGAAGGCCAGGGCGTGCGCCCGGGCACCTATTGCGAGCCGAAGATGACCTCGGTCGGTTCGCAGGACACCACCGGTCCGATGACCCGCGACGAGCTGAAGGACCTGGCTTGCCTGGGCTTCTCCGCCGACCTCGTCATGCAGTCGTTCTGCCACACCGCCGCTTATCCCAAGCCGGTGGACGTGAAGACCCACCACACGCTGCCGGAATTCATCAGCACGCGTGGCGGCATCTCGCTGCGTCCGGGCGATGGCGTGATCCACTCCTGGCTCAACCGCATGCTGCTGCCCGATACGGTCGGCACCGGCGGCGACAGCCACACGCGTTTCCCGATCGGCATATCCTTCCCGGCCGGTTCGGGTCTGGTGGCCTTCGCCGCCGCCACCGGCGTGATGCCGCTGGATATGCCCGAGTCGGTGCTGGTGCGCTTCAAGGGCGAACTGCAGCCGGGCGTGACCCTGCGTGACCTGGTCAATGCGATCCCGCTCTACGCGATCAAGAGCGGTCTGCTCACGGTGGCCAAGCAGGGCAAGAAGAACATCTTCTCCGGTCGCATCCTGGAGATCGAAGGTCTGCCGAACCTCAAGGTGGAGCAGGCGTTCGAGCTGTCCGATGCCTCGGCCGAGCGTTCCGCCGCCGGTTGCACGGTGCACTTGGACAAGGCGCCGATCATCGAATACATCAACAGCAACATCACGCTGCTGAAGTACATGATCGCGCAGGGTTACAAGGATCCGCGCAGCCTGCAGCGCCGCATCAAGGCGATGGAAGCCTGGCTCGCCAACCCGCAGCTGCTGGAGCGCGATGCCGACGCCGAATACGCCGCCGTCATCGAAATCGACCTGGCCGACGTGCACGAGCCCATCGTGGCCTGCCCGAACGACCCGGACGACGTGAAGACGCTCAGCGACGTGGCCGGTGCCACCATCGACGAAGTGTTCATCGGTTCGTGCATGACCAATATCGGTCACTTCCGCGCGGCGTCGAAGCTGCTGGAAGGCAAGCGCGACATCCCGACCAAGCTGTGGGTCGCTCCGCCGACCAAGATGGACCAGCAGCAGCTGACCGAGGAAGGCCACTACGGCGTGCTCGGCACCGCCGGCGCCCGCATGGAAATGCCGGGCTGCTCGCTGTGCATGGGCAACCAGGCGCAGGTGCGCGAGGGCGCCACGGTGTTCTCCACCTCCACCCGCAACTTCCCCAACCGCCTGGGCAAGAACTCCAACGTGTACCTGGGCTCGGCCGAACTCGCCGCGATCTGCTCGCGTCTGGGCCGCATCCCGACCAAGGCCGAGTACATGACGGACGTGGGCGTGCTCGATGCCAACGGCGAGAAGATCTACAAGTACATGAACTTCAATCAGATCGCCGATTACCAGGACGTGGCCGACACGGTTACTGCCTGAGCGCGGTGAGTCACGTCACAGTGACTGGAGAAGGGCGGCGCAAGCCGCCCTTTCTTTTTGCGCGATGCACGGGGCGCTCCTCGCGTCATTGTGGGAGGCCACCCTGTGGCCGACAGGCCGACAGGGGCACATCGGGATTGCCGCTCCGTTGGTTTGTCGCGCACAGGGTGCGCTCCCACAAAAGGCCGGTGACACGGTCCCCTTGTAGGAGCCCACTTGTGGGCGACCGATACCTCCGGAATCACCGCACCGGTGGGTCGCGCACAAGTGCGCTCCTACAAGGGGGAGGCAGGCATCCTGTCACGGTGACCATCAGGGTCGTTTATGCTTCGCCCCGTCACAGGCCAGGCAAGCACCCAGCGGATGATCTCTTCTCACCTATCGGTAGTCTCGCTGCGTGACCTGATGCTGGTGCAGGCGGTGCGTCGCCATGGCAGCTTCAATAGTGCGGCGCGCGCGATGCATATCAGCCCCTCGGGGCTGTCCCATCAGGTGCAGAAAGTGGAGCAGGCGCTGGGTGCGCCGCTGTTTGAGCGAGGCGGTCGCCGCATCGTGCCCACGGCGGGCGGTCAACGTTTGCTTGAACAGATTGATACCGTGCTTGCCGCGGCGGAACACCTGCAGCAAGTGGCACGCGCGGGCGAGGTGGCATTCGGCGGCGAGCTGCGGCTCGGTGTTCCCGCCTCGCTCGGTCCTTATCTGCTCCCGCATCTGATCGGCCCGTTTCCCCAGCATTTTCCGGGCACGCGCCTGAGTCTTTCCGAAGGCAAGCCACGCGGCCTGCTGCGCCGCTTGAACGAGGGCGAGCTCGACGCGGTGCTGGCTCCTCTGGTCCCGCCAGTTAGTGGCGTAGCGATGCGCCCATTGTTCTTCGAACCCTGGGAAGTCATGTTCCGCGCCGACCACGCCATGGCCGGCAAGCGCAGCGTGGGCCTGGAACAACTCGACGCCACCGACGCCACGCTGATGACCGAAAGCCATTGTGAAGATGTACTCGGCGGCGGCCACGTGCAGGACGTGAGCCTGGAAAGCCTCGCTGCGCTTGTGGAATTGCGCGGAGGCTATGCGCTGGTGCCGGCTCTGGCGCACGAGCGATTGGCTTCGATGCCCAATGTCGTGCTCGCCAAGCTAAAAGGACAAGCTCCGGGTCGCGAGATCGCGCTCTACTGGCGCGAAGCGTCGCCGTGGCATGCCGATTTGCAGAACTTCGCGGCATTGCTGCGCAAGCTGGCGAAGCAGCGACCGGGATTGAAGGTGCTAAGCGAAGTCGATTGAATCGGTTCGGCGGATTTTCGGGTTGCGTCTCAAGGCTCGTCGTTCACAAGCCCAAGGCGAAAACCTGTGGGAGCGCACCCTGTGCGCGACAGTCACGCCTGGATGTATCGCTTCGTTGGTTTGTCGCGCACAGGGTGCGCTCCCACAGAAAAGCCGGGCGCCGTCCGCCGTTCTTGCTTAAAACTCCAACTCCTGCGCCGCACACAAATAATCAATCATCGGCGCCACGCGCTTATACGTGTCCACCAACCACGGCAACAACTCCGCCGAACACGCGAGCTTCTCGTCAAACCCCTCGCCACACGCGAAATCCTTGCGCTTGATGTCGTCGATCAATTCATGCGCCGGATCAAATCCGCGCGGCGGACGGCTCAGCGACTCGCCCCAGAATTCGAAGTGATCGCGGAACGCCTTGCTGCGCGTCGCCTTCTTCCAGGCCTCAGGGTTGTCGGCAAGAAACCCACGTATGTGCTTGAGCGCCTCCGGTTCCGGATGCCACATGCCGCCGCCGGCAAAGCAATCGCCCGGCTGAATCTGCACATAGAACGAGGGCGCCGGGATCTCGTGGCGCCGTTCATGGAAGAACCGCGCTCCCTGCCATGATTTGTAAGGCAGCTTGTTGTTCGAGAACCGCGTGTCACGAAAAATGCGGAACAGCGAACCGCCGTTCTTGCGCGTATCGGCGCGGTAATGTTTGCTGATCTTGTTCAACGGCGCCTGCAAGTCGCCGATCAGGGCGAGAAACGGCTCACGCACATGGGTTTCGTAGTCGTCTTTGTGCGCGTGGAACCATTCGCGGTTGTTGTTCTTTTCAAGCGAGCGAAGAAAGCGAAAGGTGGCAGTCGAGAAATAGGTGTTGGCCATGGTGTCTGTGGTCAGGCGCTGATGGGTGCAAGGTCGGCGGCGAGCTGCTCGCCCCAGGCTTGCAGTTGATCGAGGATGGCAAGTTTATCGTCGCTCGCATGCTCGGCGCGCAAGGCGGCGATGCGGGCGAAGTAATCGTCCAGCGTGAGGTTGGTCAGTGGCGTGGGCTTGGTCAGGCGATCGCGACAGAACGCCTGCCAGCGCGCCTGTTCGTCCAGGCTCAGCGTGTGCGGCCAGTTGCGGGCCCGATAGCGGAACAGCAGCTCCGGGTAGCGCGGATCGCGGAACGGAAACTCGCGTTGCCCCAATTGCTCGGGGGGCGTACCACGGATATCGGTCAGCAGGCGCTTGTCGGCATCGGGGAGGAAGCCGCTATACAAGGCAAGTTCCGGATCGGCCGGCGGCGGCAGATCGGCCGCACGCTGGAATACGCGGCGAAGTTTTGCCGCGAGGCCATCCGCCGAGGCGAGCATGTCGCGATGCGTCTGAATCTTCTCCATGTCGATCTGCAGACGCCCCATGTCCATGCCCTTGAGCGTGGACAACGGCGCGAGCGCCGGCGCCCGATTCGCGCGCACAGTGCGCAGCGGAATACGTTCCACACCCTCGGGCAGATCGGCACGCGAAGTGAACACCCGATCCGCGATTTCTTCCTCGTCCAGCTCAAGCAATTCAGAGGGGTCGCTGGAAAGGTCGTAAACGATGATTTCCCCCGGGCGACTCGGATGCGCCGCCAAGGGCGCCACCACCGCGAGGCAGTGACGGCTGGCCGGATAGCGCGACGACACATGCAGCACCGGCGTCATCGCCACCACGTCGAGCATCTCGAACACGCGCTGCTTGCGGCGCAAGTTGAAGTACCAGTCCCATAGCCGCGGCTGGCGCACACGGATCAGGCGCGCCAGGTCGATCAGCGCGTAGACGTCCGACAAGGCGTCGTGCGCGCGCTCCTGCCGCAGGTGGTTGGCGGTGGCCAGGTGCTCAAGCTTGAAGCTGGGCGAGCCATCCTCGCGCCTGGGCCATTCGATGCCTTCGGGCCGCAGCGCCTGGCACATGCGCACCAGGTCGATCAGATCCCAGCGCGAGTTGCCGTTCTCCCATTCGCGGCCATAGGGCTCGAACATATTGCGGTAGAACATCTGGCGCCCGATCTCGTCGTCGAAGCGCAAGGAGTTGTAGCCCACGCCGCAGGTGCCCGGCTGGGCCAGCTGTTCGTGTACGCGGGCGGCGAAATCCGCCTCGAGGCAACCCTCGCGCTCGGCCTGCTGTGGCGTGATGCCGGTGATCAGGCAGGCGTCCGGATGGGGCGGCATTTCACGGGGTGGCTTGCCGAAGAACATCACCGGCTCGCCCACGATTTCCAGCTCCATGGTCGTGCGGATGCCTGCGAACTGGACGGGTCGATCGCGCCAGGGGTCGGCGCCGAAGGTCTCGTAGTCGTGCCAGAAAAAGGTCTGCATGCAGCGATCATCGCATGGCCTTCATGCGTGCTCCACGCTCCCCCGGCGAGGGTTCGGCGTAAGAGCCAGGCCGAAAATCAGGGTGGCGGCCCGCAACCTGCTGTTAGACTCCGCGTCCAGGAGGGCGCATGAGCCAAGCGAACGAAGACAATCTGATCTGGATCGATCTGGAAATGACCGGCCTCGATACGGACAACGACTCCATCCTCGAGATCGCCACGATCGTCACCGACAAGGATCTTCGCGTACTGGCCGAAGGCCCGGTCTTCGCGATCCGGCACGCCTTGGAGCGGCTGGAAGGCATGGATGCGTGGAACCGCAACCAGCATCGCCGCTCCGGTCTGTGGGAACAGGTGGTGGCCTCGGCCGACGATCACCTGGCCGCCGAACAGGCCACGCTCAACTTCCTCAAGGAATGGGTGCCGCCGGGCAAATCGCCGATGTGTGGCAACTCCATCTGCCAGGACCGCCGCTTCCTGCATCGCCAGATGCCGCGCCTGGAGCGCTTCTTCCATTACCGCAATCTGGACGTGTCGACGCTCAAGGAGCTCGCACGCCGCTGGTCGCCGGCCATCGGCAAGGGCTTTGCCAAGGAATCGGCGCATACGGCGCTGTCCGATATCCGCGATTCGATCGACGAGCTGCGCTATTACCGCCAGTTCATGGGACCGCTGGGCGGCGCGTCCTAAGGTCACCCCTGGGAGTCATCATGTCTTTCGATCTGTTCGCTCCCGTGCTCGACTGCAACGGCCGCCAGTTGAAGCTGGACCGTCCGCGCGTGGTGGGCATCCTCAACGTCACGCCCGATTCGTTCTCTGACGGTGGTCAATACGCGTCGGTCGATGACGCCGTCGCGCATGGCCTGCGCATGGTGGAAGAGGGCGCGGACATGCTCGATATCGGCGGCGAATCGACTCGCCCCGGTTCCGACGACGTGCCGGTGGACGAAGAACTGCGCCGCGTGCTGCCCGTGCTGCAACAACTGGTGGCGCGCACCGGCGTGCCGCTGGCCATCGATACCTCCAAGCCCGAAGTGATGCGCGCGGCCGTGGCCGCGGGCGCCGGCATGGTCAACGACGTCTACGCGCTGTGGCGCGAGGGCGCCATGGACGCCGTGGCCGAGCTGGGGGTGCCGGTATGCCTGATGCATATGCTGGGCGAGCCGCGCAGCATGCAGGACGATCCGCAGTACGACGACGTGGTGGGCGAAGTGCATCGCTTCCTCACCGATCGCCTGTTCGCCTGCGAGCTTGCCGGCATCGATCGCCGCAAAGTGATGGTCGACCCGGGCTTTGGTTTCGGCAAGAACCTGGAACACAATCTCGCGCTGCTGCGCGCGCTGGAACGTTTCGCCAGCCTTGGAAGCGGCGTCTACGTGGGCATGTCGCGCAAATCGATGATCGGCACGCTGACCGGCCGCCAGGTGCCGGCCGAACGCATGGCTGGTTCGGTCGCGGCCGCGGTCATCGCCGTGCAGCGTGGCGCGCGCATGGTGCGCGTGCACGATGTGGCGGCCACGGTGGATGCATTGGCGGTATGGAACGCCGTGCAGGCCGGCGACACACCGCCGCGCCGCGACGACAAACCTTCCGCGCCGCGCTGGCCGGACGACGAATAACCAAACAAACCAGGACGTCTGGCGCCTTTGTAGCGCCGACCCGGTAGGAGCAGGACCATGACGCAACGGAAGTATTTCGGCACCGACGGTATTCGCGGTCTCGTGGGGCAGTGGCCGATCAGCGCCGATTTCATGCTGCGGCTGGGACGCGCCGTGGGCGTGGTGCTCGCCCGCCACGGCCGGCCGCGACCGAAGGTAGTGATCGGCAAGGACACGCGCGTATCCGGCTATATGTTCGAGTCCGCGCTCGAGGCCGGCCTGGTCGCTGCAGGCGCCGATGTGTCGCTGCTCGGCCCCATGCCCACGCCGGGCGTGGCCTTCCTCACGCGTTCCCTGCGTGCCGATGCGGGCATTGTGATCAGCGCCTCGCATAATCCTCATCACGACAACGGCATCAAGTTCTTCTCCGCCAACGGCGAGAAGCTGTCCGACGAAGTAGAGCTGGCGATCGAAGAAGAGCTTGAGCTCGACTTCGCCACCGTGCCCTCCGAGCAGCTGGGCAAGGCGATTCGTATCGCCGATGCAGTCACGCGCTACGCGGAATTCTGCAAGTCCACCGTTTCGGAAGACTTCAACCTGCGCGGCATCAAGATCGTGCTGGACTGTGCCAACGGCGCGACCTACCAGGTGGCGCCCAAGGTGTTCTCTGAGCTGGGCGCCGTGGTCACCACGCTGGGCGACAAGCCCGACGGCTTCAACATCAACCGCGACGTCGGCTCTACCCATCCGCAGGCCTTGCAGCGTGCGGTCGTGGAGCAGGGCGCGGACATCGGCATTGCTTTCGATGGCGACGGCGACCGCCTGCAACTGGTCGACCGCCACGGCAAGACCGCCGACGGCGACGACATTCTCTACGTGCTGGCCAACGCCTGGCACGCCCAGGGCCTGCTGCTCGGCCCGGTGGTCGGCACGCTGATGAGCAACTACGGCTTGCAGCTGGCGCTGGCCAAGCTCGACGTGAAGCTGATCCGCGCCAACGTGGGCGACCGCTACGTGCTGCAGCAGCTCAAGGAGCACGGCGGCAACCTGGGCGGCGAGACCTCCGGCCATATCCTGTGCCTGGACCGCGCCACCACCGGCGACGGCATCGTATCCGCGCTGGCCGTGCTCGAAGCCCTCGCCGGCGCGGACCTGGCCGTGGCCCGCCAGGGGCTGCACAAGATGCCCCAGATCATGATCAACGTGCGTGCCGACGGCGCCCGCGAAGCCCTTGGCAGCGAGGCGGTGCGCGCCGCGCTGGCCCAGACCGAGCAGACCCTGGCCGGTCGCGGCCGCGTGGTGCTGCGCGCCTCCGGCACCGAGCCCCTGGTCCGCGTCACGATCGAGGCGGGCGACGAGGCCGAAGTGCGCCAGTTGGCCGAACAGCTCGCCGGTGTCGTAAAATCGGCGGCAGAACGTTCGTGAGCCTGTAAAGCGTTTTTGTTACCCAGGTCGCCAAGGATTGGCCCGACGTGCCCCGCCCCTGCGGTGGCGGACAGATAAGTGGACCGCACGCACAACCTGTGGACAGATCATGAAGAAAGTTCCGACTCTCGACATCCGTCGTTACGACACCGATCGCGCCGCGTTCGTGGCCGAGCTGGGCAACGCCTACCGTGAATACGGCTTCTGCTGCATCAGCGGCCACGGCATCCCGCGCGAGCTGATCGACGGCGCCTACGATTCGTTCCAGCGCTTCTTCGCGCTGCCGAACGACACCAAGATGAAGTACCACATCGCCGGCAGTGGTGGCGCTCGCGGCTATACGCCGTACAAGGTGGAAACGGCCAAGGACAGCAAGTTCGCCGACCTCAAGGAGTTCTGGCACGTCGGCCGCGAAATCCCGCGCGATTCGAAATTCGCCGACGTCATGCCGCCGAACATCTGGCCGGCCGAAATCGCCGACTTCAAGCAGAACGGCTACGGCTTGTTCGAAGCGCTCGATCAGCTTGGCTCGCGCGTACTGCGCGCACTGGCCCTGCACATCGATCTGCCCGAGCACTTCTTCGATGACAAGATCGACCAGGGCAACTCCATCCTGCGCCCGATCCACTACCCGCCGATCACCGACGAGAACATCCCGAACGTGCGCGCCGGCGCCCACGAGGACATCAACTTCATCACCCTGCTGGTCGGCGCCAGCGCCGAAGGCCTCGAAGTGCTCACCCGCGAAGGCGAGTGGCTGCCGATCACCACCGAAGGCGACGCCATCGTGGTGAACATCGGCGACATGCTGCAGCGCCTGACCAACCACGTGTATCCGTCCACCTCGCACCGCGTGGTCAACCCGCAGAACGCCAACGCCCGCAAGCCGCGCTACTCGGTGCCGTACTTCCTGCATCCGAATCCGGACGTGGTGCTCGATCCGCTGCCGCAAACGATCACACCGGACAACCCGAGCCGCTACAACACCAGCATTACCTCGCATGAGTATTTGCTGGAGCGTTTGCGCGAGATCAAGCTGATCTGACGCCGCGCCTTACTCCCTCTCCCCGATGGGGAGAGGGTCGGGGTGAGGGGCGGGTGCTCGCGGAAGCCTCTCTACCTCGCCTTAAACGCGCCCACATCGCAAATAAAAATCCCACTGCACATCACGCACATCTTCTCCCCAAGCCGCGCGAAGCTCCGCCTCCACCATCGCGACCGGATCTTCCCCTTTGTCCTTCACATACCGCTGCGTCGCCGACCACGACCGCAAATAGGCGAGGAAGTGTTCGACACTCCAGCGCACCGACATCTCGAACGGCGGCGCCGCGATTTCCACGAACGGAAAGGGAATGGTGCGATAGCCTGAATCGACCAGATCGCGTTCCGGCGGCCAATAGGGGCCGACAAGATCCACATACACACGATTCTTCAGCGCATCGATGGCAGGCGTGACATGGCAATCCGCGTATGACCACGCCGCGATCACGCCACCAGGCTTGAGCACACGCTTCACTTCCGCATAGAACGCATCGAAATCGAACCAGTGCAGCGCTTGCGCAATGGTCACCAGATCGGCGCTGGCGTCGGGCAGCGAACAATGTTCGGACGGTTCGGCGCGGTATTCGACATTGGCGCGCAATTCCGCATTGGCGATTTGACTGGCGCTCGGATCGCTGGCAAACACGCGCTCAAAACGCCCAGCAAGCGAGACGCTGGCTTGCCCGTTTCCGCAGCCGCAATCCCAGGCAAGTTCGGTCGCCGGGGCGATCTGCGCGAGCCAGTCAAACAACGCATCAGGATAAGAAGGGCGAGCCTCGCGATAGATCGACGCATGCCCTGAGAAATGATCCTTGAAGCTCATCGACATGCCCTGCGCAAGATGGACAAGCGCAGTATATCGACGGCAGTTTCCATGTTGCGCTCGTCTGTGGAAGCGCACCCTGTGCGCGACAGCCACGCCTGGGTCTACCGCCCTATAGGTTTGTCGCGCACAGGCCTGCATCTTCCCTTGTGGGAGCGCACCCTGTGCGCGACAGCCACGCCTGGGTGTACCGCTCCGTWGGTTTGTCGCGCACWGGGTGCGCTCCCACAAATAGCCAACCAGCAACTCTGATCCGCCATCCCCAGGCCTGCGCCTCCCCCTTGTAGGAGCGCACTTGTGCGCGACCGCAACGCTGAGACATACCGCTCCGTCGGCTGGTCGCGCACAAGTGCGCTCCTACAAAGGGCGGCCCGCATCCTTTGATCCGCCCCACAGGCGTACGTACCCCTTTTTTGTAGGAGCGCACTAGTGCGCGACCGCAACGCCGAGACATACCGCTCCGACGGCTGGTCGCGCACAAGTGCGCTCCTACAAGTTACGTTGCGATCAGATCGCCGCCTAAGCCACTTCCCCCAAATCCCGATACCTCTTCGACTCCCGCGCCGAAAGCCACAACGTCAACCTATCCGGCAGCAGCTTCATCATCGCCTTGATAAAGCGATTGACTCCTCCCGTCACACGCACAACCTCACCACACTCGACAGCTTCATACCCCTCACGCACCACAGCCTCAGCCGTCTGCCACATAAAACCAGGCAACTTGTTCATCAGCTGCCGCGTCCCAGTGACGTCATGAAACTCCGACCACGTAAACCCAGGGCAAAGCGCACAAACATTCACCCCAAGATGCCGGTTCTCCAACGCCAACGACTGCGAGAACTTGATCAGATACGCCTTGCTCGCCGCATAAAGCGTATGACCCGCCGACCCCGGCACATGCCCGGCCAACGAGGCGACATTGACGATCCGCCCGTATCCCCGCTCACGCATCCCCGGCAACAACTGCCAAGCCAACTCAGCCGGCGCAGTCATCAACACCCGGATAAACGCCTCATGCACCGGCCAGGCCACCGCTTCGAAGGTGCCCGGCACGCCATAACCGGCGTTATTGATCAGCCAGTCCACCTTGAGTCCACGCGCATCCAGCGCCTCGCACAGTTGGCGGACGGCGGCAGGGTCAGCCAGATCAGCCGCGAGTACTGTCACACTGGCCTTGTGCTGGTCGCGTAGCTCCTGCGCCAGCGCTTCAAGCCGCTCGACGCGTCGGGCGGTCAGCACCAGATCGTAGCCCCGCGCCGCAAGATCCCGCGCAAAGGCCGCGCCGATGCCGGCAGAGGCGCCGGTCACCAGACTCAATGGGCGGGCAGGTGGCATAGAAGTGGTCTCCTTGTGGTCCATCCGATTTTTTCCATAACGGCAAGGGTTTGTCGGGTCTTCGTTGCCAGTGGCATGGTCGATCGGTAAGCTTGGTCGTTTATACGCAATGGAACACGCGCATGCGCAAGAAACTCGTCGCCGGCAACTGGAAGATGCATGGTAGCCGCAGCATGGCGACAGCACTGGTCAGCGACATCGTCGCCGCCTTGCCGACCGCCATCGATGTGGTGGTGATGCCGCCGTTCCCGTACCTGGGCGAACTGGCGAGCCAGCATGCCGGTTCGGGCCTCGGTTTTGGCGGCCAGGACGTGAGCGAGCACGAGGGGCAGGGCGCGTATACCGGTGAAGTGTCCGCCGCCATGCTGGCCGACATCGGTGCGCAGTGGACCATCGTCGGGCACTCCGAGCGCCGCCAGTACCACGGCGAAACCTGCGCCCAGGTGGCCCGCAAATTCGCCGCCGCCCGCGCCGGCGGTCTCACCCCCATTCTCTGCCTGGGTGAAACGCTGGCCCAGCGCCAGGCTGGCGAGACCGAAGAGGTCGTGGCGCGCCAGCTCAAAGCCGTGCTCGACCTCAACGGCATCGGCAGTTTCGACACCGCCGTGATCGCCTACGAACCCCTCTGGGCCATTGGCACGGGCCATTCCGCCACACCGGAGCAGGCACAGCATGTGCATGCGTTCATCCGTAGCCAACTGGAAAAAGAAGATGCTATGATTGCCCGTCTGACTCGGCTGCTTTACGGCGGCAGCGTCAAAGCGGCGAATGCTGCGGAATTGTTCGCGCAAGCAGACGTGGATGGTGGACTGATCGGAGGCGCCTCGCTGGCATCGGCCGATTTCCTGGGAATCTGCGCTGCGGCGCATTAAGCGCAACGGACTCTTAAACAGAACCATGTTCGTCATCTTCAGCGTTTTCTACATTCTGATCGCCGCGGCGATGATCGTGCTGATCCTGATGCAGCGCGGCGCTGGCGCCGACGCAGGCTCGGGTTTCGGTGGCGGCGCGTCCGCGACCGTTTTCGGTGCACGCGGTTCGGCCAGCTTCCTCACTCGCTCCACGGCGGTGCTGGCAGCGCTGTTCTTCGCGTTGAGCCTGGGTATGGGTATCTACCTCGGCCACAACGGCAAGGCACAGACCGATAACGGCAACGATCTGGGTGTGATGTCCGGTCTTGCCAACAAGCCGGCTGCAACGCAAAATGCGCAGCCCGCCGCTCCGGCCAACGCGGAAATCCCGCAGGCCACCAAGCCGGCACAGGGCGATGTCCCCGCTGCAACGGCTCCGGCCAAGTCTACGGGCGACGTGCCAGCCGCGACGGAACCGGCAAAGAAAAACTAAGCAAGACACCTGCCCAGGTGGCGGAATTGGTAGACGCACTACCTTGAGGTGGTAGCGCCGTAAGGCGTGGGGGTTCGAGTCCCCCCTTGGGCACCAATCGAAGATAGCGATGCAGACGTGTCGTTATCGAAAGCAAAGAACCGCCAACTGGCGGTTTTTTTGTGTGCGCGTTTCGGGCATTGGGCCAACAGCGGGCACTCGTCATGGCAGAGATCCATTCGATTGTTGAGGTACCAACGGGCTGTGCCAATATTTCGGCCGGTATAGCTAAAAATTCCTTCCCGCTTTGCCACCCGCTAAGAGTCGCCCCGTGAACCATCCCCCGCCGACCAAACGACTGGAATTTCGTTGCTGGACCTCGGACGACCTGGCTCTTGCATGGGCGTTATGGGGAGATCCCCAAGTGACTGCGTTGATCGGCGGACCGTTCACCGCAGAAGCGGTGGCGAAGCGCTTGTCTACCGAGATGTCCTGCATGCAAGAACACGGCGTGCAGTATTGGCCGATCTTCCTCCGAGAAAGCGGAGAACACGCTGGGTGCGCAGGTCTGCGCCCCTACGATGTCGTTCAGCGCGTGTATGAGCTGGGAGTTCACCTGCGTCAGGAGTTTTGGGGGCGGGGATTGGCCGTAGAGGCGGGCGAGGCGGCGATCGATTATGCCTTTAACTCGCTCGGCGCTTCCTCTCTATTTGCAGGGCATCATCCCAAGAATGAGATGTCGCGAAAATTTCTGCAGAAACTTGGATTCACCTACACGCATGATGAGCTGTACCCGCCAACCGGGTTGAAGCATCCGTCGTATAGGCTTGTGCGGAGCTAACCAAATACCGAAGTCAGACGGCCGGGCCAAGTTCAGTTCTCAGTCTGAAGGCCAATGCGGGAAAATGAACCTGAGCCCATTGTTGGTAGCATGCATAATGCTGGCCCGGGGGGCTGAGGGCCTCCGGATTTCAGGGATAGGGGGGGCGAGGACTGAGATGGCAATTACGTTGGGCGCGCTGAAAATCGACGACGAGCTCGTTCTGAAGCAACTACGTCAGGATCTCAAAGACGACTGGTTTCCCGATCCACGAAAGTTCGACGACGTGTTCAATAAGGACCTCGTCCAGAAAATCCTGCGGGATAACGTCGAGAGCAACCATGGCGAGTTCCGTCCAGGTGTACGGCACGCGCTCAATATGCCGAAGTCAAACTTCACGCTGCGCTCGGCCCTCGAAACGAGCATTTCGGATCGCGTCATGTATCACGCCCTGGCAGCAGCCCTTGTCCCGCTATACGACCCTTTGATTCCTTGGCAGGCATTTAGCCATCGTTACAACGATCATGAGCTCGCTGAGAAGCATTTGTTTCGGTCAAGCGTCCAATCTTGGATGGCCTTCATTGGCGTGGTCCGATCCACGCTCATTCCGGATGCCGACAGCCCTCCGGCCTATGCGCTGCTCTCTACTGACCTAACTAACTACTACGACAACATCGACATTCGGAAGCTCAAGGAAGGGCTTGAGAAGCTTCTTCCAGAGACCTCGGCCTCAGCGGCTGAAAAGGCCGACGCAAGCGCCCGAATCCAAACGCTTTTTAAATGCCTGAACGATTGGACCTACAAACCGGGGTACGGGCTGCCGCAGAACCGGGACGCATCCTCCTTCCTTGCCAACATTTACATGCTTGGTGTCGACCGGGCGATGCTCTCAAAAGGATACAAGTACTTCCGGTACATGGATGACATCAAAATTGTTTGCGATGACTCCTTCGACGCCAGGAAGGCACTCAAAGACTTGAGCATTGAGCTTCGCAATATCGGCTTGTACGTCAACTCGAAGAAGACTGTGATATGTGATCCTGGTGACGCAGAGAAGGTAGACAGCCAGTAAAAGGCGGTGGTGTCGAAGGCGAGGGAAAGGCGGAGGGCGATCTTGGGGGTGATGGGGTGAGTGTCGGCGATGAAGGCTTTGATGTGGTTGGAGGGTATGCCGGTGCGACGGGCGAGTTGGGCGGGGTTGAGGGCGCTGGGGATCAGGTAGGCGTGCAGCAGGATGTCGCCGGGGGCTCGCAGGGGTTGCGAGGGGTCGACTTCCGAGTGCGGAGTGAGCTGGATCAGTTCCATGGTTGTCCTCCCTGTCGGACACGGCCGTGCAGCGGATAGGCGCTTACAGCGCTCCGTGTCAGTGAATGCTTGGCAGCTTCGTCGGTGATCGTCCGAATGCGGCGCATCGCCATGCCGGCCGATGCGCCGTAACGGCGATCATCGGAGGCGTGTGGTGTTCACTCGAGGCTCGTCACCGAGCAGGCGGGCGTATTGCTGCAGGCAGTGGATGGCCGTGCCCAGGCTGGCCGTGACGGGCACGGGAAGCGGCCATTGCAGTGGTCTGCCGGGGAATCCCCGCGCCTGCGCGTGGCGGCATTGCTCGCTGTCGACACGCAAGCGCGTGAGGGCGAGCACCGCCAGGGCGATGTCACCGCGAGTGCTGTGACGCAGGGTTTCGGGCGATGCCACCGCCGTGGACGAGTGGTCGCGAGGCGGAGGAGTGAGGGTGTCGTCAGGGGGAACGGACGAGCGAATGCGTACCGTATGATCGTGGGTAGCCATGATCAACTCTCAGAAAGTTGTTGATGGTTAGCGGGTCGTGAGTGTTTCCGCACTCACGGCCCGCGCCTCATGACCTGGCGGTCATGGTCATTCGCGAGGCCGTGCAACACGACATCGCGAATGACTGACTGACCCTAACAAGCGGGGTTGGCATCGTCTGTCAGGGATCGGCGAGATGGGTGTCCACCTGGGCAAGGCGGTGCGTGACGGCGCCAGGCTGACCGAATGTCAGCACCATTCCCTTAGGGGAGCTGGAGGCAGTTCGCGTTCGCAAAAGAGTGCATGCTGACCCATGAAATTGTCCCTAGCACCTTTTCGCTTAAGGCGGCTGAGAAGTGAGACAGGACCAGACAGGCAAGAAGAGATAGAAAGGTGACAACCATGACCGCAACGGTGAAGACATTTGACGCCGCCGTGTTCCTCGACAATGACGAGGTTATCGCGGCTTATCTGCAGGACGCGCTCGAAGATGGCGACATGGACGTGTTTCTGCTCGCCGTCGCTGACGTAGTGAAGGCGCGGAGCATGACGCGCGTCGCCGAGGAAAGCGGCCTTGGTCGCGAAAGCCTCCGATAACGGGGCAGATTCACTTCTCAGAGGGAAGGCTCACAATAGGCGTGAATCTGGCCCCGTTTTTCTCATCTGCCATCGATGCTCCGATCGCATGTTCGGACTAAAAAGCCCCCGCTGGCACGCTCCTTGATACACCCCTAATCAGTAACACCAACTCCATCCCCGGCACGGCATTTGTACGCGCTGAGCACCGCCTTTCCAGGCGGCTGGGGACGGCTGTGCTTCCAACAAGTGGTTGCTGCCATGGAAATGAATTTCACGTTGATTGATGAGCTGGGCGAGCCGATCGAGGTCTTTTGCGAGGTCTTTGAGCGGGGTGAGTCGGTGTATTGGCGGGCCTGGTTGTATGGGTTTGCCACGTTGCAGGAGACGATGGATGGGCATGCGGCCGATGATTCGGCGATTGCGGGGCAAATCCAGGCGGAAATCATGTTGCGTGGGATTCGCGCACATGCTGACCGTGAGGGGCAGTAACTGACCTTGCGCATCCGCCCGCCAGTACGGCGGGGTATGGCTGGGCTAACATCCGCCAGATCAGACGGATGGGAACAGGCCATGGCGACCCAACATGCGGGCGATACGTTAGTAGGGCAGTGCTATTGCGGCGCTGTCCGCTATCAGGTGCAGGATGCTTTTCTCTATGCCGCCAACTGTCATTGCTCGCAGTGTCGTCGCACCACCGGCTCGGCGTTCAAGCCGTTCGCGGGCATAGAGCGGGAGCACCTGGCGTTAATCCAGGGTGAGGACTCATTGCTGATCGTGGGCGATCCCACGGGGCACGATGCGCATTGCGGCCGTTGCGGCTCGCTGCTTTATTCGGTGGTGCGCGACGGTGAGTTTGTGCATGTGGCGATGGGGACGCTGGTCGATGCGCCTTCCATTCGCCCGAGTAAACACATCTTTGTCGGCTCGAAGGCGCCGTGGTTCGAGATCACCGACGACTTGCCGCAATTTCAGGCCTTTCCGGAATGAAAGAACCCCGCCGTGGCGGGGTTTTGGGTTTCACGCGATCAGTGTCGGAGACGCTTGCAGTCGGCTTTGATAAGCCGCTTCCGTTTCCGTGTAGAGCCCGGACCATGGGTCCAGCACATAGCCCTCGGCGGGCTCGGGCGACACGCGCCTTGCGTGAAGTTCTTCGCCGGCAAATGGCGCATCAAGGGTCATCGGATCCATATGCACTCCTGCTGGTGGTCGCCTGGGAAGTTCAGACTAGCCAGCGGCTCGTTGGTGACCGGTTAAAGCAGGCGCCGATTTGGGCAAACGGAATTCTTATCAAATTCCTAGGAATCGCAGGCTTTGACATTCTCATGACGGAGTGCTCCCCGGGGCGCAGCTATATGAATCTTTTGCGGCATCACCTGCCATTTCCGCCATTTCGAGCAGGCGTGTCACAATGGCCGCCCCGCATCGCCACGACGACGCCCTTGCGATGGCTATCCAAAAAGACGCATTCCGGCAGTTCCAGGAAGAACTGGCCGCACTCGACAAGGAACAGCAGACGCGTCGTAGCGATGCCAAGGAAAAGCCGATGGAGCGCGCCCGTCGCGAGTTCCTCGCGTTGCGTGAGCGCTATCAGTTGAGCGTGGCCGACGTGGTGGCGTTTTTTCCCGAAGAAGAAGGCATTGCGTATTTGCAGGCATTGATTGCCGCCTCGGAAGCTCCTCAGCGCAAGCGTCGCGTCAGCCGAAAGGCGCCCGAACAGGACTAGGCACACTTTGCCCTTGCTCGCAGGGGAGCTAGCATCCGGCGTTCACACCTGAGGTACCGGAATGTTGCGCTACGCCGTCCTTACCGTGTTCGCCTTGATCTGTGCCGATGCCCTGGCGCAGGACGTCACGCCGACGGTGTTCGCGCCCGGCGTGATTTCCGGTCCGCTGCATGACAGCGCGCCGGCCTTCACGCCCGATGGCAACACGGTGTATTTCACGCGTAGCGATGGCACGTATTCCGGCATCCTGGTCAGCCATCTCGACCATGGGCATTGGTCCACGCCGGTGATGGCCCCGTTCTCCGGACAGTGGAGCGATATGGAGCCTTCGATGTCGCCGGATGGGCGCTTTCTCGTTTTCGTTTCCAATCGCCCGTCGACGCCGGGCGGCAAACCGCTCGATGGTTTCTTCATGGGGCGCAGCTTTCCCGAGCGCGGCGGCAACCTGTGGAAGGTGATGTGGCAGAACGGCAAGTGGAGCGCACCGGTGCGCCTGCCGGATAACGTCAACCGCAGCGATTCCACTTTCGCGCCCAGCGTGGCGGCCGATGGCAGTCTGTATTTCATGCACCCGGCTGCCAATCCGAAGCACTTCCAGTTGTATCGGGCGGCATGGCATCGCGGTGGTTACGATGACCCGCAGCCGCTGCCTTTCAGCGATGGCCACGTCACCGATGTCGATCCTGCGGTGGCGCCGGATGAGTCCTTCGTGGTGTTTGGTTCCAGCCGTTCGCCGGCGCGTCAGATCGATCTTTTCATCGTCTTTCGCGACAACGGCACATGGGGCACGCCGATCCATCTGGGCAATGGCGTGAACAGCGCCGTCTCCGACGCGGAAGCGCGCCTGAGTCCCGACCATCGGACGCTTTACTTCGCCAGCGATCGCCTGGTGGATATCGCGCCCGGTACCGTGCGTGCGGACTGGGATAACAGCAAATACAACATCTGGCAGATACCGCTGGCGCCGTGGCTTGAGGCGCACGCGAAAGCGCAGCAGCCGTAACGCGCAAGCATCCTTGTTGCCGCGATGACGTCTCCGTAACAATCCATTTGAGATACAGACGTCCATCACGGTGAGGACGTCAATCATGATCGAGCAGATTCCAGATTTGCCGGCGGGTGCACTGGGCTTTCGTGCAAGCGGGCAGGTCACCGCCACGGATTACTCGCAGATCCTCGTGCCCGATATCGAAGCGGCGTTCGCGGTCAACCGAAAGCTGCGCTTGCTCTATCACATCAGCCCGGACTTCACCGGTTTTGACGCAGGCGCCATGTGGGAAGACGCGCAGCTTGGCTTCCGTCACTTCAGTGGCTGGGATCGCGTGGCCCTGGTGACAGACGTGCACTGGTTACGCATCACAGCGACTGCCATGGGGTTTGCCGTGCCGGCGGAGTTCAAGCTGTTCCATGACGTGCAATTCGACGAAGCGGTGGCATGGATCAGCGAACCGCGGCCCGTCGACGAGGATGGGAACAAATGAAACCAATTGGCGCTTGTCAGCTGGCGCGACATGTGATGAAGTCGGCCACATGATCAGCCTTCACGCCCAACTCGTTGCCATGACCGCCGCTGCGGCGTCGGCCAGCGAGTGCGTGCGCGCGCTGAACAATAACAACGCCAATAACAATACCCGCAACCACGGGTGGGCCGGCGTGTAAGCACCAGAAACACATTACACACGCAAAAAGGCCCGCTCACTGCGGGCCTTTTTGTTTTTCCGTCACGTGAAAGGCAAACCAGGAATCCAGCTCATGTGTTCGATCTTCGGTATGTTCGATCTGCAACCCGGCGATGATCTGGCCGCGTTGCGCCAGCAGGCGCTCGAGCTTTCGCAACGCCAGCGTCACCGCGGCCCGGATTGGAGCGGCGTGTTCGTGGATGCAGGGGTGATCCTTGTGCACGAACGCCTAGCCATCGTCGACCCGGCCAGCGGCGCACAGCCCTTGCATTCGCGCGATGGCGCGCTGGCGCTGGCGGTGAATGGCGAGATCTACAACCACCGCGAGCTGCGTGCGGCAAGCGACTACGATTTCACCACGGGCTCCGATTGCGAAGTGATCAACGCCTTGTATCGGCAACACGAATCGCCGTCTGTTTGGGTATCCCAGCTCAATGGCATTTTCGCCTTTGCACTATGGGACAGCGTCGAGTCGCGCTACGTGATAGCGCGTGATCCGATTGGCGTGTGTCCGCTGTATTGGGGGCACGACAAGGAAGGGCGGCTGTGCGTTGCCTCGGAAATGAAATCGCTGGTTGGTTTGTGTGCCGATGTGGCGCCGTTTCCGCCGGGGCACGTGTACGACAGCGTGGATGGCGAGCTGCGTCGCTACTACCACAAGCCATGGCGCGACTATGCGCAGACGCAGGGACACCAGGTACCTTTGCCGGAGTTGCGTCATGCCTTTGAACAAGCCGTGCATCGTCAACTGATGACCGACGTGCCGTATGGCGTGTTGTTGTCGGGCGGCCTGGATTCCTCGCTCGTGGCTGCCTGTGCCGCGCGCTTTGCACGTCATCGCGTGGAGGATGATGACCGCGGCGAAGCATGGTGGCCACGCCTGCATTCTTTCGCCATCGGGCTGGAAGGCTCGCCCGATCTTGCCGCGGCACAAGTGGCGGCGGATGCCCTGGGAACGGTGCACCACGGCTTTGTGTACACCTTCTGGGAAGGTCTCGACGCGTTACCCGAGGTGATACGACACATCGAGACCTATGACGTCACCACCATTCGCGCCTCTACGCCAATGTATCTACTGGCGCGTCGCATCAGGGCGATGGGTGTGAAGATGGTGCTGTCAGGCGAAGGGTCGGACGAGATCTTTGGCGGCTACCTGTATTTCCACAAGGCGCCTTCCGCTGAAGCATTCCATGAAGAGACGGTGCGCAAGCTCGACGCGCTGCACAGCTACGACTGCCTGCGCGCGAACAAGTCGATGATGGCCTGGGGCGTGGAAGCGCGCGTGCCTTTCCTCGATCTGGAATTTCTCGACGTCGCGATGGGCATGGATGCGCGTCACAAGATGGCGGGGCAGGGGCGGATTGAAAAAGCTGTGCTGCGAGAAGCTTTCCAGGGCGCCTTGCCCGACGAGATTCTGTGGCGACAGAAGGAGCAGTTCAGCGATGGCGTGGGCTACGGCTGGATCGACGGCCTCAAGGCGCACGCCGAGCAGGCAGTGAGCGATCGCGAGTTCGCCGCCGCGGCCACGCGCTTTACGCACAACCCGCCCGCTACCAAGGAAGCCTATTTGTATCGGCGCATCTTCGAGCGGTTCTATCCGGGGCAGGCGTGTGCGGAAACGGTGCCCGGTGGGAAGTCGATTGCCTGTTCCTCGCCGGCGGCGCTGGCGTGGGATCCGGCGTTCGCGGCTGCGGCCGATCCCTCCGGCCGCGCGGTGCGCGGCGTGCACCAGCAGGCGCTGGGCTGAGGTGTCAGGCGATGGACGAGCGCTTGCACGGCCGTCGCTGATCGCCCGGGGCGCCGCCGCTTCCCTTGGATGGCGCCGCTCTTGTGGCCGCTGCCGGGACGCGGCCCGACCGCCCCGTCTGAACGCGCGTTCACGCCAGTGGTCCCTTCGGGCGCATTCCGGCCCCTGAGGCACCTCTGTTATCCTAGAAGGCTGAATATCCGGAATTTCAAATCACATGATCGAGACCAATCCGATCCATGCGCAGATCGCGGACCTCAAGGGCCGCGTCGAGTCGCTTAGGGGGTATCTTTGACTACGCCACCAAGCGTGAGCGTCTCGAAGAAGTAAGCCGCGAACTGGAAAGCCCCACCGTGTGGGACGATCCGCCGCGCGCACAGGAACTGGGCCGCGAGCGCGCCCGCCTGGACACCATCGTGAGCGGCATCGACAGCCTGACGGCCGGCCTCACCGATGCCGGCGAGCTGCTGGAAATGGCCGCCGCCGACAACGATGAAGACACCGCCAACTCGGTGGTCACCGACCTGGCCGGCCTCGAAGCCAAGGTGAGCAAGCTGGAATTCCAGCGCATGTTCTCCGGCAAGATGGACGCCAACAACGCCTTCGTGGACATCCAGGCTGGCGCCGGCGGCACCGAGGCGCAGGATTGGGCCGAAATCCTGCTGCGCATGTATTTGCGCTGGGCCGAATCGCGCGGCTGGAAGGCCGAGCTGATGGAAGTCTCCGGTGGCGAAGTGGCCGGCATCAAGTCCGCCACCTTCCGCGTGGAAGGCGACTACGCCTATGGCTGGCTGAAGACCGAAATCGGCGTGCACCGCCTGGTGCGCAAGAGCCCGTTCGATTCGGACAACCGCCGCCACACCAGCTTCACTTCGGTGTTCGTGTCGCCGGAAGTCGATGACGACATCGATATCGACATCAACCCGGCCGACCTGCGCACCGACGTGTATCGCTCGTCCGGCGCCGGTGGCCAGCACGTCAACAAGACCGAATCGGCGGTGCGTATCACGCATATCCCGACCAATACGGTCGTGGCCTGCCAGACCGAACGCAGCCAGCACGCCAACCGCGATCGCGCCATGAAGATGTTGGCCGCGAAGCTGTATGAGCTGGAGCTGCAGAAGCGCAACGCCGAGAAGGATGCGCTGGAAGCGACCAAGTCGGACATCGGCTGGGGCAGCCAGATCCGCAACTACGTGCTGGACCAGAGCCGTATCAAGGATCTGCGCACCGGCATCGAGCGTTCGGATACGCAGAAGGTGCTGGACGGCGATCTCGACGAATTTGTCGAGGCGAGTCTGAAGTCCGGCCTGGATGCCGGTGCCAAGCGCGTGGATGCCTGATCGACACCTATGGAACCTGGCCACACCGGAGGTAATGCCCGCATGACTCGCAGGAAGACTTTCCGTACGTTGATGGCATGTGTTGCATTGATGGGATGCCAGGGCCTGGTCGCCGCGCAGGACAATTCTGCCAGCCAGGGCGTCAAAGAGGATGCGCGCGCGGCCGGCAAGAAGGTTGGCGACGCGGGCCGTGACGTAGGCCATGCCACCAAGGACGCGGCGGTGTCCGTCGGGCACGGCGCGAAGGATGCGGGCCTGGCAGTGGGTCATGGCACGAGGGATGCCGCCCTGACCGTCGGGCACGGTGCGCGTGATGGATGGAATGCCACGAGGCACGCCGTCAAACACGCGTTCGGTAAGGACGATTGATCATCGGTGGCGCGGGAAGCCCTTCGCCCTGACGATCTGATGACAAACAAAAGCGCGTCCGCCACATGGTGCGGGCGCTGGCAGCGACGGGAACCTCATGACTGAACCGACCGATATCCAGCCCATCGACGAGAACAAGCTGATCGCCGAGCGCCGCGAGAAACTCAAGGCGTTGCGTGGGCAGGGCGTGGCGTTTCCGAACGACTACAAGATCGACGCGTTCACGGGCGATCTGCAGGCCGAGTTTGCCGATACGGAGAAGTGGACTGCAGAAGCCATCGAAGGCCTTGCTCGCCGCGTGAAAGTCGCTGGCCGCGTCATGCTCAAGCGCGACCAGGGCAAGGTTGCCTTCGTGCAGATGCAGGATGTCAACGGCCGTATCCAGCTGTTCATCCACCAGGGCACGGTGGGCGAGGATACGTACAAGGCGTTCAAGACCTGGGACATGGGCGACATCGTCGGTGCCGAGGGCACGCTGATGCGCACGCGCACGGGCGAGCTGTCGGTGAAGGTGGATGTGCTGCGTCTGCTGACCAAGAGCCTGCGTCCGCTGCCGGACAAGCATCACGGCATGGCCGATGTGGAGCAGCGCTATCGCCAGCGCTATGTCGACCTGATCGTCACCGAGGATGCGCGCCGCACCTTTGCGCAGCGCTCCAAGATCATCGGCTTTATTCGCAAGTGGCTGGAAGCTGAGCCGCGCCGCTTCATGGAAGTGGAAACGCCGATGATGCACGTGATCCCGGGCGGCGCCACGGCGCGTCCGTTCGTGACGCATCACAACGCGCTGGACATGGATCTTTATCTGCGTGTGGCGCCTGAGCTCTACCTCAAGCGCCTCGTGGTCGGCGGCTTCGACCGCGTTTACGAGATCAACCGCAACTTCCGCAACGAGGGTGTGTCCACGCGACACAACCCTGAGTTCACCATGCTCGAGCTGTACCAGGCGTACGCCACGTACACCGAGATCATGGATATCACTGAAGAAGTGATCCGCGAGACGGCCAAGAACGTGATCGGCACGACCAAGCTGGTATGGGAAGGCAATGAGATCGACGTGGGTCCGGCGTTCCGTCGCTGGAGCATGGAAGACGCCGTGCTGGAGTTGAACCCGGAGATCAAGCGCGATGACCTGCGCAATCGCGACGCCATGGCCGCCCACGCCAAGCGCCTGGGCTGCCAGGTCAAGGACGGCTTCGGTTGGGGTCGCCTGTTGCTGGAAATCTTCGAGAAGACGGTGGAGCACACGCTGATCCAGCCCACCTTCATCACCGATCATCCGGTGGAAGTCTCCCCGCTGGCGCGCGAGAGCGACACCAATCCCGGTATCACCGACCGCTTCGAGCTGTTCATCAACGCCAAGGAGCTGGCCAACGGCTTCTCCGAGTTGAACGACCCGGAAGACCAGGCCGCCCGTTTCCAGAAGCAGGTGGAAGCCAAGGTCGGTGGCGACGACGAAGCCATGCATTTCGATGCCGACTACATCCGCGCGCTGGAAGTGGGCCTGCCGCCGACCGGCGGCCTGGGCATCGGCATCGATCGCCTGGTGATGTTGCTCACTGGTTCGGCGTCGATCCGCGACGTGCTGCTGTTCCCCTATATGCGCCCGGAGGCCTGATCCATGTGGTTCGCGATTGTTGGTACGGATGTGCCCGATTCCCTGGAGAAGCGTTTGGCCGCGCGCCCGGCGCATGTGGAACGCCTGAAAAAGTTGCTGGATGAAGGCCGCCTGCTGGTGGCCGGCCCGTTCCCGGCGATCGATTCGCCCGATCCGGGCCCGGCGGGTTTCACCGGCAGCCTGATCCTGGCCGAGTTCGCCTCGCAGGCGGACGCGGAGGCCTGGGCCAAGGTCGATCCGTATGTGGATGCCGGCGTCTACGCCAGCGTCAGCGTCAAGCCCTTTATCAAAGCGCTGCCGCAGGCATGAGCGCGCCCATGGTCGAGCAGATCCGCGAGCGCCTGCAGCAGGCGCTGGAACCCTCGACCCTCGAAGTGCTGGACGAGGGCCACAAGCACGCCGGCCATGCCAACGAGGGGAAGGGGCATTTCCACGTGCGCATTGTCAGCGCGGCCTTCGCCGGGCAGATGTCGATCAAGCGCCATCGCCTGGTTTACGCCGCCCTGCACGGGCTGATGGACAACGGGATCCACGCGCTGTCGATCGACGCAAAGGCGCCCGGCGAGTAAGGGCAACCGGTTCCCTCACCGTCGTCCCAGCGAAAGCTGGGACCCGGTGACTTTGCCTTGAGACGCACCGTCCGAAGGCGCTGGATTCCTGCTTTCGCAGGAATGACGATCTAGGGCGAAGAGAAAACTTTTCTATAACATTGGCTTATGCGCCAGTGTTAAAGTGAAAGCTGTGGCCAAAACGCATTGCGGCTTCCCCTCGCGTTTGGCACAGTGACCCATCGCCCGGGCGCCCCCGGGCTTATCCACTTTTGCCGCCGATGCCCGCATGCGCCTGACTACGATCAAACTCGCCGGCTTCAAGTCCTTCGTGGACCCGACGACGCTCCATTTGCCGACCAATATGACCGGCGTCGTAGGTCCGAACGGCTGCGGCAAATCCAACATTATCGATGCGATCCGCTGGGTGATGGGCGAGAGCGCGGCCAGCCGCCTGCGCGGCGACTCGCTCACCGACGTGATCTTCTCCGGCTCCAACGCGCGCAAGCCGGTGGGCCAGGCCACGGTCGAGCTGATCTTCGATAACGCCGATGGCACCATCCAGGGCGAATACGGGCAGTACGCCGAGATTTCGGTGAAGCGCCAGGTGACGCGCGACGGGCAGTCGGCGTACTACCTCAATGGCGCGCGCTGTCGCCGCCGCGACATCACCGATCTGTTCCTGGGCACGGGTTTGGGTCCGCGCAGCTACTCGATCATCGAGCAGGGCATGATCAGCCAGATCGTCGAGGCGGCACCCGACGAGTTGCGCACGCACCTGGAAGAAGCCGCCGGCATCTCCAAGTACAAGGAGCGCCGCAAGGAAACCGAGAGCCGCATCAAGTCCACCCGCGAAAACCTCGACCGCGTGCGCGACGTGCGCGACGAAGTGGACAAGCAGCTCGAACACTTGAACCGCCAGGCCCGCGCCGCCGAACGCTGGAAGGCGCTGAAAGAAGACCAGACGCGCAAGGAAGCCGAACTGCGCGCGCTCGAATACCGCGGCCTGAAGAGCCAGCACGACAACGAAGGCTCGGGCCTGTCCGCTGCCGAGATCGAGATCGAAAAGCACGTCGCCACCCAGCGCCATTTCGAGGCGCAGATGGAGACGGTGCGCGAGCGTCACACCGACGCCACCGACCATTTGAACAAGGTGCAGGCCGAGGTCTACAAGGTCGGCGCCGAGATCGCCCGCGTCGAACAGCAGGTGCGCTTCAACCGCGAAACCGCCGATCGACTGCAGCGCGCGCAGGGCGAGACCGAGCGCGAACACGCCGAGTTGGCCGAACACATAGCCAACGACCGCACGCAGGTGGAAACGCTGCGCATGGCGCTGGCTGAGGGCGAGCCCAAGCTCGAAGCCCTGCAGCAGATGCAGGACGACACCACCGAGTCGCTGCGCGATACCGAAACCAAGCTGGCCGACTGGCAGCAGCGCTGGGATTCGCATACCCGCACGGCGGGCGAATCCAGCCGCGCCGCGGAAGTGGAGCGCACCAAGCTCAATTACCTCGATCGCCAGTCGGTCGACCTGTCGCGTCGCCGCGAAGCGCTGGAGACCGAACAGAAAGCCACCGACATCGCCGCGCTCGACGCCGCGTCCGAACAACTGCTGGTCGAACACGACACGCAGCGCGAACGCGTCGAATCGCTGGGCAGCCTGCTCGATCAGCACAAGTCTGCGCACGAAAAGGTGCTGGACGAAGAGCGCCAGGTGCAATCCTCGCTCAACGAGGCACGCCAGCAATTGCAGACCGCGCGCGGGCGTCACGCCTCGCTGGAAGCGCTGCAGCACGCTGCGCTGGGCCAGGAAGAAAGTGCGGCGAGCGGCTGGCTCTCGCGACTGGGTCTGGACAAGTCACGCCGCCTGGGCGAATCGCTGCAGGTGGAAGCGGGCTGGGAAACGGCCGTCGAAACCGCGCTGGCCGGCTTCCTCGATGCCGTGCTGGTGGACGAATCGCACGCGCTGGCGACTGAATTCGGTGCGCTGGACAATGCGGACGTGGCTTTGGTCAACGGCGCCGACGGTGGCGTGAATACTGCTGGCACGCTGGCGGCCCATGTGCGCGGTCCGGCCGCTGCGCTGACCATCCTCAATCACGTGCTTACCGCCGATTCCATCGAGCACGCGCACCGGATCGTGGCGGGTCTCTCGGCGCTGGCGCCGTATCAGTCGGTGATGACGGCCAGCGGCGAATGGCTGGGTCCGGGCTGGGCGCGCGTGCGCCGCGCGCAGGGCAACCAGGTCGGCGTGCTGGCGCGCGAGCGTGATTTGCGCACACTGGCCGAACAGATCCAGGCGCTGGAAGAGCGCATCGAAGAAGCCACCAATACGCTCGATGATCTGCGCACGAGCAAGTTCGAAGCCGAACGCGCGCGCGACGATGCGCAGCGCGAGCTGTACAACGCGCACCGTCGTCAGTCCGAACTGGCCGGTCAGGTGCAAAGCCATCGCGGCAAGATGGAAACTGCCCGTGCACGCGCCGAAAAGGTGACCGGCGAACTCAATGACTTGATCACCCAGCTCGACGAATTGCAGACGCAGACGCGCGATGCGCGTGCGCGCCTGGATGAATCCGTCGGCCATATGGGCGACCTGGAAGACCAGCGCCGCGAGCTGGAAAACGAACGCCGCGCCTTGCTCGAAGCACGCGAAGAAGCGCGCATGAACGCGCGTGAGGCAGCCGATCAAGCGCATGCATTGGCGCTGTCGATGGAGTCGAAGCGTTCGTCGCTGAGTTCGCTGGAACAGTCGCTGGCGCGCATGGACACCCAGATGCGCCAGATCGAAGCCCGCCGTACCGAAATCGCCGACCAGCTGGCGGCCGGTTCCGATCCCATCGCCGAACTGGAAGCCGAGCGCCAGACCTATCTCGATCAGCGCCTGCTGGTCGACAAGCAGTTGGTGGAGGCGCGTCGCGGCCTGGAAGACTGCGATCTCGAATTCCGTCGCCTGGAACAAGAGCGTCAGCGCATCGAGCAGCTGTTGCAGGGCCTGCGCGAAGGGCTGTCGCAGAAGCGCCTCGCCGCACAGGCGTTGCAGCTGCGCGCCGAGCAGTTGGCCGAGGCGATCACCGCCTCCGGTCTCGAACTGGAACCGCTGCTTGCCGAGCTCGCCGAAAATGCCGACGCCAGCCAATGGCGCACGCAGCTGGTCGAGATCGGCCAGAAGATCGTGCGGCTGGAGCCGGTCAATCTCGCCGCCATCCAGGAACACGCCGAGCAGAGCGAGCGCAAGACGTATCTGGATAATCAGCTGACCGACCTGGTCAGCGCCATGGAGACGCTGGAGGCGGCGATCAAGAAGATCGATCGCGAAACGCGCCAGCGCTTCAAGGAAACCTTCGACCGCGTCAACGCCGGCGTGCAGGAGTTGTTCCCGCGCCTGTTCGGCGGTGGCCACGCGTACCTGGAACTCACCGGCGACGATCTGCTCAACACCGGCGTGGCGATCATGGCGCGTCCGCCGGGCAAGCGTGTTTCCAACATCACCCTGCTGTCGGGTGGCGAAAAGGCGCTGACCGCGGTGTCGCTGGTGTTTGCCATCTTCGGCCTCAATCCCGCGCCGTTCTGCCTGCTGGACGAGGTGGACGCGCCGCTGGACGAAGCCAACGTGGGTCGCTTCTCCAACATGGTGAAGGAGATGAGCGAGAAAGTTCAGTTCATCTTTGTCAGTCACAATAAGGCCACCATGGAAGCAGCCTCCCAGCTGTGCGGCGTGACCATGCGCGAAGCAGGCGTATCGCGACTCGTGCAGGTGGACCTGGCTGAAGCAGCTAAACTTGCGGGAGCAGCTTGAGGATTTGATATGACCGTGCAACCCGTACTCGCTTTTGCCTGGAATGCCGCCGTTGGCGTTCCCATGCTCATCGTCGGCCTGATTGTTCTGGCAGGACTGTGGCTGTTTGGCCAGCCCAGGAAAGAGCAGGGCAAGCGACGGGTGATCGTGACAGCCTCGGGCGAACGCCGCGAGCCGACCTTTGGTACCGAAGGCGATATCTCTACCGAGCCGTCCTTCAGTGCGCACGACGATTTCCGCATGGACGAACTCGACGCCCGCCAGCAGCCCCATCAGGGTGAGCTCGATGTCGGTTTGCGTGAGGAACTGGAACGCCTTGGCGCCACGCTCGCGGGCGGCAAGGACAGGGTCGAGCCGGCGCCAGTCGGTCGCTCGCTGGGCGCGGCGGCATCGATTGTCGATGCCTTGCGCGCACCGCCGGAGCAGTTCGAGCAGAGCCTGGCGCAGGCGACGGGTGCCGATCAGGTGACCGCCCCGCGTGTACACGAGCCTGAGCCCGTAGCCGTTGCCGCGCCGGCGCCCGCACCGGCGCCGGAGGCGCCTCGCGTGCCGCAGCGTTCCGACGTGGGTCGTCGTCCGGAACGCCTGCCGGTCGAGCGTATCGTCACGCTGTTCGTGGTGGCGCGCGAAGGCAATGTGTTCAACGGCGCCGACCTGATTGTGGCGGCCGAAAAGACCGGCCTGGAATTCGGCGACATGGGCATTTATCACCGCCTGGTGGACGGCAAGCGCGAGCTCGGTCCGATCTTCAGCGTCGCCAATATGGTCAAGCCGGGCAACTTCGACCTGAGCCGCGTCGATGCCATGCGCACGCCGGGCCTGAGCTTCTTCATGACGCTGCCGGCGCCGATTCCCGCGCTGGACGCATGGGACGCCATGCTGCCCACCGCGCAACGTCTGGCCGAGCTGCTGGACGGCCAGGTGCTGGACGAGGAGCGCAACGCCCTCGGCCGCCAGCGCGTGGCGCATATCCGCGACGAACTGCGCGGCTGGGACCGCGATCACGAAGGTCGGGAAATCACCTTCGGGCGTTGAGGCCTGTAAAGGCCGTCCGGACAAGCTCTCCCTTGTGGCGCACGCTTTGTGCGGCCAGGTCCTCCTTTGTAGGAGCGCACTTGTGCGCGACCGGGCGCCGCTACGTAGCCACGTCTGGTCGCGCACAAGTGCGCTCCTACAAGGGAGGGGATGGGTGGTGATCTGCGGGGCATCCGTTCAACAACAACCTTGCGTACAACCGCCGCCTCAGACACAGTCAGCACCAAGGAGGGAACATGGCCTGCACCTTGTTGCGTCGCCTTGCCTGTCTGGGGCTGTTGGCGCTGGCTGCCTGCACCCATTCGGATCTTCGTCCCGATTACCCCCGCGTTCCCAGCACGGTGCTGCCGGTCCAGCCGGATGCGCCGCTGGAGGCGTATGCCAAGCGCATCTCTGCGCAACATGGCAGCGACAGCGGCCTGCGCCTGATCAGCGATTCCAACGACGCCTTGCTGGCGCGCATTGCGCTGGCCAACCGCGCCGTGCACTCGCTCGACCTGCAGTACTACATGTTCCATTCCGATGCGACCGGCGGCTTGCTCGCGCAACGCCTGTTGGCCGCCGCCGATCGTGGCGTGCGGGTGCGCCTGCTGCTCGATGACTTGCACGTGGCCGGCAACGACGACGTGCTGCGCATTCTGGATGGCCATCCGAATATCCAGATACGACTGTTCAATCCCTTTCTGGATCGCAGTACGTCGAGCTTGAGCATGGGCATGCAGTTTGCCGGCGATTTCTCCCGCCTCAACCGGCGCATGCACAACAAGGCGATGATCGCCGACGGCGCCATGGCGATCGTCGGCGGCCGCAATATCGGCGATGAATATTTCGACGCGAACGACAGCGTCAATTTTCGCGACCTGGATGTGCTGACGATTGGCCCGGTGGTGGCCGAGGTCGGGCAGATGTTCGATCGGTACTGGAACAGCGAACAGTCATTCCCGATCGGCGCGTTTCATCGCAAGACGCCCAGCCCCGAGAAGTTGGCGCAGCTGCGCAAGACCATGGCGGCGAGCGCGCGCCAGTTCAGCGAGAGCGGCTATGCACAGAGCCTCGTCGCCCGCGTGGGCGACCTGGTACATGAGGCGCCAGCTACGTCGTGGGCCTGGGGCACGGCCACGTATCTCGCGGACGATCCGGAGAAGGGCAATCCCGCGGCCGACGGCAAGGATCTGCATATGGCCCCGCAGATCCGCGCCTGGATGGATGGGGCGCAGCAGCGGCTCACCTTGATCTCCCCGTACTTCGTGCCCGGCGACAAAGGTGTGGCCTACTTCAAGGGCATGTGCGACCGCGGCGTCGAGGTGTCGATACTCACCAACTCACTGGCATCGACGGACGCCGGCAATGTCTACGTGGCCTATGCGTCCTATTACACGGGCCTGTTGAAGGCCGGCGTGCATCTGTACGAACTGAAGCCGGACGCGCGAAAGGGCCGTGGCGGCAGCAGTTTCTTCGGCTCGTCCTCCGGCAGCAACAGCTTGCATGCGAAGGCCATGGTGGTCGACGAGCAACATGCCTTTGTCGGTTCGATGAATCTCGATCCGCGCTCGGTCCACATCAATACCGAGGACGGCGTCATCGTGGATTCGCCGGGGCTCGCCAAGGCGCTGCTGGCGATCTTTGCCGACGCCACCAAACCGGTCCACAGCTACCAGGTCCTGCTGGACGACAAGGGCAGCGTGTACTGGGTGGGCAAGGGGCCGGGCCAGTCGGACGTGCGTTACGACCACGCACCCGAAACCAGCTGGTGGCGGCGCTTCAAGGTCAATGCCGGCGGCCTGCTGCCAATCGAAAGCCTGCTCTGAACCAGCCCTTGAAGTCCGGGACGGTCGGCCCTATGATTGAGTGGTCACTCAATTATTGATCCCCATGGCCCGCCCCCGCAGCGAAGACAAGCGCAATGCCATCCTTGATGCCGCAACCCAGGTGTTTGCGGAGCAGGGGATCAATGCGCCGACCTCAAAGATCGCCCGCACCGCGGGCGTGGCCGAGGGCACGCTGTTCACCTATTTCGACAGCAAGGACACGCTGCTCAACCAGCTGTACCTGGAGCTGAAGGTGGACATGCGCGAGGCGATGCTAACGGGCTATCCGCGTCGCGCCAGCATCCGCGAGCGGGCGGCCCATGTCTGGCGCACTTATATCGACTGGGGCGTGGCGCATCCGCAGGCTCGAAAGGTGATGGCGCAACTGAGCGTGTCCCAGTGCATCGCGCCCGAAACCAAGGCGACCGGCTCGGCGCCGTTCGGCGATGTGCAGGGCATGTTGAAGGAGGCCATGGCCAAGGGCGTGTTGAAGGAGCTCGACCCCGCTTTCGTGGGCGCGCTGCTCACGTCGCTGGCGGAAACCACCATGGATTTCATCGCCCGCGAACCGGAGCGGGCAGAGCAGTATCGATTGGCAGGCTTCGAGGCGTTCTGGAACGCCATCGGCAAAGCCTGATTTGTTTTGACCATTAAATGAGTGTGTAATCACTCAATAGAGAGGATGTCATGTCAAAGGTATGGTTGGTAACGGGTAGTGCGCGCGGCTTGGGTCGCGATATCGCCGAAGCAGTGCTGGCCCATGGCGATCGCCTGGTGGCCACCGCGCGTCGTCCGGAACAGCTGGCCGATCTGGTCGAGCGTTACGGCGAGCAGGTGCGGGCCGTGGCATTGGATGTGGCCGATCCGGCGGCAGGACGTGCCGCAGTGGATGCGGCGGTCAAGGCGTTTGGCCGTCTGGACGTCCTGGTGAACAACGCCGGCTACGGCCACGCGCGCCCGTTCGAGCAAAGCGATGAAGACGACTTCCGCGCGCAGATCGAGACGAACTTCTACGGCGTGGTGAATATGACGCGAGCCGCGCTACCGGTGATGCGTGCGCAGAAGTCGGGCCACATCCTGCAGATTTCCTCGGTAGGCGGGCGCATTGGTACCCCGGGACTTTCCGCATACCAGTCGGCCAAGTGGGCCGTGGGCGGCTTCACCGAAGTGGTGGCTGCCGAAGTCGAGCACCTGGGCATCAAGCTGTGCTCGCTGGAACCGGGCGGCATGCGCACGGACTGGGCCGCCGAGGCCAACAGCACTTTGGGCGATCTGCTGCCCGACTATCAGGCCTCGGTGGGCGTGTTCCGCGAACGCCTCAAGGATGCGCTGGGCAAACAGGCGGGCGATCCGGCGCGGGTGGCGCAGGTGGTGTTGAAGATGGGCTACCACGAGCAGCCGCCTCGTCATCTGCTGCTGGGCAGCGATGCCTTGCAGTACTTCGGCCAGGTGGACGCCCAGCGCATCAGCGCAGCCGAGCGCTGGCGCGAGGTGAGCCTTTCCACGGGCTATGACGTGGACGCCATCCCGGCGTTTCCCGCGTACTAACAGCGGCTGGCACAGGAGATCCGGACGTGAAAATCATACTGTTTGGCGCGTCCGGCATGGTCGGCCAGGGCGTGCTGCGTGAATGCCTGGCGGCACAGGATGTGGAAGAAGTCCTGGTGCTGGGACGAAGTTCGCTAGGAGTGCATCACCCCAAGCTGCGCGAGCTCGTGCATCAGGACTTCTTCGACTATGCGTCGATCGAACCGCAGCTGCATGGTTACGACGCCTGCTTTTTTTGCCTGGGCGTGAGTGCGGCGGGCATGGACGAGGCGACTTATACCCGCCTCACCTACGAGCTGACGCTGGCGGCGGCCAGCACGCTGGCGCGGCTCAATCCCTCGATGGTGTTCGTCTATGTGTCGGGCGCCGGCACCGACAGCACGGAGCAGGGACGCAGCATGTGGGCGCGGGTGAAAGGGCGCACGGAGAACGCGCTGCTGCGCCTGCCCTTCCGTGCGGTCTACCTGTTTCGTCCGGGCTTCATCGAGGCGGTGCATGGCGAGCGTTCGAAGACCACGATGTCCCGCGTGGTCTACGCCGTGACGCGACCATTGGTGCCCGTGCTGCGGGCGCTGTTTCCGCGGCAGATCCTGAGCACGGTCACCATTGGCCAGGCCATGCTAGCGGTGGCCAGGGCGGGCGGACCCAGCCCCGTGCTGGAGTGCCCGGACATCGACCGGGCCGCCGAGCAGGGCTGATCCAGGCCGTGGCCCTAAGGTGTTAGTGCGCGGAGCGGACGAATGGCGTAGCGTGGCGCGGCGTTCAACCGGCGGCGGGTGCTACGGTTCGGCCCGCCTTGTCTGCGACCTCTCTGGCGACGAGTGCCCGCATGCGCTCAGGTATTCCCGGCAAACCGCGCTCGACTCGTGGCCACCGCCTGGTCTGGATGGCGTGTGTGGTCTTGTTGGCGGCGTGCAGCAGTCTTTCGCGGCAGCCAAAGAATGATGCCCTGAACGAAGCACGCCACCTGTGGCGTGACACGGCGGCCGTCCAGCGCAAGGACCTTGCCGCCCGCAACTGGCTGCATTGCGCCGTGGTGGCTTACCAGGCCTCGGAGCAGGGGAGCGCGGCCCAGCAGGCGGAAGCCCAGACGCTTGCCGACAACTGCACGCATGAGTTGCTGGGTTATCTGTTGGACGTCAAACCTGACCCGTGGCGTTCGCAGTCCTTGCGCGTACTGGACGTGCCGCTGCGCGTGGAATTCCGCGATCTGCCCGATAGCCTGGACGATGGGCCGGTGGCCTTGGCGCGCGCCGACGAGGTGACCATTCCCCCGGTGATGGGCGAGCGGTTCGCGACGCCTGGCTATGGCGTGCCGATGGTGGGGTGGCAGAAGCGATGCAACGACAAGCCAATCTGCATGCTCTATCCGCCAGAGGGCATCACCCGGTCGCTTACCGCATGGGTGGAGCCTGGCGCTGACGGTGTTGCCCAGCTGATCGTTTCAGGCATGCGCGAACACCCGGAGATCACCATCGGCAAGCGCAGCGTTCCTCTGGCGACGGATCCCTCTGCGACCCTGGCTGCGCTTTACGATCGTTCGCACATCAACCGGCTGGCCTTGTGGAACCTCATTGGCGGGCGGCAGTTCGCGCTGCGCGAGGGGCTGTATCTGCTGGAAGATTACGATCCGAACAAGACGCCCGTGATCATGGTGCATGGGCTGGGGCGCAGCCCGATGGTGTGGGCGAAGCTGACCAACCTCATCGACGGCGACCCTGATTTGCGGGCGCGCTATCAGATCTGGCACGTGGTCTACCCGACCAACACGCCGCAGTTGCTCAATCGGCTGATCGTGCAACGCTCGCTCGATCAGGCCTGGCATATTCTCGATCCCGATGGCACCGCGCCGGCGCATCAGGACGTGACGCTGATCGGGCACAGTATGGGCGGCGTCATTTCCCGGCTGATCGTGTCCGACAGCAATGATGTGATCTGGAAGGCCGCGTTCGATATTCCCCCAGAGCAGTTGCGCGGCACGCCCGCGGATCTCGCGATCGTGGATTCGGTATTTCGCTTCCATGCTTATCCCGGCGTGACGCGCACGATCTTCCTGGCGGCGCCGCACCTGGGCTCGCCCTATGTCGACAGCCTGATCGGGCAGGTGGCGTTGCGCGTGGTGCACGCCCATGCGCCGGAACTCGATGCCCTGGTCCGCGTGGCGGCGGAAAATCGCGCCCACGAAAATCCTCTGCTGGCCAAGGATTACGAGCAGTACGGCCTGAGCAGCATCAGCACACTGCGCGACGCACAACCCGTGAGTCATGCGGCGCAATCGCTGATGCCCGTCAAGGGTGTTCGCTACTACACGTTTGCCGGCAAGCTGCCAGGCACGGATCCTCCAGGCGACGGCTTTGTTCCGCTCAAGAGCGCGACGATTCCCGGCGCCGTCTCCACTACCGTCGTGAAGGACGGCCACCAGCTCTATCTCAACGATGAAGTGCTGGCGAAGATCCTGGACATCCTTCGCCAGCCTTCAGCGCCGTGATCAGTGGGAGGCGAGTGTCGGAAGCGGGTTTTGCACGGATGATACTTGCGGCAGCGGCAGCTTGATCGGATCCTGCGGCGCCACGATGGCCCACACCAACAGCTTCGCCGCTTGTGTGCTGCTCGGGTTGCGCGTGACCAGATGGTGCGCCCGCGGCGGCTCGTACCAGCTCTGGCCGGCGCCATAGGTTTTCGGTTCCTGCCCTTCGAGCTGCGACACCACCTGGCCTTCGAGCACGTAGGCGAAGATCGAGCCCGGATGCAGATGCGGCGCGGCGCTCCGGCCGGGAGCGAGGGTGACGGTGGCCATCATCGCGTTCTTGCCGGGCACGTCGGGCAAGGCTTGCTTCATCAGCGGCTGGACGGTTTCTTCGCCACCGTCGTGGGCTTGCGCCGTGACGGCGCCGAATGCCATGACCAGCGAGAGGACCAGGGGAGCGAGCGACATTTTCATGGCATCGCTCCGCTCAGGCCGGCAGTTTGCGGAAGGCAATCGCGAAGCGATTCCAGCCGTTGATGGCGACGATCAGCAAGGTGAGGTCGGTCAGTTCTTCTTCGGAGAAGTGCGGCTGCACGGCCTGCCACACGCTGTCGGGCACATGGTTGCTGGCGATCAGGGTGAGCGACTCGGTCCACTCCAGCGCGGCGCGTTCGCGGTCGGTGAAGAACGGTGTTTCACGCCACACGCTCAAGGTCGCCAGGCGGCGTTCGTTCTCGCCCGCCTTGCGGGCATCGGCCGAATGCATGTCCACGCAATAAGCGCAGCCGTTGATCTGCGAGGCGCGCAGGCGGACCAGTTCGATCAGGGATTTTTCCAGGCCGCTCTTGGCGATGCGCTGCTCCAGGCCGACCATGGCCTTGATCGCTTCGGGGCTGGCTTTGTAGAAGTCGAGACGCTGGTTCATGACGGGATCCTCAGTGGGGATTCGGTGGGAAAGTAGAATCAGGTTAGACTTCTCACTGGCCTTCTTAAATGTCCATTTTTGAGATATTTGAGGTAACCACTGATGGACATCCTGCTTACCATCGCCGGCCGCCGGGACCTGGCCGGACAGCTTTACCAGCAACTGCGTGGGGCGATCGTCGATGGACGCCTGGCAGCGGGTTCGCGGCTGCCGTCGACGCGGGATCTGGCCAGCCAGTTGGGCGTATCGCGCAAGACCACGCTCGAGGTATTCGAGCGGTTGATCGCCGAGGGTTTCCTGGTCGCCAGGCAAGGCGACGGCACCTTCGTCGCCGAAGGACTCGCCACGCCGCCGCCCGCCCGAGCCCGCGGCGCCTCATCGCCCAAGGCGGCGAAAGTATGGCAGCGGGTTCCCGAGGCCTTGTCGATGCCCAAGCCCGGCGAACGGCTGCGCTATGACTATCTGGGCGGCGTCACCGACAAGACCCTTTTCCATGCCGATGCCTGGCGCGCCTGCGTGGCGCACGCCTTGCGCACGCAGGCGCGTGGGCGGGGCATGTATCGGGATCCGGCCGGCGAGCAGGAGTTGCGGCTCGCCATCGCGCGCTATCTCGGTTTCAGTCGTGCGGTGGCGTGCAACTGGCAGGACGTGCTGGTGACCCAGGGCGCGCAACAGGCCATCGACCTGGCCGCGCGCGTGATGGTCGAGCGCGGCGACGTGGTCGCGGTCGAAGAGCCCGGCTATCCGCCGGCGCGCGCCAGCATGTTGGCGCTGGGCGCGCGGGTCAAACCGGTACGCGTGGATGCGGAAGGCTTGTGCGTCGACGAGCTCCCCGATGACGCGCGACTGGTCTATGTGACGCCTTCGCACCAGTTTCCGCTCGGCATGCCGATGAGCCTGGATCGGCGCGTGGCCTTGCTGGAGTGGGCGTCGCGTCGCGGCGCACTGATTGTGGAGGACGACTACGACGGCGAATTCCGCTTCGAAGGACGTCCGCTGGAATCGCTCAAGGGCCTCGATCGCAGCGGCGTGGTGGCCTATGTCGGCACGTTCTCCAAGACGATCTTCCCGGAACTGCGCACCGGCTATGTGGTGCCGCCGCCGTCACTCGCCGCCGATTTCCTGAAGGCCCGGCAGATCAACGACTGGCACGGCTGCAGCCTGACCCAGGCCGCGCTGGGCCGTTACATGCTGGATGGCGAGTTCGGCCGCCACGTGCGTCGGGTGCAGAAGCACTACGCCGAACGCCGGGCCGCCTTGCTGGAACACCTGCGCGGCCCCTTGTCCGCGTGGCTGGAGCCGATCGTGCCGGCGGCCGGTATCCACCTGGTCGCCCGGTTGCGTCAAGGCGTGAGTGAGGAAGCGGTGATTTCCCGCGCCCGCACCGCCTCCATCGCGCTCTACGGCATCAGTCGCTTCCACGCCGGGCGGCGCGCGCAACAAGGCCTGCAGTTTGGCTATGGCGACACGCCGGTGCAGGACATTCACGCCTCCATGCAGCAACTGGCTGCCTTACTGGCTAGTGCTTAAGGGGCACTGCCGGCCTTTCGGTTTTACCCAAAAGTATTAGTCGATAGGCCCTGCGAATTCACGCGAATTCAGCATTTGCTTCAGCATGATCGGGTCGCATGGTGAGCAGGGGCGGCACGGTCGCCATGCAGCGAGAACGGCAGGGCTCAGGGAAGGGCGATAGGAGTCCAGGTGTCTCTCCCGCCAGGCTGGCAGGTCGACCCAGGGCGACATCACCGGACGGCGCGGGGGAGGGAGTATGGGCATGCGCAAGATAACGATCAGGTTTCAGGACGTCGCCACTGAGTTAGCCCAGATCAACACGTTGCGTGACGACGTGATGGAGCGCGCCTTCAGCATGCTCGAGCAGCGCCACGACACGCTGGCCGCGATGCTGGTGCAAAGCCTCGGTGATCGCCAGCGCGCGGTGCGCTGGATGTGCCGTCATCAGAATGCGTTCGATGGACGAACCGCTTACGAGTTGCTCGCCGATGGCGAGGCAGACACCGTCTGGGACGAGATCGCGCTACTGAGCGATGCACCGGTATCGGCACGCATCAACGCCGTGCGGATGGCTTACTGAGGGCGTTCCGTTCCGACCGCGACGGGGCTCGGCGCCTTGATCGCCCACACGCTGTTGGCGTTGCCGCTGCGCGCCCTTCGCGTTGCCGCGCGTGCAAGCAGCGCGAAGACGATGCCTAGTGCGATGCCGGTGAGATCGACGCCGATCACGCGCCAGCCGAGCGGCGACCACGCCTGCGTCATGGCCGCAGCATTGCTTGCCAAGTCCACGATAGCCATCGCGGCGGTGAGCGCCGCCGTGACCCACAACAATTCGATCATCGCCCTGGCCACCGGTCGCAGGCAGGCATAGGCACACGCGGCGAGAAAGAGTCCGTAGCAGGCCACGCGCTGCGGCAGGCCGGCATCCACGCCCAGGCGCACCGCGATCCAGGTCGCCACGAACGCGCCTGAAATCGCCAGGCAACTACCGATGCACACGCCGACGGTGGCGCGCGCCATCACCAGCGTCTTGCGCGGCTGCTCCGCATGCCGGCGCTTGCGGCGCGATTCGATCCACAGCAGGTTGCCCGAATAAAACAGGAACGCGCCGGCCAGGCCGAGGATGAAATAAAGCCATTGCACCGTGCGTCCGCCAAAACTGCCGAAATGCAGGCCAAACAGCGAGGCGTAACTGATCCCGTTGACGCTGTATCTATCGCCCACATAGGTGGCCAGCACCGTACCGTCATGCGCCGACATCGCCACGCTGCCGAACGAACCCAGCGTGTGCTGCGATAGGCCGCGCACTTCTGCCACGGCATTGCGATCGCCGTAGTGCACGAAGTGCATATAGTCGGGCTCGAACGTAGTGACGCCGCTTTTCAGCGCTTCGGCGCGTGCGCGTTCGATCAGCGCATCGGTGGACAGCATGCTGGCGTTGGTGCCGCTGACGGTGACCGCCGGCGTGGTGTTGGTGGCCTTGGCGAAGGCGTCGAACAGCTTGCCGTCGAACGCCACCGTGTTGAGCGCGGCCAGCGTGATGCCGAACAGGCAGAACAGCGCTCCGGTCACCGCGAAGATCACATGGAACGGCAGGCTGATCACGCCGATCGCGTTGTGTGCGTCCTGCCAGAGCCGCTTGAGGTTGCGCCCCACGCGCATGGCGAACAGATCCTTCACCAGTTGCGGCAGGTGGATCAGGACGCCCGACAGCAAGGCGAGCCCGTAGATCACGCTGACGATGCCCATCAGATACAGGCCGATCACCGGCAGTCCCAGCGAGTCGTGCAAGGCGTAGACGAAGTCGGCCAGTTCGTTCTCTGCTGCTTCGGCGCGCGGCGCCTCCACCTGGCTGGCAGTAGCAAAACGGCTGCCGTCCTTTGCTTCCCAATACGCATAGGCGGCGTGCGAACTGTCGCGCGCAAGCACGATGCCGAAATCTTGGCGTGCCTCGGGATGATGAGCGAGCAGACGCTCGATCAAGGTGTCCATCGGCACGTTCGCGTCGGCCGCGGCGCGCCAGGGCGGGTTCTGCCAGGCGGCGATGTCGTCGTGGAAGACGGTCAGCGCGCCGGCATAAAAAGCCACGAACAGGGCAAAACCGGCGAGCAGGCCGGCCCAGGTGTGTACGGTCTGGAAGGTACGGATCGTGGCGGCTTTCATCACAACTTCCCTGTATCAGCCGGGCAGGCGCAGCAGCCACAGCGCAGCAAAAACGACGATGTTCGCGCTGCCCATCACCAGCCACGCGCGCGGTCCGCTGCGAAACATATACGCAACGGCCATGAAGGCCGTCCACAGCGGAAAGAACAGGATCAGCGCCGGTATCAGCAAGGCTTGGCCGTGTCCTGGCAGCACATACAGCAAGAGCGCGAGCAGCAGGGCGGCGAGCGGAAAGCCGAGCAACGTGCCGGCGAGGCAGCGGGCGATCATGATTCGCCGACTTCCGCGGCCTCGGTGCGCCACCACGCCAGATACGGCAGCAGTACCCAGGTGAGCATCAGCATGGTCAGCGCCGCGGTGATGCCCGGGCCCACACCGGCAGCATACCGCCAGCAAGCCGTACCCAGGAGCACCATCAGCCAGCCCAGTCCGCGCGCGGAAGCGGGCAGGGATACCGCACGCAGCCGCTGCTGCGCGCTGGCCAGATAGACCAGCACGGCGCCCGACAGGGTCAACAACAGGGCACAAAAGGTGATCACGTCGGCGCCTTGAAACCGCTTTGCACGAGATTGAATATTGAGAATTATTCTCATTTGACGGCAGTGCTGTCAACCGCGCGGGTCGCCGGACGGCAGCGCCGCGCCGATCCGCCGCACTCGCGACATCGCCTAAAACTGGTACTGGAAACGCCCCACGATGGCAGACGGATGCTTGCCGCTGTTTTCGTTGCCGGGCTTGTTCAGGTCCAGCGCGTGGACCAGGTTGGCAGAGAGGCGTACGGACTTGTCCAGGTACCAGTTCACGCCCAGCGTGAGATTGGTCTCCTTGCCGCCGACCACATCGCGATCGTTGAGGTCGGTCATGCTCAGTCGCGCCCCCACTTCCAGCGCGCCACCGCCATGCCCGTTCCAGGAGGCATGCGGCACCACCGGTCCGAAGGTGGCGTTGCCTTCGCGGTAGTCGCGGCTTTCTCCGGTGATCATCCAGCTGGCATAGGCGTACCAGCCGCGGAAGCGCAGGGCAGGCAGACCGTCGCTGCGTTGCAGATGCGCCTCCATATATTCGGCCTGCCAGGAGAACGGCCCGTTGACGTGCGCCGCTTCGAGGCCGTAGCGCTGCACCTTGTTCGAGCCGGTGATATCGCCGGTGTTGAGGAAATAGCCGTCCGAAGACAGTGCCACCTCCGAGGCCGACTTGAACTGCTGGTCGTTGTCAGGGCCGGCGCGACGCGTCGAATAATCGATGGCCAGGTGATACGAGCCGCGCGCAGTTCTCAGCAGATAAGCCAGGCGACCGGTGAGAGCCACGCCGCGCTGGGTGCGGCCTTCATCCTTGGCGCCGGCGGTGTAGAAGCCGTAGCTCCATATCCAGGGACCGTGGAAATCGCTGGAGGTGATGCCCACGCTGCGACTCGGTGCGAGCGCATTGGTGGTGGCGCGCTCGAGAAAAGTCGTGTTGCGAAAACTGCCGAACTGCTCGAGGCCGAACGGTTCCTGCTGGTTGCCCATGGTGACCACGCCGAAATACTTGGTCTGCTTGCGAACGTAGACATCCTTGAACTCCAGATGGCCGTCCACGATCTGCGCGTCGGCATAGAACAGCCAGTCGAAGCGCAGATTGTGAGTGAGGCTGATGTCGGCGCGCCGTATCGAAAATTGCGTATTGCCCAGGCCTTGATGGTTGTAGTCGGCGGCATCGACCATCACGTAGCCGTGGATCTGGTTGTGGATCACCGGCGTGTCGATGCCGCCTTCGAAGGGGCGCATCAGCGACAACTCGCGCAAGTGCTCCAGTGCAGCGCTGTCATTGCTGGCCGTCGACGTCCCGGAGGCAGGCGCGGCGGGCAAGGTTTCTTCAGAAGCGCTGGTCGAGGCGGCCGCTGGTTTGGACGGCTGATGGACGCATCCCGCTGACGTCGCGCAGGCAAGGCCAAGGCTCAACCATGTCGGGGCATGGCCAGCCAGCGTCTTGCGCGCGATATCCGCCATGCCCGCTCACCCCCGTCCCTTGCCGCTGTTGACCTGTGGCAGCCAGCGATCCTTGCCCTGGCCCGGGCTATTCATAGTGCCGCGATGGTGAAGCTTTGGTCTGTGGGAGCCGCTGGGAACCAGCGTCCCCGATCCTTCCGTGGCGAGGCCGGGCTTCCCTACGGAGGCGCATGGCCTGCCGTGCGGGTTAATATGGCGGTTTGCAACGCCTCCCAGGAGTCCTCGAGTGATCATCAACCCCAAGGTGCGTGGTTTTATCTGCGTGACGGCCCATCCGGTCGGTTGCGAGCACAACGTGATCGATCAGATCAACATCACCAAGGCGCAGGGCGACCTGGGCGAGGGTCCCAAGCGCGTGCTGGTGATCGGTGCTTCCACCGGCTATGGCCTGGCCTCGCGCATCACCGCGGCCTTCGGTTACGGCGCGGCCACCCTCGGCGTGTTCTTCGAGAAGCCCAGCAGCGAGACCAAGACGGGCACCGCGGGCTGGTACAACTCCGCGGCGTTCGACAAGCTCGCCAAGGAAGCAGGCCTGTTCAGCCGCTCGATCAACGGCGATGCGTTCGCCAACGAGACGCGCGAGCGCGCCATCGAGATCATCAAGAACGAGATGGGCGGCAAGATCGACCTCGTCGTCTATTCGCTGGCCTCGCCGGTGCGCAAGCTGCCGGACACCGGTGAAGTGGTGCGCTCGTCGCTCAAGACCATCGGCGAGACCTTCACCGCCAACTCGATCGACACCAACCGCGACACCGTGGTGCAGGCGTCGGTGGAGCCGGCGACCGAGCAGGAAATCAAGGACACCGTCACCGTGATGGGTGGCGAGGACTGGAAGCTGTGGATCGATGCGCTGAGCAAGGCTGGCGTGCTCGCCGATCATGCCAAGACCGTGGCCTATAGCTATATCGGCACCGAGATCACCTGGCCGATGTACTGGCACGGCACGCTCGGCCAGGCCAAGCAGCATCTGGACAACACCGCCAAGCAGCTCGTCGCCGAACACAAGGCCGAGCACCTGGATGCCTACGTGGGCGTGATGAAGTCGGTGGTGACCCAGGCGAGCGCGGCGATCCCGGTGCTGCCGCTGTATATCGCCATTTCCTTCCGCGTGATGAAGGAGCTGGGCATCCACGAAGGCACCATCGAGCAGATTAACCGCATGTTCCGCGACCGCCTGTACCGCAAGGATCATGGCGCGACCGAAACCGACAGCGACGGCCGCCTGCGTCTGGACGACTGGGAGCTGCGCGACGATGTGCAGCAGGCGTGCAAGGCGCTGTGGTCGACGGTGAATACCGAAAACCTCAACCAGCTCACCGACTACGCCGGTTACAAGAGCGACTTCCTGCGCCTGTTCGGCTTTGGCCGCAGCGACATCCATTACGAAGAAGACGTGAACCCGGATCGCCGCTTCGACGTGATCGAACTCTGATCGACCCCACCGGATGCCGCCATCGCGCGGCATCCGGTACCGTCCAAAGACGAGGCATACAACCGCTCAGGCGCTCACTAAGCTGTCGGCATGAGCACCGCCATCGTCTGGTTTCGCCGCGACCTACGCCTCGCCGATCATCCCGCACTCAGTGCCGCCGCGCAGGCGCACGAACACATCCTCCCGCTCTATATTCATGCACCGCATGAAGACGGCGCGTGGACTCCCGGCGCCGCGAGCCGCTGGTGGCTGCATCATTCCCTTGCGCGACTCGATGCCCAACTGCGCGAGCATGGCAATGCACTGCATCTTGCGCAGGGCAGCAGCCTTGAGGTGCTGCGCGATCTGATCGATCGCACGGGAGCTACGGCGGTCTACTGGAGCCGAGTCTACGAACCCGCCGCCATCGCGCGGGACAGCGAACTCAAGACCGCCTTGCGCGAGCAGGGCGTCGAGGTCCACAGCTTCAATGCGTCGCTGTGGTGCGAACCCTGGCGGATCGAGACGAAACAGCAGGGGCCGTATCGCGTGTTCACGCCGTTCTGGCGGAGCCTGCGTCCCCAACTCGAGGTCGTGCAGCCCTTGGCCGTGCCGGCTTCACTGCGTGCGATCACAGTCGACGGAAGCGTGCCGCTGGATGCGCTCAAGCTATTGCCGCGCATCGCGTGGGACGGCGGCCTGCAGGAAGCCTGGCAACCGGGCGAGCAGGGCGCGCAGGAGTGGCTGGATATCTTCATGGACGACGCCGTGAGCGACTATCAACGCGCCCGCGACCTGCCTGCGCGACACGGTACTTCGAGACTCTCGCCACATCTGCACTTTGGCGAGATATCGCCGCGGCAGATCCATCGCCAGCTGGTCGATCGCGCGGCTGCCACCGATGCGCGTCGACGCCCGGACATCGAGCCCTACCTGCGCGAGCTGGGCTGGCGCGAGTTTGCGCATCACCTGCTATATCACTTTCCCAAGACGCCTACGGCGAACTTCAACGAGCAGTTCGACCGGTTTCCATGGGCGAGCGAAGATGCCACGGCGATCGAGCGATGGCAGCGCGGCCTCACCGGCATTCCCCTGGTCGACGCCGGCATGCGCGAGCTCTGGCACACCGGCTGGATGCACAACCGCGTACGCATGATCGTAGCCAGCTTCCTGTGCAAGAACCTCAGGCAGCACTGGCATCACGGCGCGCGCTGGTTCTGGGACACGCTGGTGGACGCTGATCTGGCGAACAATACGATGGGCTGGCAGTGGGTGGCTGGCAGCGGCGCTGATGCCGCGCCGTATTTCCGCGTGTTCAATCCGGTGACGCAGGCGCACAAGTTCGATCCGGAGGGTCAGTATCTGCGGCGCTGGTTGCCTGAGTTGGCGGAGGTGCCGTTGAAGCAGTTGCATGAACCGTGGACGGATCCGGCCTTGCTGAAGCGCACCGGATACCTCGCGCCTATGGTGGACTTGGGTGAGAGCCGCGAAGCTGCCTTGATGGCTTATCGCACCATGCGCGCGAGCTGAGGATCCGCCGCACCGTCCCCCTGTGGGAGTGCACCCTGTGCGCGACAGGCCTCCACTTCAACGCTCCGGGTCGTCGCGCACAGGGTGCGCTCCCACAGAGGTCGGTTGAACGGATGTGGGTCCACTCCATTTGCGCAACAACCACGCCAACACCGGCGGCGTCACCATCGCCGTCAACAACGACATCGCCACGATGATCGCGTAGATGCGATCGGTGAATACACCCGCTGCCAAGCCAAGGCTGGCAATCACCACGCCCACCTCACCACGCGGCACCATGCCGAATCCGACGACGGTGGCACTACGCGCTCCCAGCGACAGCGATCCAAGAAAACCGCCGATCAACTTCGATGCAATCGCGATCAGGGTGACCACCAGCAACATGGTCGCCGCCTCGAGGTTCATCAGCTGGTGCAGGTCGATCTTGCTGCCGGTGATGACGAAGAAGAACGGCGTGAGCAGGGCGAGCAGGGGTTGCGTCTGTTTCTCGAGCGTGTGCTGCTGGCGTGTTTCGGAGGCGATCATGCCGGCCAGGAAGGCGCCGATGATGGCGGCCAGGCCGAACAGCGTCGACACGTAGGCCAGGCCAAGGCAAAGCGCCAGCACGATCGCCAGCGCCGAGTGAGGACTCTGCGGCTTGTCCAGCCAGCTTGAATTCCAGCGCATCACGCGCGCACCGCCGATACCGATGATGGCGATGAAGCCGATCGCGCCGGCCAGCACGGCGAGCAAGTGCACCACATCGATGCCTTCGCCGCCTTGCACTGAAACCACCACGCCAAGCAGCAACATGGCCAGGATGTCGTCGATCACCGCCGCACCCAGGATCACCTTGCTCTCGATGCGCTGGAGCGCGCCCAGCTCCTGCAATACGCGCGCGGTGATGCCAGCCGAGGTGGCGACAAAGGCCGCCGCGATAAACAGCGAACGGCTCCAGTCGAAGCCATTGCCGTGCGCCCAGGCACCGCCCAGTGCGAACGGCACGAGCACGCCGAGCACGCCGACGATGAAGGCGACCTTGCCGACTTTCTTCAGGTCTTCCAGCCGTGTTTCCAGTCCCACTGAAAACAGCAGCAAGACCACGCCGATCTCCGCCAGCACATCCAGCGGCGTGCCAGGCGCCACCTGGTCGGGCGTGATCCAGCCCAGCAGGGAAGGGCCGATGATGCAGCCGGCGGCGATCTCGCCCACCACGCCGGGCAGCTTCAGCCGCTGCGCGATCTCGCCGCCAAGCTGGGCGGCGATGAAGACGATGAAGAGGGTAAGCAGGATGTCGCTGGCGTGATGCATGCGTAAGTACACGGCGGCAGTCGAATGCCACGCATGCTACATGCTCGGCACGAAACCTGCGCTCAGTCGGACGCGTGCGTCGAGCGTGGCGAGGCGTCGCTCTTCAGTCGGCTGAATACCCAGCTGGCCGTGGCAGTCACGATGGCCAGCAGCAACACCGTCCAACGAAACGCAGGGATGTAGTCTTCGTGGGCATGGCCTTGCAGCAAGGCTTCCATCAGCAGCGAGGCCAGCGCAATGCCGAAGCTCATCGACAGATACTGCGCCGTCGAGGCCATCGACGACGCCTGCGCGGCGAACTTCACGTCCAGGTCGTTGTAGATGAGGGTATTCATGGCGGTGTACTGCAGGCCCATGAAGCCGCCGTAGACATACACCATCAGCGCGATCACCCACATCGGCGAGCTCTTGCCGAGCAGCGCGAACGACGCCAGCATCACCGCCACGATGAGGGTGTTGGCGAACAGCAGTTTTTGATAACCGAGGTACTGCAGCAGCCGGTTGATGCCCCACTTGGCGGTGATCGAGCCCAGCGCCTGCGGCACCATCATCAGGCCGGCCATCAAGGGCGACCAGCCGCAGCCCACCTGCAGGAACAACACCAGCAGCAGGAACATGCCCGATACGCCCAGGCGCGTGAACAGGTTGCCGGCCAGCGACACCCATACGCTGCGTACCCGCAGCAGGCTCAGATCCGCCACGGGGTGATCATTGCGGCGGCTGTGCCACACATAGGTCACGCCGAACACGACTGCAAGCACGCCGTAGAGGGTGATCCACAATCCTTGTCCGCCGCCACCGCTAGCCACTTCGGATGCGGTCAACAACATGGCCGACGCGGCAGCGAACAGCAGAAAGCCCAGCAGATCGAAGGGGTGCACATCGTCCAGGCGGTAATCGGGCATGTCGCGGCGATTCATCCACATGCCGATCACGCCCACCGGGACATTGATCAGGAAGATCAGCCGCCACGAGGTGTATTGCGCCAGTGCGCCGCCCAGCAGCGGTCCGAGCACCGAGCCGAGCAGGCCCACCGTGGCGACCGTACTCATGGCTCGCACGAAATCGCGTTTGTCGACGCTGCGCACGAGCACGTAGCGGCCCACCGGCATCAGCGCCGCGCCGCCCAGGCCCTGCAGCACTCGCGCGGCGACCAGCTGCGGCAGGCTCTGCGCGATGCCGCACAACAGCGAGCCGACGGTGAAGGTGGCGATGGCGAGCGCAAAGATGCGCCGCGTTCCGAAACGGTCGCACAGCCATGGGCTGGCGGGAATAAAGATCGCCAGCGTCAGCACGTAACTGGTGAGCGCGGTGCGCATGCCCAGCGGAGTGACGTTCAACGCCTCGGCCATCGCCGGCACGGCCGTGTTGACGATGGTGGAGTCCAGCGCCTGCATGAAGAAGGCGGCAGCCACCAGCCAGATCAGTCCGCGATAGCGATCGCGCGAGGACTCCGGTGGCGGAGCAGGAGCCGGCGCTTCCTCGCCTGGCGGCGGCACGGGAAGGTTGGTTTGGGTGGCGGCCAAATTCTCGGACATGTCTCATTATGATAGCTGCTATGGCAGCTTGCTTTTGCGGGTCGCTGCGTCCAAAGTCGGCTGCGTTTCATCTTTGGGGTGCGCGTGTGCGCACCGCGTCAACTCGCAACAGCGAAGCAGCCCGACGAGCAACGGTGAACGGCAAACCACGATGAATCGATCGCGCCGGGGCGGCAGCGTCCCGGCGCGTCTCTTTTTGCGATAGCTGGCGGATCGTCGCAGGCGCATCCGCACGACAGGAGTCCCTATGAGCAGCAAGCCACCGATTGTCATTTCCACACGCGACCTGGATCGCCTTGAAGCCATGCTCGAGCGCATGCCACCGGTGCAGGCCGGGCAATACCAGGCGCTGCGCGGCGAGCTCGATCGTGCCGACGTGGTGGAGTCTTCGGCGATACCGCCGGACGTGGTCACCATGAATTCCGTGGTCACCTTCAAGGACGACGATGGCGGCGACGAGTTGACTGTCACCCTGGTGTATCCCGCCGGCGCCGGGGTGCCGGGCACGGTGTCGATCCTGGCGCCCGTGGGCAGTGCGTTGCTCGGCCTGAAGGTGGGCCAGCATATCGAATGGCCCACGCCGGACGGCCACCGCCGTGAGCTGCGCGTGCTGGACATCGAATATCAACCTGAAGCGTCGGGCGATCTGCATCGCTGACGCCCTTATGCACGCCTTCTTCACGACTGCCGCGGGATTTACAGGCAATCGGGCCGAAGCGAGTCGAGCTTAGGTAAACTTCCGCTCATGAGGACACCCGCATGAGCCAGAGTCAGGCCACCGATTGGCGCGCCCAGGCCGCCGAACTGCGCGACAAGATTGAACGCGCGAACCATCGCTACCACGTACTCGACGACCCCGAGATCACGGACGCCGAGTACGACCGCGCCATGCGTGCGCTGGAAGCGCTCGAACAGGCACACCCGGAGCTGGCCACGCCCGACTCGCCCACGCGGCGAGTCGGTGCGCGTGCCCAAGGCGGCTTCGCCGAAGTGCGTCACGTGATACCGATGCTGTCGTTGAACAACGCCTTCGAACTGGACGGCGAGGGCGATCGCGAACGCTTCCGCGAGATTGCCGAGTTCGAGCGCCGCATCGAGCAGACCCTGGACCGGCGCAACCCGGAGTTTTCGGTCGAGCCCAAGCTTGACGGCCTGGCGATCAGCCTGCGCTACGAAAACGGCGTGTTCGTGCAGGGCGCGACGCGCGGCGATGGCGAGACCGGTGAGGACGTCACCGCCAACTTGCGCACCGTACGTGCGATTCCGCTGCGCCTGCGCGGCGAGGGCTGGCCGCGCGTGCTGGAAGTGCGCGGCGAAGTGATCATGCTGCACAAGGATTTCGAAGCCTTCAATGCACGCGCCCGCGAGCACGGCGAGAAGACCCTGGCCAATCCGCGCAATGGCGCGGCAGGTTCGCTGCGCCAGCTCGACCCGGCCATCACGGCGCGGCGCAAGCTGAGCTTCTTTGCTTACGCGGTGGGCGACGTGCAGGGCGGCGAGCTGCCGGCCACGCATTCCAAAACCTTGGCCAAGCTGCGCGACTGGGGCTTTCCGGTGTCGCCCGAAGTGGGCAGCGCCAAGGGTTTTGATGGTCTGATCGCCTACTACCGGCGCATCGGCGCCAAGCGCGACAAGCTTCCCTACGATATCGACGGCGTGGTGTACAAGCTGGACGACTACGCGGGCCAGCGCGAAATGGGCTTCGTGTCCCGCGCGCCACGTTGGGCGGTGGCGCACAAGTTCCCGGCGCAGGAGCAGACCACCACGGTCGAAGCGATCGAGATCAATATCGGCCGCACCGGTGCCGCCACGCCGCTGGCCCGCCTTAAACCGGTGCAGGTGGGCGGCGTTACGGTCAGCAATGCCACCTTGCACAACGCCGACCAGGTGGCACGCCTGGATGTGCGCGTTGGTGACACGGTGATCGTACGGCGCGCCGGCGACGTGATTCCCGAAGTCGTGCGCGTGATGCCCGAACTGCGTCCGCCGCATACGCGACCCTGGCATATGCCCACGCATTGCCCGGTGTGCAACTCGGCCTTGGTACGCGAAGAAGGCGAAGCCGCCTGGCGCTGCTCGGGCGGCCTGATCTGCGCGGCGCAACGCAAGGAAGCGCTGATTCATTTCGCCGCGCGGCGCGCCATGGACATCGACGGCCTGGGCGAGCGCTTCGTGGAAGCACTGGTGGATTTCGGCTATGTGCATACGCCCGCCGATCTCTACTCGCTGACGCTGGACGATTTCCTGGAGATGAAGCGGCGTGCCGATGAGAGCGATGGCTCCACACCGGAAACCGTCAAGCAGGGCAAGGTGGCCACCAAGTGGGCCGAGAACCTGATCGAGGCGATCGAGGCCAGCAAGCACACCAGCCTGCCTCGCTTCCTGTTTGCGCTGGGCATCATGCATATCGGCGAAAGCACGGCGAAGACGCTGGCGGCGTGGCTGGGCAGCCTGGCGGTGATCCGTCGCATGCCGGCGGCGGTGCTGCGGGTGTTGCCCGATATCGGCGATGAAGTCGCGCGTTCCATCGCGGCATTTTTCGCGCAGGACGGCAATCAGAAAGTGGTCGATGCCTTGCTCGCTTCGGGCATCGTGTTCTCCGATGAAACGCACCCTTCACCCAAGTTGCACCAGCGCCTGGATCTGGCGTTGTTGCTGGATATGGCGGGCGTGAGCAAGCTCGGTCCCAAGAGCACCAAGCTGCTGGCCGAACGGTTTACCTCACTGGATAAGCTGGTTGCGGCCGGACCTGCGCATTGGGTGACGGCCGGTTTGCCTTCGGCGGCATCGACCAATCTCGAAGCTTTTCTTGCCGACAAGGCGAAGCTGCAGCAGCTGCGCGAAGCGGACGCGGCCATGTGGGAGTTGCTCAATGCCATTCCCAAGAGCACCAAGGCCGCCACCGCGCCGCTGGAAAGCCAGACCATCGTGCTCACCGGCACGCTGTCGTCGCTGAGTCGCGATGACGCCAAGGAGCGGCTGGAGGCGTTGGGCGCCAAGGTCGCCGGTTCGGTGTCCAAGAAGACCAGCTTCGTGGTGGCGGGCGAGGCGGCCGGTTCCAAGCTCGACAAGGCGCAGGAACTGGGCGTGGAAGTGTGGGACGAGGCGCGCCTGCTCGAGCTGCTCGCCACCCACGAGGGCAGCGCATGAACCTGCACATGGCAGGGCGCCTGCATCTGCGCGCACGGCTTTACGCGCTGATCCGGGCGTTCTTCGCCGAACGCAATGTGCTGGAGGTGGAAACGCCAATCCTGTCGGCAGCCGGCAACACCGATCCGAACATCGAGAGTTTCAGCGCTCGTTTCAGTGGCCATGTCGATGCCGGTGCACGCGAACGCTGGATGCGCACCTCGCCGGAATATCCGTTGAAGCGCTTGCTGGCCGCCGGTGTTGGCGACTGCTACGAGATGGGCCGCGTGTTTCGCAACGGTGAGGCCGGCGGTCGCCACAACCCCGAGTTCACCATGCTCGAGTGGTATCGCGTGGGCTGGGATCATCGGCAGCTGATGGAAGAAACCATCGCGCTCGTTGAGGCTGCGCTGGCGATGATGGGATCGCGCGCGGAAATATGCATCGAAGGCTACCGGCAGCTCTTCATCGACGAGCTTGGCATCGATCCGGCGCACGCGCCGATCGAGCAGCTGCAGTTGGCGCTTGAGGAATTCAACATCCATCCGGACGGGCTGACGCGCGACGACTGGCTTGATCTGCTCATCACCCATCGCCTGCAGCCCTCGTTTCCGCGCAACCGCATCACCGTGATCCATGACTATCCCGCCTCGCAGTGCGCGCTCGCGAAAGTGCGGCCGGGCGATCCTCCGCTGGCCGAACGCTTTGAGCTTTTTCTGGGGCGCTATGAGCTGGCCAATGGCTATCACGAGCTCAACGACGCGGCCGAACAACGTCGGCGTTTCGAGCGCGACAACGCGGTACGTCAATCGCGCGGCCAACCGGCCATCCCGATGGACGAGAACCTGTTGGACACGTTGGACGCGATGCCCGATTGCGCCGGCGTGGCCATGGGTATCGAGCGTCTCCTGATGTGCCTGGTGGGCACGGACGCGATCGCCGACGTGCTCACTTTTCCCTTTGCAGAGGCCTGAAGGCATGGCGTCGAGTTTGCTGCCCGCCATCCATCATGTGGCGTTGATTTGTTCGGACTATGCGCGGTCGAAAGCGTTCTACACCCAGACGCTGGGTTTTCGCGTCATTCGCGAGGTGTACCGCGCTGAGCGCGACTCGTGGAAACTGGATCTGGAAGTTTCGCCGGGCGTCAGCCTCGAGCTGTTTTCGTTTCCGTCGCCACCGCCGCGGCCGTCACGGCCCGAGGCACAAGGATTGCGCCATCTCGCGTTTGCCGTGCCAGACGTGGAAGCGGTGATCGCCACGCTGCAGCAGCGTGGCGTGGCCTGCGAACCCGTGCGCGTGGATGAATTCACCGATCGCCGCTTCACCTTTTTCGCCGACCCCGACGGTCTTCCGATCGAGCTGTACGAAGCCTGAGACGTCGACGTACCCATAAAAAAATCCAGCGGCTCGAATAAGCCGCTGGATTTCGAGGTGGAGCAATGGGCAGGCGCTTAGTCGTGCCAGTCCAGCAGGTGGCGATAGATCAGGCCGCCCACGATGCCGCCGATCAGCGGAACCACCCAGAACATCCACAGCTGCCCCATGGCCCAGCTGCCCTGGAACACGGCAACCGCGGTGCTGCGCGCCGGATTGACCGAGGTGTTGGTGATCGGGATGGAGATCAGGTGGATCAGCGTGAGCGCGAGGCCGATGGCCAGCGGTGCAAAGCCGGTCGGCGCCAGTTTGTGCGTGGTGCCGTTGATCACGATCAGGAAGAACGCGGTCAGCACGAACTCGGCAACCATGCAGGCCACCAACGAATACTGCCCCGGCGAATGCTCGCCGTAGCCGTTGGAGGCAAAGCCGCCCGCGACGGGATCGAACACGGGTCTGCCACTGGCTATCAAATAGATGGTGGCGCCGGCTGCCACGCCGCCCACCACTTGTGCGATCCAGTAAGGGATCACGTCCTTGGCCGGAAAACGGCCGCTGGCCCACATGCCTGCAGTTACTGCGGGATTGAAGTGCGCACCGGAAATATGACCCACCGCATACGCCATGGTCACCACGGTGAGGCCGAAGGCGAGGGCGACGCCTGCAAATCCAATGCCCAACTCAGGGAAGGTTGCCGCGAAGACTGCGCTGCCGCAGCCGCCAAAGACCAGCCAGAACGTGCCAAAAAACTCTGCTCCCAAACGCTTGCCCATATTCACGGGGACTCTCCTTGCCAGATTTTCAGGGAATGGCTCGAGCGCATCCATGCGTGACTTCCACAACGATCCCGATTTGAAACAGGCTCTTAGTGCATGGCTCGAGTACGCGTAGGCTAACAAAATTGGCCATAGGAGTAGTCCACGTCCCGGTCCAGATCGGTGAAGGCTTACATACCGAAGAGGCTTTTCCTTTGTGTATGCTGCCCCGTCGCTTTCGCCTGGTACTGCAGGATCCTTCGATGACGCAAGCATTTCCGACCACGCCAACCTTGGCAGCCCCCGTCCGCCGCATGGGCGCGCGTGACATCCAGACCCTGCTGCTCGCCTCGCTGGGCGGCGCGCTGGAGTTCTACGATTTCGTGGTGTTCGTGTTTTTTGCGCTGCCGCTGAGCCACCTGTTTTTTCCGCCGGACATGCCGCAGTGGCTGGCCCAGTTGCAGACCTACGCGATCTTCGCCGCGGGCTATCTGGCCCGACCGCTGGGCGGCATCGTGATGGCTCACTTCGGCGACCGGCAGGGTCGCAAGCGCATGTTCACGCTGAGCGTTTTCCTGATGGCGCTGCCGACGCTGGCGATTGGCGCGCTGCCGGTCTATGCCTCGGTGGGGCTGCTGGCGCCGCTGCTGTTGCTGTGCCTGCGCGTGATGCAGGGCGTGGCGATTGGTGGCGAAGTGCCGGGCGCATGGGTATTCGTGGCCGAGCACGCGCCGCGCGGACGGGTCGGTTTTGCCTGTGCATGCCTCACCTCCGGCCTCACCGCGGGCATCCTGATCGGCTCGCTGACGGCGGCGTGGATGAACCATCACTTCTCGCCCGCCGATGTGTTGCGCGGCTGGTGGCGCCTGCCGTTTGTGCTGGGCGGCGTGTTCGGCCTCGTGGCCGTGTGGCTGCGTCGCTGGTTGAGCGAAACGCCGGTGTTTGCCGAGCTGCATGCGCGCAAGGCATTGAGCGAGGGCTTGCCGCTGCGCACCGTGCTGGCGGGTCATGGCGCCAGCGTGGCCATTTCCATGGCGGTCACCTGGACGCTCACCGCGGCCATCCTGGTGCTGATTCTGGGACTGCCCAGCCTGGCGCAGAAGTCGTTCGGCATTCCTGCTGACGTGGCCTTCCTGGGCAATAGCATCGCCGCTTTTTGCCTATGCGTGGGCTGCGTGGCATTTGGCTGGCTGGTCGATCGCATTGGCGCCGCCTGGACACTGATCGCCGGCTCGGTCGCCTTGGTGACTGTCACCTATGTGCTGTTCGGTGATCTGGCGGCAGGCGGCGCGCATTTTCTGCCGCTGTATGGGCTCACCGGTTTTCTGGTCGGTACCGTGGCGGTGGTGCCCACCATCATGGTGGCGGCGTTTCCGGCGCAGATTCGCTTCTCCGGCATCTCCTTCGCCTATAACGTGGCCTATGCCGTGTTTGGCGCGTGTACTGCCACGTTTATCGGCTACCTGGCCGGGACGTCCGGGCGCATGGCTGCCGCGCACTATGTGACGATCACGGTGGTGGTCGGCGTTGCGGCGGCGGTGTGGCTGCTGGTGAAAGGGCGCGGCAAAGCTCAGTTGATGACCGACTGAGCGCAGCCCTCAGGGGTTGTTGATGGTCGAACCCGTCAACAGCCCACGCGCCAACATGCTGCACTGCTTGCGATACAGCAGCATCTGCCACTGGCGCCCGCCCAGCTGTCGCCACAACACGGCCGAACGCACGGCGGCGAGCAGGTTGGTGCGAACCTTTTCGACCACGGCCGGCTGCTGCAACTGCTGCGGATTGCCGGTGACCATCACGCGCGGCTTGAGCGTGGAAAGCGTGCCGGCATACAGCTCGGCCAGACGCTTCACCACCTGCGGCGAATCCGCACCGAAGTGTTCGACCTGCCGCTGTGCGGCGGCGATGCCTTGCTGCAGGCGATCCAGCAGATCGCTGCGGCGTGACAGGCTGCGCTCCAGGCGCATCACCGTGAAGGCCATGCGCGTGATGGCCACATCGCGGTTGTTCTCGTCGAGCAGGGTGATCAGCTGGCGCAGGCCCAGGCGCACGGCGCCGACATCGCCGTAGACGCCCACGACCGACGGTGCATCGATGCGGAACACGCTGGCCATGCTCGAGGCCATGGCGATGTCGTCGCAGCGGCCATCGTTGGCCAGCTGCTGGGCGAGCGTGGTGGCCTGGAACAAACCCGCCAGGGCCAACACGCGCTCTTCGTTCATCGCGAAAATTTCAAACACCGGTCAGTGCCTCGGAGAGGGCGGAAGAAGTAGCGGCATCATTCCAGCCGCCAAAGGGGGCGTCGGTGCGGTCGATCACGGCACCGCCGAGACAGGCCTCGCCGTCATAGAAAACCACCGACTGGCCGGGCGTCACGGCCCGCTGCGGCTGGTCGAACACCACCTCGAGTCCATCGTTCCGTACAAACACTTCGCAGGGCTGGTCGGCCTGGCGATAGCGCGTCTTGGCGGTGCAACGAAATTGTTTCGCCGGCGGCTCGCCCGCCACCCAGGTCGGCGGCTCGGCGTGCAGGCGGTTCGAATAAAGCCAATGGTTCTCGCCGCCCTGCGCAACATACAGCACGTTGGCGGGCACATCCTTGCCGACCACGTACCAGGCCTCGCCGCTGGCGCCATGGCGCCCGCCGATCCCCAGGCCGTTGCGCTGGCCAAGGGTGTAATACATCGCGCCCTGGTGCTCGCCCACGGTCTGGCCATCGGGCGTGCGCATCGGGCCGGGCTGGGCGGGCAGGTACTGGGCAAGAAAGCTGCGGAAGTCGCGCTCGCCGATAAAGCAGATGCCGGTGGAATCCTTTTTCGCGTGCGTCGGCAGCGCGGCCTCCTGGGCCATCTGGCGCACCAGCGGCTTTTCGATCTCGCCGACCGGAAACAGCGTTGCGCTGAGCTGCTGCTGGCCCAGGGCGTGAAGAAAGTAAGTCTGGTCCTTGGACGCATCCACCGCGCGCAGCAGGCGATATTTGCCTTCATGGAAATCCACGCGGGCGTAGTGGCCGGTGGCGATCTTGTCGGCGCCCAGCGCGCGGGCCTCATCCAGGAAGGTCTTGAACTTGATCTCGCGATTGCACAGCACGTCCGGATTGGGCGTGCGACCGGCGCGGTATTCGGCAAGAAAGTGCTCGAACACGCCAGCCCAATACTCGGCGGCGAAATTGCGCGCATGGAACGGAATGCCCAGCCGCCCGCACACGGCCACGGCGTCCTTGCGATCGATATCGGTGGTGCAGGGGCCGTCGCGGTCGTCTTCTTCCCAGTTCTGCATGAACAGGCCTTCGACCTCGTAGCCACCCTGCTGCAGCAGCAGGGCGGCCACCGAAGAGTCGACACCGCCGGAGACACCGAGCATCACTTTCATGGGTAACGATCCTCGGCGAGCAGGCTGTGCAGCAGGTTCAGCGGGTGGCGCTGACCGCTCAGCCAGGCGTCGATGCTCATCAGCACCAGTGGACTGCGCAATTGGTCACCCAGTGCCACAATTTCGTCGCGGGTGAGCCACAGGGCCTGCCGGATGCCCTCGTCGAGCGGGCGCCCGGGATCATGACTCACCGCCCGAGCTGCAAAACTGAAGCGCACCACGCCGTCGCCATGCTCGGTGCTGCGCCACTGGTGGACGCCGATCAGGTGCTCGGGGACCACCGTCCAGCCCGTTTCTTCCAGCGTTTCACGTACGGCGGCGGTCAGCAGGCTCTCTTTGTCGTCCAAATGGCCCGCCGGCTGGTTATAGGCGAGGCGGCCGTTGACCTCCTCTTCGACCATGAGGAAGCGGTCGCCGTCGGCAACCACGCAGGCCACGGTCACGTGTGGGCACCAGACTTGCAGGGGAATGGGTGAGGAATCGGCCATCGGGGGTATATGGCGACGCTAGTGGCACTGGAAAAGCGGTCATTGTGCCATCACCTGAAGGCGATCTGCCTTCGGCGGTGCCCCTTGGGAGCATCCCGGGTGCCCGGCGCTATACTTTCCCCAAGGAAATTTCACGTAGACCCATGGCTCACGAACCCGAACACGAACAAGGCAGCGGTCACGGCCTGGCGCTGGAAACCTCCCGTCCGGAGGTGGCTCGCCCGCCGCTCTTCCAGGTGGTACTGCTGAACGACGATTTCACACCGATGGATTTTGTGGTCGAAGTGCTGAGAAGTTTTTTCAGTCTGGACCAGGAACGTGCGGTGCAAGTCATGCTTCACGTGCATACGCGCGGAAAAGGCGTGTGCGGGGTGTTTACCCGGGAAGTCGCGGAAACCAAGGTGACCCAGGTGAACGAATATTCACGTGCTCATCAGCACCCTTTGTTGTGCACTATGGAAAAGCTCTGAAAAGAGGTAATGAAAGGTGTGTAGAGAGGATCTGCCAAGGTCGGTTCTGGCGCCCACGCTACCCATCTCACAGCCCGTCCCTGGCACGGATATTGAAGAGCCTTCCAGCACCCCCATTTCGTAGCTATCGGGGCGCGTGACGCCCAGCCACACAGCGGAGTAGGTCCGGATGTTCAGCAAGGATCTCGAAGTCACCATCGGCCAGTGCTACAAGCAGGCCCGCGAGCAGCGTCATGAATTCATGACGGTGGAACATTTGCTGCTCGCTCTTACCGAAAACCAGTCGGCCCTGGGCGCACTGCGCGCCTGCGGCGTCGACCTGCCGCGCCTGTCGCGCGAGCTGGAAAAGATCATTGCCGAAACCGTACCGGTATTGCCGCACGGGGACGAGCGCGATACCCAGCCCACCCTCGGCTTCCAGCGCGTGCTGCAGCGCGCGGTTTATCACGTACAGTCTTCGGGCCGTAAAGAAGTCACCGGCGCGAACGTGCTGGTGGCGATCTTCGGCGAAAAGGATTCGCACGCCGTGTATTTCCTGCACCAGCAGGAGATCACCCGCCTGGACGTGGTCAACTATATTTCGCACGGTATCGCCAAGATCGGCGACGAGCCGTCGTCGAGCATGCCGGGCACCGAGCGCGAGAGTGAAGACGGCGAGCCCAAGGGCAATCCGCTCAGCGAATACGCCAGCAACCTCAACGAGCTGGCGCTCGAAGGCAAGATCGATCCGCTGATCGGCCGCCAGGACGAAATCGAGCGCACCATCCAGGTGCTGTGCCGCCGCCGCAAGAACAACCCGCTCTACGTGGGCGAGGCCGGCGTGGGCAAGACGGCCCTGGCCGAAGGCCTGGCCAAGCGCATCGTCGACGGCGAAGTACCCGAAGTGCTCGAGAACGCCACCATCTGGTCGCTGGACCTGGGTGCGCTGGTCGCCGGCACCAAGTATCGCGGCGACTTCGAGAAGCGTCTCAAGGCCGTCATCAACCAGCTGAAGAAGCAGACCGGTGCCATCCTGTTCATCGATGAGATCCACACCATCATCGGTGCGGGTTCGGCGTCGGGCGGCACCATGGACGCGAGCAACCTGATCAAGCCCATGCTGGCCTCGGGCGAGCTGCGCTGCATCGGTTCCACCACGTTCCAGGAATTCCGCGGCATCTTCGAGAAGGACCGCGCGCTGGCCCGTCGCTTCCAGAAGATCGACGTGGTCGAGCCGACGGTGGCCGATAGCCTGGAAATCCTCAAGGGCCTGCGTTCGCGTTTCGAGGAACACCACAACGTCACCTACACCAGCGAAGCGCTCAAGGCGGCGGTGGATCTGTCGGTGAAGCACATTCCCGATCGCCTGCTGCCGGACAAGGCCATCGACGTGATCGACGAGGCCGGTGCGCGCCAGCGCCTGCTGCCTGCCGATCAGCGCACGGGCAGGGTGGATGTGCCCGAAGTCGAATACATCGTGGCCAAGATGGCGCGCATCCCCGCCAAGCAGGTGTCGGCGTCGGATCGTGACGTGCTGAAGAACCTCGAGCGCAACCTGAAAATGGTGGTGTTCGGCCAGGATCCGGCGATCGAAGCGCTGGCCGCGTCGATCAAGATGGCGCGTTCGGGTCTGGCCGATCCGTCCAAGCCGATCGGTTGCTTCCTGCTCGCCGGCCCCACCGGCGTGGGCAAGACCGAAGTGACCAAGCAGCTGGCGATGCAGCTGGGTATCGAGATGATCCGCTTCGACATGTCCGAGTACATGGAAGCGCATTCGGTCTCGCGCCTGGTCGGTGCACCTCCGGGCTACGTCGGCTTCGATCAGGGCGGCCTGCTCACCGAAGCGGTGACCAAGCATCCGCATGCGGTGCTGTTGCTCGACGAAATCGAAAAGGCGCATCCGGATGTATTCAACATCCTGCTGCAGGTGATGGATCGCGGCGTGCTCACCGACACCAACGGTCGCGAAGCGAACTTCAAGAACGTGGTGGTGGTGATGACCACCAATGCAGGTGCGCAGCAGGCGTCGCGTCGCGGCATCGGCTTCGTCAAGCAGAACCATTCGATGGATGCGATGGAAGTAATCCGCCGCAGCTTCACGCCGGAATTCCGCAACCGTCTGGACGCGATCATCCAGTTCAATGCGCTGGACTTCGATCACATCCTGCGCGTGGTGGACAAGTTCCTGATCGAACTGGAAGCCCAGCTCACCGAGAAGCACGTGAGCCTGGATGTCGACGCCGATGCCCGCCGCTGGTTGGCGGAGCATGGTTTCGATCCGCAGATGGGCGCACGTCCGATGGCTCGCGTGATCCAGGAGAAGGTGAAGCGTGCACTGGCCGACGAACTGCTGTTCGGCAAGTTGGCCGATGGCGGCAAGGTGCGCCTGAGCGTCAACGAGGGCGAGCTGGTGGTGACTACGGAAGCGGCGGAAAACTTGCCGGCCACCGTGAGCTGATAGCTCGTTATCAGTAGCAACAAGAAAAGGCCGCGCATTGCGCGGTCTTTTTTTTGTGCCTATCGCCAGTATCACCGATGGGCGGAAATCGAAAGCGGCTGGATCACTGCATCGTCGTTGCAGCGCAAATTGAGAGTCGTCTGAGATGGTTTTGAGAGGCCTCTGATATAGGCCCAAAGGCCCGGTCCGTAGCCTTGCTGATGAGGACGAAACAGTCGTCCACCGACACCATCATCATCCGCTAGGTCACTCAATGAACACCATTTATCGCATCGTCTGGAACGCCACCACCTGCCGCTGGGTCGTCGCATCCGAAATGGCCAAGGGCCGCAAGAAGTCCTCCGCCAAGGGGATCGCTTCGAAGTTGGCCGCCATCGGCATGATGGCAGCCGTGGCTCCTGTCTTTGCGTTGAGCACCAACGGCAAAGCCCCATTGATTGTCAACGACATGTCGTTCAATCAAACCGATGGCGGCAACTGTCAGGCCATCGGCGGTGACGGTACGAACACGTTCGTCAATATCCCCAACTGTGATGCGAACAGCATGACATCGGGCAATTACAAGAACGCCAGGCAGACCGATTCTGTCGTGGTTGCCGCCAATTCGCTCTCCGTTGGCGGGTATCAATACATCAACGGTGCCGACGGTTCGAACGCTCTGACCATTACCCAGAGCGGCGCCAATATTTTGATGAATGCCGGCAAGATCACCGGCTTGGCCAATGGCACCGCGGCCACCGACTCAGTGAACGTGTCGCAGCTGACCCCGCTCGTCAGCGCCCTGGGCGCAGGCGCGGCGTTCAACGCCGGTACGGGCGTTGTCACCGGCCCCAGCTACTCGCTGACCAATGCCAACAGCATCGCCGGCACATCGGGTGCGGCCACGGATGTGGGTGGAGCGTTCAATACGGTCGACACCGCGCTGGGCAAGCTCAACACCAGCCTTACCAACATCAACAACGGTGCTGGCATCAAGTACTTCCACACCAACAGCGTGCAGTCCGATTCCAGCGCGACGGGAGGCGAGGCGATCGCCATTGGTGGCTCGGCCACCGCATCGGGTGGAAGTGCGGTGGCCATCGGCCAGAACGCTTCATCGGGCGGGTCCGCCAGCATTGCCATCGGCCAGAACGCATCCATTGCATCAGGCATCAACAATTCGCTTTCGATCGGTGGCGGTTCGCAATCCGGCAACCAGTCGACTTCGTTGGGCAATAGTGCGGATACCCACCTCTCGAGCTACGCGGTCGCGATTGGTCATGCCACCAGTGTCACGGGTGCTAGCGGTACGGCGCTCGGTGCCGGTGCGGTCGCCTCGACCACAAACTCGGTCGCACTGGGCGCAAACTCCACCACTACCGCCAATCTCGCGACGGCTGGTTACAACCCGGGTACCGCCGCACTGTCGGGCACGGCGTCTGCGGCCAATGGCGAAGTGTCGCTGGGCTCGGCGGGCAAAGAGCGTCGCCTGACCAATGTGGCCGCTGGCGCAAACGCCACCGACGCAGTCAACGTCAGCCAGCTGCAGTCTGAAGATGCCAAGGTCAACAACGTTGCCAGCACCACGGCAAGCGCACTGGGCACGACGGTTGGTGCCAACGGCGCGATCAATGCGCCCAGCTACACGCTGGCCAACGCCAACAGCATCGGCGGCACCGCCGGTGCGGCCACCACCGTCAGCAGCGGCTTCAGCAAGGTCGATACCGCGCTCGGCACACTCAACACGGCTGTGACCACGGCGCAAACCACCGCGAACACGGCCAACACCACTGCCAACAAGGGCTGGAATCTGAGCGCCGACGCCGGCGCCACGTCGCAGAACATCGCTCCGGGCGGCACGGCCAACTTCGCAGCTGGCACCAATGCCACGGTGGCGCGCAGCGGCAATACCATCACCATGGGCGTTGTCAGCAATCCGACCTTTAGCGGCATGCTCACCGCCAATGGCGGCCTGACCGTGGGCGCTGGCCAGACGGCCAGCATGGGCGGCAACAAGGTGGCCAATGTTGCGAACGGTACGCTCTCCGCCGCAAGCACCGATGCGGTGAACGGCTCCCAGCTCTATGCGACCAACCAGCAGGTGGCGCAGAACACCAGTGACATCGCCGGTAACACCACGTCGATCAGCAACATCACCAACCAGATCAACAACGGCACCGTGGGCCTGGTGCAGCAAGCTGCGGCCGGTGCCGATCTGACCGTCGGCAAGAGCACCGATGGTGCCGCCGTGAACTTTGCCGACAAGAACGGCAACAGCCGCACGCTCAAGAACGTCACGGCCGGCGTGGCCGCGACCGATGCGGTGAACATGTCGCAGCTCAACGCGACCAACGCCAATGTGGCTGGCAACACCACGGCGATCACCAACCTCGGCAACCGCGTCACCACCAACGAAGGCAGCATCTCCACCATCAACACGACCATTGCCGGCATGAATGGTCAGCTCGCGGATGCGGTGAAGTACGATTCGGCAGCGCATGACACGGTGACCCTGGGCAATGCCGGCACGCCGGTGCAGGTGACGAACGTCAAGAACGGCGCCCTGTCCGCTGCCAGCTCCGATGCAGTGAACGGCTCGCAGCTGTATGCGACCAACCAGCAGGTGGCGCAGAACACCACCGACATCGCCGGCAACACCACGGCCATCGCGGGTAACACGACGTCGATCAACAACATCACCAACCAGATCAACAGCGGTACCGTGGGCCTGGTCCAGCAGGCTGCGGCCGGTGCCGACCTGACCGTGGGCAAGAGCACCGATGGTGCCGCCGTGAACTTTGCCGACAAGAACGGCGCCACCCGCACGCTCAAGAACGTGACGGCTGGCGTGGCCGCGACTGACGCAGTGAACATGTCGCAGCTCAACGCGACCAATGCCAATGTGGCTGGCAACACCATGGCCATCACCAACCTCGGCAACCGCGTCACCACCAACGAAGGCAGCATCTCCACCATCAACACGACCATCGCCGGCATGAACGGCCAGCTGGCCGATGCGGTGATGTACGACTCGGCCGCGCACGACAAGGTGACCCTGGGCAACGCCGGTACGCCGGTGCAGGTGACGAACGTCAAGAACGGCGCCCTGTCTGCTGCCAGCACCGATGCGGTGAACGGCTCGCAGCTGTATGCCACCAACCAGCAGGTCGCGCAAAACACCACCGACATCGCGGGCAACACCACGGCCATCGCGGGTAACACCACGTCGATCAACAACATCACCAACCAGATCAACAGCGGCACCGTGGGCCTGGTTCAGCAGGCTGCAGCCGGTGCCGATCTGACCGTGGGCAAGGACACCGACGGCACGACAGTCAACTTTGCCGACAAGAACGGCAACACCCGCACGCTGAAGAACGTGACGGCTGGCGTGGCTGACACCGATGCGGTGAACATGTCGCAGCTCAACACGACCAACGCCAACGTGGCTGGCAACACCACCGCCATCACCAACCTGGGCAACCGCGTCACCACCACCGAAGGCAACATTTCCACCATCAACACCACGATTGCCGGCATGAATGGTCAGCTGGCCGATGCGGTGATGTACGACTCGGCCGCCCATGACAAGGTGACCCTGGGCAACGCCGGCACGCCGGTGCAGGTGACGAACGTCAAGAACGGCGCGCTGTCCGCCGCCAGCTCCGATGCAGTGAACGGCTCGCAGCTGTATGCGACCAACCAGCAGGTGACTCAGAACACCACCGACATCGCCGGCAACACGACCTCGATCAACAGCCTGCAGAACACCGTCAACAACATCAGCGGTGGCACCGTGGGTCTGGTCCAGCAGGCTGCGGCCGGTGCCGACCTGACCGTGGGCAAAGGCACCGACGGCGTTGCAGTGGACTTTGCCGACAAGAACGGCGCCACCCGCACGCTGAAGAACGTGACGGCGGGCGTGGCTGACACCGATGCGGTGAATGTCTCGCAGCTCAACACGACCAATGCCAACGTGACCCGCGTGGAAGGCAAGGCCGACCAGCAGGGCACCACCACGGCTTCGGCCTTCGGCGGCGGTGCGAGCTACAACAGCACCACCGGTGCCATCGTGGCACCGAGCTACACCCTGCACAATGCCGACGGCACGACGACCACGGCGAACGACGTGGGCACGGCGCTCACCAACGTCGATGGCCGCGTGGTGCAGAACACCACCAACATCGCCGGCAATACGACAGCCATCACCAACCTGCAGAACAACATCAACAACGGCACGACTGGCCTGGTCCAGCAGGCTGCGGCCGGTGCCGATCTGACCGTGGGCAAGGGCACCGACGGCGTTGCAGTGGATTTTGCCGACAAGAACGGCGCGACCCGCACGCTCAAGAACGTGACGGCGGGCGTGGCTGACACCGATGCGGTGAACATGTCGCAGCTCAACACGACCAACGCCAATGTTGCGCTGAACACCACCAACATCGCCGGCAATACGACGGCCATCACCAACCTGCAGAACAACATCAACAACGGCACAACTGGCCTGGTCCAGCAGGCTGCGGCCGGTGCCGACCTGACCGTGGGCAAGGGCACCGACGGCGTTGCAGTGGACTTTGCCGACAAGAACGGCGCCACCCGCACGCTCAAGAATGTGACGGCGGGCGTGGCTGACACCGATGCGGTGAACATGTCGCAGCTCAACACGACCAACGCCAACGTGACCCGCGTGGAAGGCAAGGCCGATCAGCAGGGCACCACCACGGCTTCGGCCTTCGGCGGCGGTGCGAGCTACAACAGCACGACCGGTGCCATCGTGGCGCCGAGCTACACCTTGCACAATGCCGACGGCACGACCACCACGGCGAACGACGTGGGCACGGCGCTCACTAACGTCGATGGCCGCGTGGTGCAGAACACCAGCGACATCGCCGGCAACACCACGGCCATCGCGGGTAATACGACCTCGATCAACAACATCACCAACCAGATCAACAGCGGCACCGTGGGCCTGGTGCAGCAGGCTGAGGCCGGTGCCGACCTGACCGTGGGCAAGGCCACCGATGGTGTGGCGGTCGACTTTGCCGACAAGAACGGCAACACCCGCACGCTCAAGAACGTGACGGCTGGCGTGGCCGCGACTGACGCAGTGAACATGTCGCAGCTCAACGCGACCAACGCCAATGTGGCCGGCAACACCACCGCCATCACCAACCTGGGCAACCGCGTCACCACCACCGAAGGTAACATTTCCACCATCAACACCACGATTGCCGGCATGAATGGTCAGCTGGCCGATGCGGTGATGTACGACTCGGCCGCGCACGACAAGGTGACCTTGGGCAACGCCGGTACGCCGGTGCAGGTGACGAACGTCAAGAATGGTGCGCTGTCCGCTGCCAGCTCCGATGCAGTGAACGGCTCGCAGCTGTATGCGACCAACCAGCAGGTGACCCAGAACACCACCGACATCGCGGGCAACACGACGTCGATCAACAACATCACCAACCAGATCAACAGCGGCACCGTGGGCCTGGTGCAGCAGGCTGCGGCTGGCGCCGACCTGACCGTGGGCAAGGGCACCGACGGCGTTGCAGTGGACTTTGCCGACAAGAACGGCGCCACCCGCACGCTCAAGAATGTGACGGCTGGCGTGGCTGACACCGATGCGGTGAACATGTCGCAGCTCAACACGACCAACGCCAACGTGACCCGCGTGGAAGGCAAGGCCGACCAGCAGGGCACCACCACGGCTTCGGCCTTCGGCGGCGGTGCGAGCTACAACAGCACCACCGGTGCCATCGTGGCGCCGAGCTACACCCTGCACAATGCCGACGGCACGACGACCACGGCGAACGACGTGGGCACGGCGCTCACCAACATCGATGGCCGCGTCGTGCAGAACACCTCCGACATCAACACCATCAACACCCAGATCAACAGCGGCACGATCGGTCTGGTCCAGCAGGCTTCGGCCGGCGCCAACCTGACGGTGGGCAAGAGCACGAACGGTGCTGCGGTGGACTTCCAGGGCACCGCCGGCGCCCGCAAGCTGCTGAACGTGGCAGATGGCACGGTGGCGGCTGGCAGCAAGGATGCCGTCAACGGTGGTCAGTTGTATGGCGTGAGCCAGTCGATGGCCAATGCCATCGGCGGTGGCTCGACAGTGAATGCGGATGGTTCCATCTCGGCACCGAGCTACAGCGTGCACAATGCGGACGGTTCCACCACCACGGTCAACAACGCGGGCAGTGCCATCAGCAATCTCGATGGTCGCGTCACGCAGAACACCACCGACATCTCCACCATCAACACCACCATCAATGGCATGAATGGTCAGCTTGCTGACGCGGTGAAGTACGATTCCGCCGCCCATGACAAGGTGACGCTGGGTAATGCCGGTACGCCGGTGCAGGTGAGCAACGTCAAGGACGGCGCGCTGTCCGCGACCAGCAGCGATGCGGTGAACGGCTCGCAGCTGTATGCGACCAACCAGCAGGTGGCGCAGAACACCGGCGATATCGCCAACATCAACAGCACCATCAACACCATGAACACCGGTGGCCTGAAGTACGTGAAGGTCAATTCGACGGCTGCCGCTGCCAACGCTGCGGGCTCGGACAGCGTGGCCGTGGGTGGCAACACCAAGGCATCTGCCGCCAATGCGGTGGCGATCGGCAACGGCGCGCAGGCCAGCCAGGCCAACAGCGTGGCGCTGGGTGCGGGTTCGGTGGCTGACCGTGCGAACAGTGTCTCGGTGGGTGCAGTGGGGCAGGAACGCCAGGTCACCAACGTGGCGGCCGGCAACTTGTCTGCCTCCAGCACCGATGCGGTGAATGGCAGCCAGCTCAACGCCACCAACCAGGCGGTGACCAACCTCGATGGCCGCGTGACCAACGTGGAAAACACGGTGAACACGATGGCGGGTGCCGTGAGCAACGTCACCAACATCACCAACGGCCAGTCCGGCATGTTCCAGGTCAGCAAGGACAGCAACAGCAAGCAGCCGGTGGCTTCGGGCAGCACCTCGACCGCCGGTGGCAACGGCGCCGTCGCGTCCGGCAACAACAGCACCGCGCTGGGCAATGCCGCGGTAGCCTCGGCTGACAACAGCGTGGCCGTGGGCGCCAACTCGGTCGCCGATCGCAGCAACAGCGTGTCGATGGGTTCGGCCGGCCATGAGCGTCAGGTGACCAATGTGGCGGCCGGTACGGCCAACACGGATGCCGTGAACGTGGGCCAGCTGAAGGCCGCCGGTGTGATGAATGCCGATGGCTCGACCAATACGGCGGTGACCTACGACACCAACGCCGATGGCAGCAGCAGCGTGACCTTGAACGGCGGCGGCAATGCCGCGGTGATCCACAACGTGGCTCCGGGTACCTCGGCGACGGACGCGGCCACGGTGGGCCAGGTGCAGCAGGTGGCCGACTGGTCCAAGAGCTACACCGACCAGCAGGTCAGGAACATGGGTCGCCAGGCGGATGGCGGCGTCGCCTCGGCGATGGCCATGTCCTCCATCCCGCAGGCGGTGGTCAACGGCGGGCACTCCATCGGCGCGGGCGTGGGCAGCTTCCGCGGCCAGTCCAGCGTGGCGGTCAGCATGTCGGCCATGAGCGCGACCGGCAAATTTGCCGTGAAGCTCAACGTCAGCGCAACCACCCACGGCGACGCCGGTGTGGGCGTGGGTGCCAGCTACAACTGGTAAGCCTGGGTTTTATACCTTCACGAGAGAGCGGCGCCGTAGCGATACGGCGCCGTTTTTCGTTGTTGTGGGGAGAGGGCAAACAAAAAGGCCGCGACATGGCGCGGCCTTTTCGATGGGCCGTCCCTTGTAGGAGCGCACTTGTGCGCGACCGCAAGGTTCCGGCTTTACCGCTGCGTAGGCTTTTCGCGCACAAGTGCGCTCCTACAGACGAGCGATTATTTCATGCGGTAGGTGATGCGACCCTTGGTCAGGTCGTAGGGGGTCATTTCGACCTTCACCTTGTCGCCGGTGAGAATGCGGATGTAATGCTTGCGCATGCGGCCGGAAATATGGGCCGTGATGACGTGGCCGTTTTCCAGCTGCACGCGGAACATGGTGTTGGGCAGGGTCTCCTGGACCGTACCTTCCATTTCGATGACGTCGTCTTTGGCCATGCGTTCCGTGGGGGCAGGGCAGCCGTCGTGGCTGCTTAATCCGTCGATTATGCCACGGAAAGTCCAATGGTTAAAGAATCATCAGCCAAAATGCTCATCCAGCTTGCGACGGATCTCCTGTTCCACCATGCCCTTGAGCGGCGCCAGCATCATTCCCAGCTCGGCTGTCACGTGGATGACGTCGCCCGCCACGGCAATGCTGCCGTTCACGCCCGGGCGGGAAAAGCGCAGGATGTCGCCCTGCCACTGGCCCTCCATGCCGAACTTTTCTTGCATGCGGGCCGCCACCTTGTCGACCACCGCGCGGGCCTCGGTCACGGAGAGCTGGTGGGGGCGGCGGATGTCGATCTTGGGCATGGGTGTTCCTGGGAGGCAAAGGCATATGGTAAGCCACGTCACCCGGAACTGCCGCTGCGCAGCGCGCGCAGCTCTGTTGTCGAAGCCCATGGGTGAGATCAGAGCGTCCTTAAGCTCGCAGGCATCTGCTAGAGTCCCGCCCGTCCATCGACTGGTTCACAGATGCGCATCGAGTTTCCCAATTCGCCCCGCGAGGATTTCCACTGGGACGGGCCGGCGCTGCGCATCGGCAGTGCGCCGGACAATGACCTGATCCTGGCCGCGCATCAGGCCGGCACTTATCACCTGCGCATCCAACTGGATCGCCGCGGCTGGGTACTGCAGGTCTTGCCCCAGGGCAACCGCATCTACGTGAATGCGCGCCCGGTGCGTGAGAAGGCCTTGTTGCGTGCCGGCGACATCCTGAGCGTCGGCGATTGCCGCATGCTGCTGCGTGCCGAGGAAGAACCCGCCCACAACCTGCCCGTGACCGTGCCGGCCGAAGGACGTTGCACGGTGGCTTTGCGTGCGGTGGCGGGGCCCTTGTCCGGCCGAGTTTTGACCTTGCTGGACAAGCTGGAACTTGGCCCGCATGGGCGCATCCCGCTGGAGCTTCCGCAGGGCGAGACGGCGTCGCTGGTGGTGTTCTGGCGCGACGGCCAGCTGATGCTGGAGGCCGGCCAGCAGTCCGAGCGCTATCCCCTGCGCGTCAACGGCGTGCCGGTAACCCAGGCCGCGCTGCGGCCGGGTGATCAGGTGGGCCTGGGCATGCATCGTTTCGTGGTCGATGCCCCGGGACTGGAGCCGGAGCCGGAGATCATTCAGCCCGAGCCGGAGCGCCCGCATCTGCCCGAAGAGGACGCCGGCCCGCGCGGCGAGGTGTGGTGGCTGATCGCTACCGCCGCGGTGCTCGCCCTGGGCATTGCGGTGGCCTTGCTGGTGCGTTTCTGAGGCAGCCTTCAGGCAGTCCCGAGGCAGCGTCATCTTTGGTTGACTCGCGGTTGCTGCGACGCGGCATAATGCGGCGATGTTCCTTCCATAGGCGTCGTCAGTGAGCAGACTCTGGAATTTCAGCGCTGGCCCGGCCGCATTGCCGCAACCGGTGCTCGAGCGCGCCCAGCGCGAATTGCTGGACTGGCAGGGTTGCGGCGCCTCGGTGATGGAGCTGTCTCACCGCGGCAAGGCCTTCATGGGTCTGGCCCAGCAGGCCGAGGCCGATCTGCGCGAGCTGCTGGCGGTTCCGGCGAACTACGCGGTGTTGTTCCTGCAGGGCGGCGCCACCCAGCATTTCGCGCAAATCCCGATGAATCTGGCCGCCGAAGGCGCCAGTGCCGATTACATCGTGACGGGCCATTGGGGCGAGAAGGCGGCCAGCGAGGCGGCCCCGTACGTCAAGGTGAATGTCGCCGCCAGCAGCAAGGCCGAGCATTACATGCGCCTGCCGCCGCGCGACACGTGGCAGCTCGACGGGCGCGCCGCTTACGTGCACTACACGCCGAACGAAACCATTCATGGCGTGGAATTCCACGAGATTCCCGAGGTGGGCGACGTGCCGCTGGTGGCGGATATGTCGTCGGACATCCTCTCCGGGCCCATCGATGTCAGCAAATTCGGGCTGATTTACGCCGGCGCGCAGAAGAACATCGGCCCATCGGGCCTGGTGGTGATGATCATCCGGCGCGACCTGCTGGAGCGCGCCACGCGGCCGATGGCGCGGATCTTCCGCTACGCCGATCACGCCGCCAACGATTCCATGCTCAATACGCCGAACACCTGGGGCTGGTATTTGGCCGGCCTCACGTTTCAGTGGTTGAAGGAGCAGGGCGGTCTGGCAGCGATCGGCGAGCGCAATGCGGCCAAGGCCACGCTGCTGTACGACGCCATCGACCACTCCAACGGTTTCTATCGCAACCCGGTGGCACTGGATTCGCGTTCGCGCATGAATGTGCCGTTCACCTTGCACGACAGCGCGCTGGACGCGGATTTCCTCAAGGAATCGGAAGCCGCCGGCCTGCTCGCGCTCAAGGGACACAAGGCGGTGGGCGGCATGCGCGCCTCGCTTTACAACGCGGTTCCGCTCGAAGCGGTGCAGGCCCTGGTGGGTTTCATGCGCGATTTCGCGCATCGTCACGGATGAAACCGTTGCACGCCTGGTCGCACATCAAGGACTATCCCTGATCCCCATTTGGACTTCCGTTGCTTGCGCAGCCCACGACATGACCGATAAGAAATCCTCGCTTTCCGATGTGCGCGAGCGCATCGACAGCATCGATCAGCAGATCCAGCAGCTGATCTCCGAGCGCGCCGGATGGGCGCAGGAAGTGGCCCGCGTCAAGGGCGAGGGGCTTTCGGCGATCGACTATTACCGCCCGGAACGCGAAGCCCACGTGCTGCGCATGGTGGTGGACCGCAACGATGGCCCGCTCACCGACGTGGAAATGGTGCGGCTGTTCCGCGAAATCATGTCCTCGTGCCTGGCCCAGGAAGATCCCCTCAAGGTCGGCTTTCTCGGCCCTGAGGGCACCTTCAGCGAACAGGCCGTGCGCAAGCATTTCGGTCACGCCGCCTACGGACTGCCGCTGGGCAGCATCGAGGAAGTTTTCCAGGAAGTGGCGGCGGGCCACGCCGATTTCGGCGTCGTGCCGGTGGAGAATTCCGGGCAGGGCATGATCCAGGTCACCCTGGACATGTTCCTCACCTCCGAAGCCACCATTTGCGGTGAAGTGGAATTGCGCGTGCATCAGTGCCTGCATTCGATGCAGGGCAAGCTGGAGGGCATCAAGCGTGTTTACGCGCATGCGCAGTCGTTGCAGCAGTGCAAGACCTGGCTGCACATCAACTTGCCTGGTGTCGAGTGCGTGGCGGTGAGCAGCAACGCCGAGGCGGCCCGCATGGCGCGTCACGCCGATGACGTGGCTGCGATTGCCGGCGAAACGGCGGGCCGCGTGTATGGCCTGAAGACGGTGGCCCAGGGCATTGAAGACCGCGCGGACAACACCACGCGCTTCCTGGTCATCGGCCGCTCGCTGTTTCCGCCGTCCGGCAACGATCGCACCTCACTGCTGATCACCGTGAACGACAAGCCGGGCGCGCTGTATCACGTGCTCAAGCCGTTTGCCGAGCACGACATCAGCCTCAATCGCATCGAATCGCGTCCGGCGCATTCGGGCAAGTGGCAGTACGCCTTCTTTATCGATGTCTCCGGTCACATCAACGACGCGCCTTTGCAGGCTGCGATGAAGGAAATGGGCGAAGCCGCCGCGCAGGTGCGTGTGCTCGGCTCCTACCCCGTGGCGCTGCCCTGATAGAACTGTGGCCGCCGCTGTGCAGCCGTTGGAGAATGCTTCGTGACCCGACTCGACTGGACCAGTCACGCCGCGCGCGCGCTCAAGGGCAGCGTGCGTGTGCCTGGCGATAAATCCGTTTCGCACCGCGCGCTGATGCTGGGTGCGTTGGCGGAAGGTGCTTCGCATATCCGTGGTTTTCTTGAAGGCGAAGATACGCGCGCCACTGCAGCCGTGCTGCAGCAGCTGGGCGTTCGCATCGAAACCCCGGCCGATGGCGAACGCGTGGTGCATGGCGTGGGCTTGCACGGCCTGAAGGGAACCACGCAGTTGTTGGACTGCGGCAATGCCGGCACCGGCATGCGCCTGCTGGCCGGATTGCTGGCAGGGCAGGCCTTCGATAGCACGCTGGTCGGCGACGAATCGCTGTCCAAGCGTCCGATGCGCCGCGTGACCGACCCGCTTGCCCGCATGGGCGCGAAGATCGACACGCAGGACGGTCTTCCGCCGCTGCAGGTGCGCGGCGGGCAGGCGCTTCATGGCATCGCCTATACCTTGCCGGTGGCCAGTGCCCAGGTGAAGTCGGCGCTGTTGCTCGCGGGCCTGTATGCGCAAGGCGAAACAGAAGTGATCGAGCCGCATCCGACGCGCGACTACACCGAGCGGATGCTTGCGGCGTTTGGCTGGCCCATTGATTTCGCACCGGGTCGCGCACGACTGAGCGGCGGTCATACCTTGCGCGCTACCAATGTGGATGTGCCGGCGGACTTCTCCTCGGCGGCATTCTTCCTCGTCGCCGGCAGCATCGTGCCGGGTGCCGAGCTGCGCTTGCAGTCGGTAGGCCTCAATCCGCGCCGCACCGGCCTGCTGCAGGCGCTGCGTTTGATGGGGGCGGATATTCGCATCGAAAACGAACGCGAGAGCGGCGGTGAACCAGTCGGCGATCTGGTGGTGCGCCATGCGCCGCTGCACGGCATCGAACTGCCCGAGGCGCTGGTGCCCGACATGATCGACGAATTCCCCGCGCTGTTCGTCGCGGCCACGGCAGCCACGGGCAATACCGTGGTGCGCGGTGCGGCCGAGCTGCGCGTGAAGGAGTCGGATCGCCTGGCGGCGATGGCCACGGGGTTGCGCGCGCTCGGCGCCGTTGTCGACGAGACTCCTGATGGTGCCACCATCCACGGCGGCTCGCTGCATGGCGGTACCATCGAGAGCCATGGCGATCACCGTATTGCCATGAGTTTCGCAGTGGCCGGCCTGGTCGCCAGTGGGTCGGTGCGCATCAACGATTGCGCCAATGTGGCGACCTCGTTCCCTGGGTTCATCGAGCTGGCCAACCGCTGCGGGTTCAAGCTGGAAACCGCCTGATTCGAGCAATTCGGCTTTCTGTGGGAGCGCACCCTGTGCGCGACTGGCCGGAACCGAGACCGTCCGGCATGCCCGTCGCGCACAGGGTGCGCTCCCACAAGGTCTCGCCCGTGGGAACGGGTGCAGCTACCCTTGTGGCCTCACGCAGAGATCGCCATGCCCACTGCCACCCCGTCCTTCATCGTCGCCATTCCCGCCCGCTACGGCTCCACGCGCCTGCCGGCCAAACCGCTGCGCGATATAGCTGGTGTGCCAATGGTGGTGCGCGTGGCGCAGCGCGCGCTCGAGGCGGGTGCCACGCAAGTGGTGGTGGCGGTGGACGACCAGCGCATCGCCGATGCCTTGCAAGGGCATGGCGTGGATGTATGCATGACGCGCAGCGGCCACGCCTCGGGCAGCGATCGCCTGGGCGAATGTGCCGAGTTCTACGCATGGCCCGACGACGCCATCGTGGTGAATCTGCAGGGCGACGAGCCGTTCGCGCCGGCGGCGGGTATCCGCGAAGTGGCGCGCGCGCTGGCCGAGGACGATGCGCCGATGGCCACGCTGGCCACGCCGATCGTGGATACGCACGAGCTGTTTGATCCCAACGTGGTCAAACTTGTGCGTTCTGCCAATGGGCGGGCGTTGTACTTCAGTCGTGCACCGCTGCCGTGGGCGCGCGATGCGTTTGCTGCCGATCGTGATGTATTGCCCGCGAACGTGCCGTTCCTGCGCCATATCGGCATCTACGCGTATCGCGCAGGCTTCCTCAAGCGTTACACCACGCTGGCGCGCACTCAGCTGGAGCAGGCCGAATCGCTGGAGCAGCTGCGCGTGCTCGAACACGGCTATGCCATCGCTGCCCGACTGACGCCCGAACCGTTCCCGCCGGGCATCGATACTGAGGCCGACCTCGAGCGTGCGGAGCGCTGGCTGGCCCAGCGCTGAGCCTCAGCGTCGGCGACGCAGCAGCATCACGAACAAGCCGCCCAGGACCAGGCCCACTACCAGCCCGATGCCGGCGCCCCACAGGGCGCCGTTGGTACCGGCAACGGCGCGACCGATCAAAAAGCCGAGCACGAACAGGATGGGTAGAGGCAGGCAGCCCACGAGCGATCCTCCAATCAGCCCTGCATCGACTCAGGCTATTTGTTGAAGCTGATCGGCACCTGCACATAACCATCGGCAGGCGCGCCGTTCTTGACGGCCGACTTGTACGACCAGCCCTTCGCGGTTCGGATGGCCTCGTCGTCGAGGGCCTTGGAGCCCGACGACATCATCACGTGGAAAGACTTGGCCTTGTCGTCCGGTCCGACCTGCACCATGACCACCACGGTGCCCGTGCCGGCGTTGTTCTTCATGGCGGCGGAAAAGCGCGGGGCCGGCTGGGGGCGATCCTCGTCGATGCTCGCCGGATGATCGCCTGCCGTATTGGCACTGGCGCCTGCCGTGGGCGAGGCGGCAGCCGGAGCCGGCGCGTCTTGCCCGGCGGGTCCTGCGATGGCCGCCTGGCCCAGCAGCATGGCAGCGGCCACTATCGTAATGAGCTTGCGATTCACTTTCTTCCTCCCTGTGGATCGGGCAAGCATAGGCAGACTTCGCGTGTCACAACAATCGTGACTTTAGTCACTCCCTGAGGGCTTGATTGCGGCCCTTTCCGCAGCCATTTCGAGTTTTCATGCGATGCCTATATCAGGGCGACGCGACGAGGACATTTCCATCTGATGAAAAGCGCGCCGGTCCCGTCCATCTTGTTTGTGTGCTTGGGCAATATCTGCCGTTCGCCACTGGTGGAAGCCGTGGCTCGCCAGCGCGCGGCACAGGCCGGCCTTTCGTTGTCGCTGGCCTCCTGCGGCACCGGCCATTGGCATATCGGCAAGGGCGCCGATCCGCGCATGCTGCGTGCGGCAGCGGATGCCGGCTATGACTTGTCGCCGCATCGCGCGCGACAGGTGCGGGCAGCCGATTTCCAGACGTTCGACTGGGTGCTGGCGATGGACCAGGACAATCTGGAGACGCTCGAAGGGCTGCGTCCGCGTGATGGCGTGGCGCCGGCCTTGTTCCTGCCTTGGGCGGGCGTGGCCGCGCCGGAAGAGTTTCCCGATCCGTACTTTGGCGATACCGAGGGGTTTCGCCGCGCTGTGGCGCTGGCGGAGCAGGGCGTGGATGGCCTGATCGTGCGCCTGCGGGCAGCAGTGACCGGATAGAATCACACGATGCAGTCCACACCGCCGCCGCAAGCCTTCGACGGCAAGGCTTTCGTCAAAAACCTGAGCACGTCGCCCGGCGTCTATCGTTATTTCGACGAGGACGGCGAGCTGCTGTACGTGGGCAAGGCCGGCAACCTAAAGAAGCGCGTCGGCAGCTATTTCCTCAAGCCGCGCATGGAGCCGCGCATCGCGGCGATGGTCTCGCAGATCGCGCGCACCGAGATCACCATCACGCGCACCGAAGGCGAGGCGCTGCTGCTCGAATCGCAGCTGATCAAATCGCTCAAGCCGCGCTACAACATCCTGCTGCGCGACGATAAAAGTTACCCGTACATCTATCTGTCGGGCGGCGAGGACTACCCGCGGCTGGCCTTTCATCGCGGCGCACGCAATCTGCCGGGCCGCTATTTCGGGCCGTACCCGAGCACCTTCGCCGTGCGCGAAAGCCTCAACCTGATGCAGAAGCTGTTCAAGGTGCGCCAGTGCGAGGACAGCTATTTCAAGAACCGCTCGCGTCCCTGCCTGCAGCACCAGATCGGTCGTTGCACGGCGCCGTGCGTGCAGCTGATTACGGTCGACGACTATCGCAACGACGTGCGCCACGCGGAGATGTTCCTCGAAGGCCGCAGCAGCGCGGTCATCGACGAGCTGGCGAGCCAGATGGAGCAAGCGAGCAAGGCGCTGGAATTCGAGCGCGCGGCGTCGTTCCGCGACCAGGTCGGCGCCTTGCGCAAGCTGCAGGCCGAGCACCACGTGCAGGGCGCCAGCGCGGACATGGACGTGCTCGCCTGCCGCATCGAAGCGGGCATGGCCTGCGTGAGTGTGCTGTTCTTCCGCAACGGCATCAGCCTGGGTACGCGCGACTTCTTCCCGCGCCTGCCGCTGGATGCCGAACCGTCCGACGTGCTGGAGCAGTTCATCGCGCAGTACTACCTGGACCGTCCGGTCCCACGCGAGCTGATCCTGGGCGAAACGCTGCCCACCCAACAGGTCCTCGGCGAAGTGCTGGCGCAGCAGTCGGGCCATGCGGTGGAGCTCAAATCCAGCGTGCGCGGCGAACGTGCGCGCTTCCTGCAGATGGCCGAGCGCAACGCCCAGGCATCGCTGACCGCGAGGCTGGCCAGCCGGCAGACCCTGGGTGCGCGTTTCGACGATCTGCAGAAGTTGCTCGAGATGGACGAGCCGCCGCGCCGCATCGAGTGTTTCGATATCAGCCACACCCAGGGCGAGCTCACCGTGGCGTCCTGCGTGGTGTTTGGCCCGGAAGGCCCGGAGAAATCGCACTACCGCCGCTTCAACATCAGCGGCATCACCGGCGGCGACGACTATGCGGCCATGCATCAGGCGCTGGTGCGCCGCTTCCGCAGGCTGGCCGAAGGCGAGGGCGCGCGGCCCGACGTGCTGCTGATCGATGGCGGCAGCGGGCAGGTGGCGCAGGCGCTGGACGTATTGCGCGAGCTTGGCGTGACCGGCATCCACGTGGTCGGCGTGGCCAAGGGGCCGGGTCGCCGCGCGGGCGAGGAGACGCTGGTGCTGGCCGATTCGGGCCGCAACCTGCATCCGGGCCCGTCATCGCCGGCGTTGCATCTGGTGGCCGCCGTGCGCGACGAGGCGCATCGATTTGCCATCACCGGCCATCGCAAGCGCCGCGAGAAGGCGCGCGAGCGCAGCGTGCTGGAGGATGTTGCCGGCGTCGGCGCGCGCCGCCGTTCGGCCCTGCTCAAGGCATTTGGCGGTCTCGCCGGCGTGGAAGCGGCCGGCGTGGAGGAGCTCACCCGCGTGAAAGGCATTGATCGCGGATTGGCCGAACGCATTTATGCTGCACTCCATGGCTGATCCGCGCGAATGGGTGCGGACCGTCATGCCGGCTTACATCAAAATCCCGCATGATCGAGGGCGTGGACGGTTGATGATGGCGTTGATCCACAAGCTTCCCTGCTGACTGCTGCAAACCGGAAAGGATTTATGCACATCAACCTGCCCACCTGGCTGACCTTGTTTCGCGTGCTGCTGTTGCCGGTGATGGTGGTGGTGTTCTATTGGCAGTTTCCTGGGCACAACATCACGGCAGCCATCGTGTTCGCGCTTGCCGCCATCACCGATTGGCTGGATGGCTATCTCGCCCGGCGCATGAATCTCACCTCGGCCTTTGGCGCCTTCCTCGATCCGGTCGCCGACAAGCTGATGGTGGCGGTGACGCTGTTCCTGCTGGTGGAAACCCATCGCGGCGGCTGGCCGGGCATCCTGATGGCGATCACGGCAGCCATCATCGTGGGACGCGAGATCAGTGTCTCCGCCTTGCGCGAATGGATGGCCGAGATCGGCATGCGTGCCACCATCAAGGTGGCTTTCATCGGCAAGCTCAAGACCGCCATGCAGATGGTCGCTCTGGTGGTGCTGATCGTCCAGCACGAGAAGGACGCCGAGGCCTTGCGCCTGTATCACATCGGCGAGGGACTGCTGGTGATCGCCGGCATCCTCACCATCTGGTCGGGCCTGTACTACCTGCGCGCCGCGTGGCCCAGCCTGAAGGGCGATGGTTCCGGCCATCCGCTGCCCCGCAACGACGACTGAATAAAAGAAGCCCTGAGATTCATGACAGGTGCTTGACGGGCGCGGATTAGCCATTACAATGCGCGACTTCGATGCGGGAATAGCTCAGTTGGTAGAGCACGACCTTGCCAAGGTCGGGGTCGCGAGTTCGAGTCTCGTTTCCCGCTCCAGATTCAGTGAATGGAAGCATCGCCATTCACAAAAAAAAAACGGCCCTCGCGGCCGTTTTTTTATGCCTGTGAATCAGGCCCTTCTTAGGCCGTGACGACGCGGGCTTGGGCCGCGCGCCGTCACGTGTCGCAACGTCAATGCGTCTGTTTGCGATGCTCGATCGCCTGCCGGCGATAGAGCGGGTAGCAGAGGGCCAGGCAGATGAACCAGATCGGGGTGTAGATCAGGCCCTGCAGCGTGTCCTGCTTCTGCGCGAACACCCACAGCACGAAGGCGAAGAAGGCCAGCACGATCCAGCACATCGCCACGCCGCCGGGCATCTTGAAGATCGACGTCGCATGACGCTCCGGATGCAGTTTCCGGTAGCGCATGTAGGCGATCATGATCAGCGACCACACGAAGATGAAGCAGATGCTGGAGATGGTGGTGACGATGGTGAAGACCTTCATGACGTCGCCTTCCTGGTAGAGCAGGAACACGCCGATGAAGAGCAGGAAACACGAATAGGCCAGGCCGTTCGCCGGCACGTTGTTGTTGCTCAGTCTGGCGAACGGCTTGGGGCCGAGGCGGCCAGCCGAAAGACCGTAGAGCATGCGGCCGGTCGAGTAGATGCCGCTGTTGGCGGAGGACGTTGCCGAGGTGAGCACCACGAAGTTGATCAGGCTGGCGGCGATCGGAATGCCGATCAGCATGAACAGGTTCACGAACGGGCTGCGATCCGGCGCCACTTCGTTCCACGGCGTGACCGTCATGATCACCAGCAGGGCGAGCACGTAGAAGATGATCACGCGGATGGGAATGGAGTTGATCGCCTTGGGCAGGGTTTTTTCCGGATCACGCGCTTCGGCTGATGCCGTGCCCACCAGCTCGATGCCGACGAAGGCAAACACGGCGATCTGGAACGCCGCCATGAATCCTGAACCGCCGTGCGGGAACCAGCCGCCATTCGCCCAGAGATTGGACACCGCGGCCTTGGCGCCGGTCGGCGAGGTGAAACCGATGGCGATCAGCACGATGCCGACGGCGATCAGCGCGACGATGGCGACGATCTTCACCAGCGCAAACCAGAACTCCATTTCACCGAAGAGCTTCACGGTCAGCAAGTTGAGGCCCAGCAGCAGGAGAATGCAGGCCGATCCGGGCAGCCATAGCGGCACGTGCGGCGCCCAGAATTGGATATAACCGGTGATGGCCGCAATGTCCGCGATGCCCGTGACCACCCAGCAGAACCAGTAGGTCCAGCCGGTGAAGAAACCCGCCCAGGGGCCGAGCAAGTCGTAGTTGAAATCGACGAACGACTTGTAGTTCAGGTTGGACAGCAGCAGCTCGCCCATGGCGCGCATCATGAAGAACAGCACGCTGCCGATGATCGCGTAGGCGAAAATCACCGACGGGCCCGCGAGGCTGATCGTCTTGCCCGAGCCCATGAACAGGCCGGTGCCGATGGCGCCGCCGATGGCGATCAGCTGCAGGTGGCGGTTGCGCAGATTTCGCTGCAGGTGATGTTCGGGTTGGCCGGTTGCAACGGTCGGTTCGTGGTTCTGCATAGGCGGCACGATCCTTTCGAGGTACGAAAGCGACCATCCTAAAGGATACGCACCGGGTCGTGCTGCATACCTACTGGGCGTCGTGGAATATGACACCCAGCGTGTGACGCTGGCCGCTGCGCACGCGGCTCACGCCATGGCGCATGGTGACCCTGTAGGAACCCCGCATGCCGGCGACCGGACGCTGGTTGACGGCAAAGATTACGGCGTCTCCCTGGCGCAGCGGCACCACCTCGACGCGCGACTGCATACGTGGCCGCTGCTCGGTGAGCACGAATTCACCGCCGCTGAAGTCGCGACCGGGTTCGGACAGCAGGACCGCCACCTGCAGCGGAAACACGTGTTCGCCGTAAAGATCCTGATGCAGGCAGTTGTAGTCGCCGGTACCGTATTTGAGCAGCAGCGGCGTCGGGCGCGTCTGGCCGGCCTCATGGCAGCGAGCCAGGAACGCCTCGTGTGTCGCCGGATACTGCATCGCTATGCCCATGCGGACGTTCCACTGGCTGGCCAAGGGCGCCAGCTGCGGATACAGCGCGCCGCGCAACTGCTGCACGGGCTCGGGCAGGGGGTAGCGGAAGTACCGGTATTCGCCTCGGCCGAAGTTGTGGCGGGCCATCACCACGCGACTGCGATACCGCGACTCGTCGGCGTAGTGGGCTGCGATATCGCGGCATAGCTCGGCATCGAGTAGGCCTTGAATCACTGCGCTGCCGCGTTCATCGAGCTCCGCCAGCAGGGTCGGCCAATCGATGGCCTCAATGCGCGAGGCGATGGACTGGTTGGGCGATTCGATGAGTTGTGCGTGCATGGTGGGCAGTCGAGTGGCGAGACCTCAAACTAGCCGGTGGCGACTGATGCCACACTCCGATTCTTGCGCATCACCAGATCAGGTCGTCCGGCACCTTGAACTGGCTGTAGAACTCATCGTCATCGCTGGCCGGCTTGGCATCCGCGGCCCGGCCGTGGTCCAGCACGATGACGCTGGCGTCGCGCTCGCGCAGCTTGTCGGCTGCAGCGCGCGGCAAAAGCTCGTAGCCGTCGCCCAAGCGCGCAATCACCAGCGTGCCTTTGGCCAGCTGGGTGCGCAGGGTTTCGTTCACCAGCACGCTGTGGATCTTCTCGCCGTCGTTGAAGCGATAGCTGATCTCGCCTTCGCGCTTGACCTTGTTGGCCTCGATGATCTGGCGCACCTGGGCGGCGATCTCGCGGGCATGGGCCTGCGCATTGCGCTCGGCAGCCAGGGCGCGATCGCGTTCGGCGCGTTCGGCCTGCAGGCGCTGGGTGTCGATCTTCTCGGCGGCCTCGCTGGCAATGGGCTTGCCCTGGCGCTGCTTGGCCTGTTCGCGGGCAATCTGGTCGACCTTGCCCTTTTTGGCGAGGCCGGCCTTGAGTAGCTGTTCCTGCAGGGGATTGCGCATGCGTGGAGCGTCCGGAAAACGTAGCCCGGGAATTGTAGCGCGGGTCCGGCACGGCGCGATCTGCGGCCCGGTGAGACGCGGCGTGGCATGATGGCTGCGGGCAGGGTTCCTCACCAAAGGATGTGCCGTGATCCCGCATTTCACCGACCATTCGGCCAATGAGCGGACCTATCTCGCCTGGGTGCGCACCGCGATCTCGGTCATGGCGTTCGGCTTCCTGCTGGAACGCTTCGATATCTTTTTGCTGTTCACATCGCGCGCGGCCGCCAAGGTGACCGAGAGCCTGCATACGGAAGCGTCGCAATGGCTGGGCCTGGGGCTGCTGCTGGTGGGCGCCTTGATGATCGTCGGCGCCACGATCCGGTTCTATCGCAATCGAAAGGCGATCGAGGCGGCCGATACCTCGATGTATGGCGACTCGTGGACGGCCCGGGGCATGGCCGTGCTGTTGGTGCTGATGGCGATCTTCTTGACGCTCTATGTGGCGCGGCAGCTTGCGGCGCTGAGTTGAGGCCCTTCGTCGCGTCGCCTCCAACGCGTCATTCCGGCGCAGGCCGGAATCCAGTAGCAGTGCGTGCCGATTGTCGCGACAACCGGATGCATCGCACCTGGATTCCGGCCTGCGCCGGAATGACGAGAAAAAAGAGCAGGGCCGTTTGCATCGGAGATGGCGAAAAAAAACGCCGTATCGCTACGGCGCCTTTTCGTTTACGCATGAAGCGACAGATCAAAGCGCTTCGAACACGCCCGCTGCACCCATGCCGGTGCCGATACACATCGTCACCATGCCGTACTTCTGTTTGCGACGACGCATGCCGTGGATCAGCGTGGCGGCGCGGATGGCACCGGTGGCGCCGAGCGGATGGCCGAGCGCGATGGCGCCGCCGAGCGGGTTGACCTTGCTCGGGTCGAGGCCGAGATCGCCGATCACCGCCAGCGCCTGCGCGGCAAACGCTTCGTTGAGTTCGATCCAGTCCATCTGATCCTTGGTCAGGCCAACCTGCTTGAGCACCTTAGGAATCGCTTCCTTCGGGCCGATGCCCATCACTTCGGGCTTCACGCCTGCCACCGAGAAACCGACATAGCGCGCGATGGGAGTGAGGTTGAATTCCTTCACCGCCTTCTCGCTGGCGATCAGCAGGGCGCCGGCACCATCGGACATCTGCGAGGAGTTGCCAGCCGTCACCGAGCCGCCGAAGCGGTCGTTGCGGAACACCGTCTTGAGCTTGGACAGCACTTCCAGCGTGGTGCCGGCGCGCGGGCCTTCGTCGGTGTCGATCAGGCGGCTGTCGGTCTTGATGCCGCGCGTGGCCAGATCGGGGTAATGGTCATCGAGCTGGAACGGCGTGATTTCTTCCTTGAATTCGCCGGCGGCGATGGCGGCCAGTGCGCGGCGATGGCTTTCCACCGCGAACGCATCCTGCTGCTCGCGCGTGACCTTCCACTGCTCGGCCACCTTCTCGGCAGTGATGCCCATGCCGTAGGCGATGGCGATATCTTCCTTGTTGGCGAAGATGGCCGGATTCATGGCGATCTTGTTGCCCATCATCGGCACCATGCTCATGCTCTCGGTGCCGGCGGCGATCATCAGGTCGGCCACGCCGAGCTGGATGCGGTCGGCTGCCATGGCGATGGCCTGCACGCCCGAGGAGCAGAAGCGGTTGATGGTGACGCCCGGCACGGTGTACGGCAGGCCGGCGAGCAGGGCGCCGATGCGCGCCACGTTCATGCCCTGCTCGGCCTCGGGCATGGCGCAGCCGACGATCACGTCTTCAATGCGATGCGGGTCGATGCCCGGCGCCTGCGCCATCACGGCGCGGATCACGTGGGCGAGCATGTCGTCCGGACGGGTGTTGCGGAATACGCCGCGCGGCGCCTTGCCGACCGGCGTGCGGGTGGCGGCGACGATATAGGCGTCTTGCACTTGCTTGCTCATGGTTTTGCTCCGTGGCGTCGCGCTCAGGTTTGCGGCGACGCGCTCAAAGTTTGTTCGCAGGTAAGGACGCTTGGTTAGTTACGCAGCGGCTTGCCGGTGGTCATGGTGTGCGCGATGCGGGCCTGGGTCTTCTCGGTCTTGGCCAGCTCCACGAAGTGCTTGCGTTCCAGCTGCAGCAGCCACTCTTCGTCCACCTGCGAACCGCGTTCGATCTTGCCGCCGCACAGCGTGTCCGCGATGCGCGTGGCGATTGCGACGTCATGCGGCGAAGCGAAATAGCCTTCCGCCAGATTGGCGAGCGAAGCCTGGAACGTGGCCGTGCCCACATCGCCGGCGACCGGGATGTTGCGAGCCATCATCGGCGGACGCCAGCCGCTCTCGGCCAGCGACAGTGCAACCTTCTTGGCGACATAGAGCAGCTCGTAGGCGTTGAACACGACGATGTCGCTGTCGCGCAGCAGGCCCAGCTGCTTGGCTTCCATCGCGCTGCCGGAGACCTTCGCCATCGCGACCGTCTCGAACACTTTCTTCAGCGCTTCGAACGGATCTTCCGGGTTGGCCCTGGCCGCGCGGATGGCCAGCTCATGCAAGCCACCACCGGCCGGCAGCAGGCCGACGCCGGCCTCGACCAGACCGATATAGCTTTCCAGCGCCGCCACAGTGCGCGCCGAATGCATCTGGAATTCACAGCCGCCGCCGAGAGCGAGACCACGCACCGCCGACACTACCGGCACCAGCGAATGCTTGATGCGCATGCTGGTGGCCTGGAAGTTGGCGACCATCTTCTCGAAGTCGTCGAACTTGCCGGCCTGCAGCAGACCCAGTGCGCCCTTCAGATCGGCGCCCGCCGAGAACGGCTCGCCGGCCTGCCAGATCACCACGGCCTTGAGCTGCTGCTCGGCGACATCGATCGCCTGCTGCACGCCGTCGAGCACGTAGTCGTTGACCGTGTTCATCTTGGTCTTGAACGAGATGATGCCCACGCCATCGTCGCCCAGCGTCCACAGACGCACGCCGTCGTTCTCCCATACCGTGGTGCCCTGGTCGAACTTCTCGCCCAGGATCGGATCGGGGAACAGCTGGCGCTGGTAGACCGGGTGCTGCGAGCGCGGCTTGTTCTTGCCTTCGGCAGCGGACCAGGAGCCGTCCTTGCCATGCACGCCGTTGCGGCCGTCGGTCACCCACGCCGGCAGCGGCGCCTTGCTCATGGCCTTGCCAGCGGCGATGTCTTCGGCAATCCAGCTCGCCACCTGCTGCCAGCCGGCAGCCTGCCAGGTCTCGAACGGACCGAGCTTCCAGCCGTAGCCCCAGCGGATGGCGAAGTCGACATCGCGCGCGGTATCGGCGATGTCGGCCAGGTGATAGGCGCTGTAGTGGAACAGGTCGCGGAAGGTCGCCCACAGGAACTGCGCCTGCGGATCATTTGATGCGCGCAGCTTGCCGAACTTCTCGGCCGGATCCTTGATCGCGAGGATCGCGGCGACCTCGTCGGAAGCCTTCTGCTCGGACGGGCGGTAATCCTGCTTGGCCACGTCGAGCACGACGATGTCCTTGCCGGCCTTGCGATAGAAGCCCGCGCCGGTCTTCTGGCCCAGCGCGCCCTTTTCGATCAGGGCGGACAGCCATACCGGCGCCTTGAAGTATTCGTGCCACGGATCGTCGGCCAGCGTGTCGGCCATGGTCTTGATCACATGCGCCATGGTGTCCAGGCCGACCACGTCGGCGGTGCGGTAGGTCGCACTCTTCGGACGTCCAACCGCCGGGCCAGTGAGCGCGTCGACGGTGTCGAAGCCCAGGCCGAACTGCTGCGTGTGATGCATGGTGGCCAGCATCGAGAACACGCCGATGCGGTTGCCGATGAAGTTCGGCGTGTCCTTCGCATACACCACGCCCTTGCCGAGCGCGGTGGTGAGGAAGGCTTCGAGGCCCTCCAGCACGTTCTTGTCGGTGAGTTTGGTCGGGATCAGCTCGATCAGGTGCATGTAGCGCGGCGGATTGAAGAAGTGCACGCCGCTGAAACGGTGACGCATTTCTTCCGGCAGCGCTTCGGCCAGCTGGTTGATCGACAGGCCCGAGGTGTTGGACGCGATGACCGCGGTCGGCGACAGATGGGTCGCGATCTTCTTGTAGAGATCCAGCTTCCAGTCCATCCGTTCGGCAATCGCTTCGATCACCAGGTCCACGTCCTTCAGATGATCGAGGTGCTCGTCATAGTTGGCCGGGATCAGGGTGGCGGCGACGTTCTTGTCGGCCAGCGGGGCAGGCGAGAGCTTCTGCAGGTTGGCGATGGCCTTCAGCGCGATGCCGCTCTTGGGACCTTCCTTGGCGGGCAGGTCGAACAGCACGGTTTCGACGCCGGCATTGCTCAGGTGCGCGGCGATCTGCGCGCCCATGACGCCGGCGCCAAGTACCGCGGCCTTGCGGATTCGTAGCGCTTTAGGGGTGGATGGAGCGGTCATTGGCTTCTCCGTAATGCGAAACGCTGGTAGTGAGACGAACGGCCGCGAGCGGCCGAGGGGAAGGGTTGGAACGAATCAGGGGGCTTTGAGACCGGAGGCGGCAAAGCGGATCAGGTGCTCGGCGGTCTGCGCGCGATGGCGCTCTTCGGGCACGTCGCTTTTGCGCTGGATCATGCCGAAGCCCGACATGGCGTGGGTCAGGGCACCGGTCACCAGGTCGACGCGCCAGTAGAGTTCTTCCTTGCTCAGCTGCGGCAACAGGCGGGCGAATTCCGCGGTGAACTGGCGCATCACGTGGCCGTAGTTGTCCGACAGGAACTTGCGAAGGGTGTCGTCGTGTTCGGCGAAGGCGCGGGCGAGCACGCGCATGAACAGCGAGCCATTGCCATCGTGGGAGAGCTCCAGTGCAGGCACGATGAAGGCTGCCAGCACGTCCTCGATGGTGGTGTCCGCCTCGCCGGCGATCTTCTGCAGGGCGGCCATGCGGCGACCGTTGAGCTGGTCCAGGCGGCGGCGGAACACCTCTTCGATCAGGCGGTCCTTGGAGCCGAAGTGGTAGTTCACCGCGGCCAGGTTGACCCCGGCGGCGGCGGTCAGCTGGCGCAGCGAGGCCCCTTCGAAGCCGTGCCGGGCGAACAATTCCTCCGCGGCGCCGAGAATGCGCTCCTTGGTCGGCATGGAAGCACTGGAGACTGACATGGTCCGCAACCCCGGGCAGGAATCAAACGATCGTTTGAGGATACGCGGGTCGATTTGCGCCCGTCAAACGGTCGTTTCAAGGGGCCCTGGGATCCCTGCGCCCGGCTTGCGTATCAGGTAGAATCTGTCAAACTTTCGTGAGCTAAATCCCCATATCTAGTCGGGATTTGGCATAAGTTCGCCGATATCGATCGGCCCGCCCACTCAAATACCAGTTTTTCCGGAGCAGACCCTCATGGCGCTGGAGCGCACCCTTTCCATTATCAAGCCCGACGCCGTTGCCAAGAACGTGATCGGTGAAATCTATGCTCGCTTCGAAAAGGCCGGCCTGAAGATCGTTGCCGCCAAGATGAAGCATCTGTCGCGCAAGGAAGCCGAGGGTTTCTACGCGGTGCACAAGGAGCGTCCGTTCTTCAACGCGCTGGTCGAGTTCATGATCTCCGGACCGGTGATGATCCAGGCACTCGAAGGTGACAACGCGATCCTCAAGCATCGCGACCTGATGGGCGCCACCAATCCGAAGGACGCTGCGCCGGGCACGATCCGCGCCGACTTCGCCGACTCCATCGATGCGAACGCTGTGCATGGTTCCGACGCTGCCGACACGGCTGCCGTCGAGATCTCGTACTTCTTCGCCGCGACCGAAATCTTCTCGAGGTAAGTGCGCTCATCCATGAGCGCGAAGATCACGAAGCGGCCATCCATGGCCGCACTCTTCACGAAAACCGCGTTCCATTGGATAGCGTAAGGATTAAGAGGGCGGCGTTGAGCCGCAATATTTCAAGATGACTGATCAGGCAAATTCCACCACCACCGACAAGGTCAACCTGCTCGATTTCGATCGACAGGGCCTGCGTGATTTTTTTGCGCAGCTGGGCGAGAAGCCGTATCGCGCCGAGCAGGTGATGAAGTGGATTTACCACCGCCTGGAAGACAACTTTGAAAACATGACGGATGTGGGCAAGACGCTTCGGGCCAAGCTCGAAGCGTCCTGCTATGTCGGTCCGCCGAAGACCTTGTTCGACAAGGGCGCCACCGACGGCACGCACAAGTGGCTGCTCGGCATGGATGGCGGCAACGCCATCGAGGCGGTGTACATCCCCGAGCCGACGCGCGGCACGCTGTGCGTGTCTTCGCAGGTGGGTTGCGGCCTGAACTGCCAGTTCTGCTCCACCGCCACGCAAGGCTTCAACCGCAACCTGTCCACGGCCGAAGTGATCGGCCAGATGTGGGTGGCGGCCAAATACCTCGGCAACATCACGCACCAGAACCGTCGCATCACCAACGTGGTGATGATGGGCATGGGCGAGCCGTTGCTGAACTTCGACAACGTCACCAAGGCGATGAGCCTGATGCGTGATGACCTGGGCTTTGGCCTGGCGTCCAAGCGCGTCACGCTGTCCACCGCCGGCCTGGTGCCGATGATCGACAAGTTGTCCGAGACCATCGACGTGTCGCTGGCGGTGTCGCTGCATGCAGCGAACGATGAGCTGCGCACCGAGCTGGTGCCGCTCAACAAGCGCTACCCGATCGCCGAGCTGATGGCTTCGTGCCAGCGCTGGCTGGATCGCAAGCCGCGCACCTCGATTACCTTCGAGTACACCCTGATGAAGGGTGTCAACGACCAGCCCGAGCACGCCCGCCAGCTGATCAAGCTGATGCGCCGCATGCCTCAGTGCAAGGTCAACCTGATTCCGTTCAATCCATTTCCTGGCACGCGTTTCGAGCGCTCCGACGCCGAAACCATCCGCGCCTTCCAGACCCAGTTGCTCAATGCCAATGTGCTGACCATGTTGCGCCGTACCCGCGGCGACGACATCGATGCGGCATGTGGCCAGCTCAAAGGGCAGGTATTGGACCGCACCCGTCGCCAGGCCGAATTTCGCAAGCGTCTGGACGAAGGGGCGAGTCATGCGGCTTGATCGATTGTTGCTGAGTGCGAGCGTGGCCATGCTTTTGGCTGCGTGCGTGCCGGTGTCGAAATCCGGTTCCAACTCGAACGAGGGGAGCAAGATCACTCGCCAGTCCAAGGCTGAGCAGAAGCAGGAAGGCGCGCGCATCCACACCGAACTGGCCCAGCAGTACATGGCCAACGGTGATCTGGAGGACGCCATGGTCAAGATCAACAAGGCCATGCAGTTCGACCCGACCTACGTGCCTGCGCAAACCGTGGCTGCGGTGATCTACGAGCGCATCAATGACCTGCCCAATGCGGAGCTGCATTACCGCAAGGCTGTCACGCTGGCGCCGGAGAAGGGCGATCCCAACAACAACCTCGGCTGGTTCCTGTGCAACCGCGAGGGCAAGGCGGCCGAGTCGCAGGCGTATTTCCAGAAGGCGGTGGCCGATCCGTTCTACCAGACGCCGTCGCTGGCCTGGACCAATGCCGGCATCTGCCAGGCCAAGGCGCAGAACATGACGGCGGCCGAGGCGGACTTCCGCAAGGCCATCGAAATCGATGCGCAAAACGGCGGGGCGTTGTATCAGCTCGCCAATGTGCTTTATCTTCAGAACGATGCCTTCCGTGCTCGTGCCTTCATCCAGCGCTTCGATGCGCTGGGTCAGCCGACCGCGGGATCGCTCAAGCTCGGACACGATATCGAAGCACGGTTGGGCAACACGGATGCTGCTCTCAACTACAGCAGGCGACTGCAAAGCCAGTTCCCGGATTCGGAGCAGGCCCGCGCCCTCGACGCAACTGCACGCCAATGACCACTCAACCGTCAAATTCGGCCAACAGCGGCAACCGAGAATTCCCTTTCACCCAAGCGCCCAACGTCACCATGGAAACCGAACACAATTCGCCGGAAGCGATCAAGGGCACCTTGGGCGGGCGTTTGCGCGCTGCGCGCGAAGCGCGCGGGCTGGACGTCGAGACCTGCGCTCATGCGCTGCGCTTGCCGACCCGTGTGCTCAGGCAGGTCGAGAGCAACGAGTACAGCGGCATCGACCACGTGTACCTGGGTGGCTATCTCATCAAGTACGCGCGTTATCTCGGCGTCGACGAAGCCGAGGTCAGGCTCGAGCTCGATCGCATCAAGCCGGCGGAACCCACCCTGGTGGCGACGGGCGGCATCTCGCACTCGCGTTATCTGCTTGAGAACTACGCGCGCGCGGCGACCTATGTGGTGCTGACCGCGGCGATCGTGGTGCCGACCATCTGGCTGGGCGTGCGTGGCACGCTCGATCGCGACGTCAGCCATCTGGCGCCGCTCGATGCCGCGCCGGTCGCCCAGGTCGATGCGCCGGCCAGCAGTGCCAGCGCCGCGGCATCGACCGTGGCAAGCACTGCACCCAATACGCAGGAAGGTACGACCGCGCCGGCTACCACACCGGCACCGGCGGCTGCGCCTGCGCAAGACCAGCCGTTGATGGCTTCCATGACGCCGTTCCTGGGCGATACCCATGCGGCAGCGCAGCCGGCGGCACCGACGCCGACCACGGATGCCGGCTCGGTGGGCGGCGGCGCGCACAGCCTCGTGCTGAGCCTGCAGAACGCCAGCTGGGTCGAAGTCACCGGCAAGGACGGCTCGCGCCTGGAATACGGCTTGCTGCCGGCCGGCAGCTCCAAGACCTACCGCAGCGATCAGCCGCTGGAAGTGCGCATCGGCAACGCCGGTGGCGCCCAGGTGATGCTGGATGGCCAGCCCATGCCGCTGGATAGCTATCGCCGTTCCAATGTTGCGCATTTCCGCATCGAATTGCGCGACGGCAAGGCCACCCCGGCCGGCGCCTGAGTCATCACGCCAGGCCTGTGCGGCCTGGCGCAATCGGTTATGCTTGCCCATTGTCCGTTCGGCAACGAGCGGACATTCGGGCTGATTTCTTTTCCGCATGACGGGCGCCGCCAGGTGCCTCTGGCGTGCGGTTCCCCAAGGGTGATTGCATGGCATTTGAAGCGTACGACGATTACGAACAGAGCGAACGCGTACAACAGTGGTTGCGCCAGAACGGCTTGTCCATCGTCGTCGGCATCGCGATCGGCCTGGTCGGCATCTTCGGCTGGCAGCAGTGGAACAAGCACAAGGCAGAGCATCAGGCTGACGCTGCGAACCTGTATCAGCAGATCCAGGTCGCCGTGGCTGCCGGCAAGTCCGACAACGCCGATGCGCTGACCGAGCAGTTGCTCAAGGACTACACCGATTCCACCTACGCCGTGTTCGCCGTGGGCGATCGGGCGGAGCGCCAGGTGCAGGCCAAGCAGATGGACAAGGCGATCGAGTCGCTCGGCTGGGCCGAGAGCCACGCAACCGATGCGAACCTCAAGGCGCTGTCGCAGATGCGCATCGCGCGCGTGCAGCTGGCGCAGGGCAAGGCCGCCGACGCGATTGCCGCGCTCGATCGCATGCAGTCCAAGACGTATGAAGGTGTGTCACAGGAACTACGCGGCGATGCGCTGGTCAAGCTTGGGCGCCCAGACGATGCCCGCAAGGCATACGTAGCCGCCAAGGCGGCGCTGGGTGAGAACGCGCCTCAGAGCGTGCAGATGAAAATCGATGATCTGGCCGTGGCCGGGAAGCAGGGTGCATGAAACCTGAAGTGAAGAAGCGCGGTGCGATGAAGCGCGTTTGGCTGGTGGCACTGACCTCTCTGGTGGTGCTTGCCGGTTGCCATTCGTTCAAGAAGGAAAACGTCCAGCCGCCGACTCCGCTGGCCAAGGATTTCAAGCCCACCACCCAGGTGACCAAGCTGTGGACCACCAGTGTGGGCGACGGTGCGGGTGACAGCGGCGTGCGTCTGCGTCCGGCGTTTGCCGACGGCGTGCTCTACGCCTGCAGCACCGACGGCAAGATCGCCGCGATTGATGCCACCAGCGGCAAGACGCTGTGGACCAAGAGCTCGCGCACCCAGGGCTGGTTTGGCTGGGGCGACAAGAAGCGCGCCGATGCGCTGTATGCCGGTGGCCCGATGGTTTCCGGCGACCTGCTCGTGGTCGGCACGCTCGATGGCCACGTCTACGGCATCAATGCGAAAGACGGCAGCCCGCGCTGGGAGTCGGTGGTCAACTCCGAAGTGATCTCCCCGCCCGTGATCTCCGGCAACCTCGTGGTTGCACGCACCCAGGACGGCCGTCTGTACGGTTTCGATAGTTCCACCGGCGAGCGCCGCTGGGTCTACGACCAGGACTCCGTGCCGCTGCTCAGCCTGCGCGGCAATGGCCCGATGCTGGTCGCCAACGGCGTGGTGTTCTACGGCAACGATGCCGGCAAGCTGGTCGCGCTGCGTCTGGACAACGGCGAGAAGCTGTGGGAACAGACCCTCGCCAGCGGCGAAGGCCGCACCGAAATCGATCGCCTGGCCGATGCCGACGGTTCGATCCTGCTCGAAGGCACCACCCTGTACAGCGCCGCCTATCACGGCAATATCGCCGCGATCGACGGTCCCAGCGGTCGCCCGCTGTGGGGTCGCCCGTTCTCGACCTTCACCTCGCTGGACGTCACCGGCAACGGCCTCTACGGCGTGAGCGATGAGTCGCAGGTGTGGGCGTTCGACAAGACCGGCGGCGCCGACATGTGGAAGAACGATGCACTGAAGTACCGCTGGCTCACTGCGCCGGCCGTGCTGGGTGACTACGTCGTGGTCGGCGACCTCGAGGGCTACGTGCACTTCCTGCAGACCGGTGACGGCGCGCTGGCGGCACGTGAGCGCCTGTCCAAGAAAGCCATTCGCGCCCAACCCCTGGTGGTGGGCGACATTGTGTACGTCGAAGACGTCAAGGGCCGCATCGGCGCTTACCGTCTCGGCGGCCACTGATCGTAATAAAGGTTGTTTGAATCATGCTGCCCGTCGTTGCCCTGGTCGGTCGTCCCAATGTCGGTAAATCGACCCTATTCAACGCAATGACGCGCAGTCGTGACGCCCTGGTGGCTGATATGCCGGGCGTTACGCGAGATCGACACTACGGCGTGTGCCGCACCGGCACACGCCCGTTCGTGGTGGTGGACACCGGCGGCCTGTCCGGCGAAGAGGAAGGCATCGAAGGCCTGACTGCGCAGCAGGTGCGCCTGGCCATCGAAGAGGCCAGCGTGCTGGTCTTCGTGGTGGATGCCCGCGACGGCCTGCTGCCGCAGGACCGCACCATCCTCGACGAGCTGCGTCGCAGCGGCAAGCCGATCATCGCCGGGGTCAACAAGACTGACGGTCTGGATCTGCAGAATGCGATGGCGGAATTCGCCGTGTTCGGCATCGCCAACACGCTGCCGCTGGCGGCATCGCACAATCGCGGCACCGAAGATCTGGTCGCTTCGGCCATCACGCTGCTGCCGGAAGACCAGCACGAAGAGATCGATCCGGTCGAGGCGGACAGCATTCGCGTCGCCATCGTCGGTCGTCCGAATGCGGGCAAGTCCACGCTGATTAATCGCCTGCTCGGCGAGGATCGCCTGATCGTTTCCGACGTGGCCGGCACCACCCGCGATCCCATCCGCGTGTCGCTGGAACGCGATGGCCGCAAGTACACCCTGATCGATACCGCCGGCGTGCGTCGCAAGGCGCGCGTCGAAGAAGCGGTGGAGAAATTCAGCGTCATCAAGACCCTGCAGTCGATGGCCGCCGCGCAAGTGGTGGTACTGATGGTCGATGCGCGCGAGAACCTGGCCGACCAGGATCTCACGCTGATCGGTCACGCGCTCGATGAGGGCAGGGCGCTGGTCATCGCCGTCAACAAGTGGGACGGCATGGACGGCTATCAGCGCGAACAGTGCCAGCGTGCGCTGGAGCGTCGCCTGCAGTTTGTCGACTGGGCCAAGACGGTGTTCATCTCCGCGCTGCACGGTTCCGGCCTGCGCGAGCTGATGAAGGCGGTGGTGAACGCGCATCGTGCCGCCACCAAGGAACTGGGTTCGTCCGAACTCACCAAGGCGCTCGAGCTCGCCTACGAAAGCTACCAGCCGCCGCTGGTGCGTGGCCATGCCCCCAAGCTGCGCTTTGCGCATCCGGGCGGGACCAATCCGCCCAGCATCGTCATCCACGGCAGCCGCACCAAGCACATCGCGCCGGCCTATCGCCGCTATCTGGAAAACTTTTTCCGCAAGCGCTTCAAGCTGGATGGCACGCCGGTACGCATCTTTTTCCGCGACGGCGAGAACCCGTTCGCCGGCAAGAAGAACGTGCTCACCGAAGCCCAGCAGCGCAAGCGCCAGCGCATGGTGCGCGAGATGAAGAAGCGCCGCTGACGCGCGACCCCATCGCTCTTGTAGGAGCGCACCCTGTGCGCGACCGCGGCGCATCGTTGTACCTCGGTTCGTTCAACTCGCGCCAGAACCCTTGGTTGCCGCGCTCCGCACCGTCGCGCACAGGGTGCGCTCCCACAGAGGACAGAGGACAGAGGACAGGGGGCGGGCGGGCTGGAGTAAGCTAGCGCGATGACGAGCCTCAACCGCGACAGCTGGCTGGCCTCCCTGCGCGCCAGCATTGCCGAGATATCCCCCGCCGAGGCGCTGGCCCGGCAGGCGCAAGGCAGCTTCCTGATCGATGTGCGCGAAGACGGCGAGCGTGCCAGCGGCTTGCCGGTAGGCGCGGTCGGTGTTTCACGCGGCTTTCTTGAACTGCGCATCGAACAACTGCTGCCTGATCGCAACCAGCCCGTGCTCCTGTTGTGCGGCAGCGGCCAACGCTCGCTGCTCGCCGCCGAAACGCTGCAGCGCATGGGTTACCAGCAGGTGTTCTCGGTGGCCGGCGGTTTCCAGCGATGGAAGGCGGAGGGTCTGCCGGTAGCCCTGGGTGCCCTGGACAGCGATGCCGCCGAACGTTATGCACGCCAACTGCAATTGCCGCAGGTGGGAGAAGCAGGACAGGCGAAGTTGGCGTCCTCACGCGTAGCGTTGCTGGGTGCGGGCGGCCTCGGTGCGCCAGCTGCGCTCTACCTGGCGGCAGCGGGGGTGGGGCAGCTCACCTTGATCGATGATGATCGCGTCGAGCGCTCGAACCTGCACCGACAAGTCATACACGCCGATGCGCGCGTCGGCATGGCCAAGACCGAGTCGGCGCGCATCGCGCTTGCGGCACTCAATCCGCGCGTGCGCGTGGAAATTCGCAACGAACGCCTGCAGGCCGACAACGTCGAGCGCCTGTTGGCGGATCACGATCTGGTGATCGATGGCGCCGACAATTTTCCTGCGCGCTATTTGATCGCTGCAGCCTCCCAGCGTTTGCAGCTGCCCATGGTCTATGGCGCAGTGGAGCGCTTCACCGGACAGGTGAGCGTGTTCGACCCGCGTCGCGCGGACTCGCCGTGCTATCGCTGCCTGTTCCCCGAGCCGCCTGCCGCGGCCGATGCGCCCAACTGCAGCGAAGCCGGCGTGCTTGGCGTATTGCCCGGTATCGTCGGTTTGCTGCAGGCCACTGAAGCGCTCAAGCTCATCCTCGGTATCGGTGAACCGCTGGTCGGTCGCCTGCTGAACTTCGATGCGTTGGCCATGCGCTTTCGCGAGACGCGCCTGCCGCGCGATCCGGGCTGCCCGGGCTGTGGCGATGGCGCCACGTTCCATGGTTACGAGGACCTGGTGCAGCTCTGCGCATCGGCGGGCTGATCAGCGCAGGTCGCCCGCAATCAGCGAATAGATCGCCGCATCCCGCGGCTCACCGCGCAGCATGAGTCGTTGGCGCGCGATGCTTTCAAAGCGTGCGCCCGCCTTTTCGGCAGCGCGGCGACTGGCCAGATTGTCTACGGCGATCACGATTTCCAGTCGACGCAGATCCGTGGCCTGCAGCGCGTGCCGTGCCAGCAGCCGCACGGCGCGAGTGGTGACGCCTTGCTCCTGGCGCGTCTGGCGCACCCAGTAACCAAGATTGGCCATGCCGTATTCGGGCTGCCAGTGATTGAGCGAGATGCTGCCGATGAGCTCGTCACTGGCGCGATCAGCCATGACCAGCGCGCATTCGTCGCCGGCGCCCTGCCAGGCCAGCCGGGTCTTGGCGATCCAGTGGCGGGCATCGTCCAGGCTGTAGGCCGGCGTGCACCAGTCCTGCCAGCGACCGATGGTGGCCATCGATTCGTGCAGGGCGGCGTGCAAGCCATGCAGGTCGGACGGCCGATACGGGCGCAAGCGCAGGTCGCCATCTTCCAGCACGGGACCCGGCGAGGGTTCATCGCGTTCTGGCGGCAGCAGCGAATACACCGCGGCGGGTGCGGCCTCGCCACGATGGATGATCCGGTTCGGTGAGATGCCGTCGAAAAGAGCGCCCAGGCGCTCGGCCGTGCGCCGGCTGGCCACGTTGTCGACGGCGATGACGATCTCGATGCGTACCAGACCTAACACCTCGAAGCCGAATTCGGCCAAGGCGCGAGCCGCGCGCGTGGCGACGCTTTGGCCCTGAGCCGACTGGCGCACCCAGTACCCGAGGTTCGCACTGCCGCGCTTGGGGTCGATGCGATTGAGCGCCACGTCGCCCAACGCTCGGCCTTGCGCGTCGAACATGCCAAAGGCGTAGGCATCGCCGCGCTCGCGGCCGGCCTGGCAGTCGGCGATCCATTGGGTGCCGTCTTCCAGGGTGTAGCCCTCATGCAGCCAGGGCAACCATGGCCCCACCGAGGCGATCGATTCGCGGGTGGCCTCGAACAGGGCTTGCGCATCGTCGGCCTGCCACGGCCGCAGACGTATGCCGTGGGCGTCCAGTTCCAGTGGGGTGGTCAGGCGTGTTGTGGCAGCCATGCGATCTCGTTTGTATGCGTACGGCCAATAGCGTTAACCGGCCCTAGCCGGGATAATACGTTCCTTTGCAGGCAGCCCCGATCATGAGCGCACGTATCCTCGACGGCAAACGCATCGCCCAGGAACTGATGGATCGGATCGGGCGCCGGGTGGCGGAGCGCTCGGCCAAGGGCTTGGACGTGCCGGGCCTCGCCGTGGTGCTGGTGGGAGACGACGCGGCCTCGTCGGTCTATGTGCGCAACAAGCGCAAGGCCTGCCATCAAGTCGGCTTCCGTTCGTTCGATTTCGACTTGCCCTCGCGCACCAGCCAGGAAGAACTGATTGCGCTGATCGACCAGCTCAATGCCGATCCGGCCGTGCACGGCATCCTGGTGCAGTCGCCGCTGCCCGACCACATCGATGAGGATGCGCTGGTCGATCGCATTGATCCGGGCAAGGATGTCGACGGCTTCCAGGCCGTCAACGTCGGTCGCCTGGCACTGCGCCGCTTCGGCCTGCGTCCGTGCACGCCGCGTGGCGTGATGACCTTGCTCGGTCATACCGATCGTCCCGTGCGCGGTCAGCACGCGGTGGTGGTCGGTGTTTCCAATCACGTGGGCCGCCCGCTGGCGCTGGAATTGTTGATTGCCGGTTGCACTACCACCTGCTGCCACAAATTCACTCGCGACCTGGAGGGCTTCGTGCGCCAGGCCGACATCGTGATCGTCGCCGTCGGTCGGCCGGGTCTCGTCAAGGGCGAATGGATCAAGCCGGGCGCCGTGGTGGTAGACGTGGGCATCAATCGCCTGGAAGACGGCCGGTTGGTGGGCGACGTGGACTTCGCCACGGCCGCCGAACGCGCCAGCTGGATCACGCCGGTGCCGGGCGGCGTCGGTCCCATGACGGTGGCGACGCTGCTGGAAAACACGCTGGAAGCGGCGGACGCGCGCGACGCCGCTCGCCAGGGCTGAGCCCTCCCTTAGGTGTGGGAGCGCACCCTGTGCGCGACAAACCTACAAATGTGGGAGCGCACCCTGTGCGCGACAAGCCTACGGAGCGACACGCCGAGATGCCGCAGTCGCGCACAGGGTGCGCTCCCACAAAGGGCGAGACCTGCGACATTCCGTTCATGCAAAGAGTGGCGGGCCAAAAGCCTTCTGCGTATAATCTCCTCTTTGCAGCGGGACAAAACGCATGCGCATCCTCGCCGAGGCTCTCACCTACGACGATGTTTACCTCGTTCCGGCTCATTCGGCCGTTCTGCCACGTGATGTAGACACTTCCACGCGGCTCACCCGAAACCTGCGCCTGAACATTCCCATCGTGTCCGCCGCCATGGATACGGTCACCGAAGCCCGCCTCGCCATCACCATGGCCCAGCAGGGCGGCATCGGCATCATCCATAAGAACATGACCGCCGAACAGCAGGCTGCCGAAGTGCGCTTGGTGAAGAAGTTCGAAGCCGGCGTGATCCGCAGTCCTATTTCGGTCGGCCCGAATACTTCCATTCGCGAAGTGCTGCAGCTGACCCGTGCGCACAACATTTCCGGCGTGCCGGTGGTGGATGGCGAACAACTGGTCGGCATCGTCACCAGCCGCGATCTGCGCTTCGAGCGCAAGCATGAAGATCCCGTGCGCAACATCATGACCCGCCAGGAGAAGCTGGTGACGGTGCGTGAGGGCGCCAGCCAGGACGAAGTGCTGCAGCTGCTGCACAAGCACCGCATCGAGAAAGTGCTGGTGGTCAACGACGACTTCCAGCTGCGTGGCCTGATCACCGTCAAGGACATCCAGAAAGCCCGCGACAACCCGAACGCCGCCAAGGATCGCCTCGAGCGCCTGCTGGTTGGCGCGGCTGTCGGCGTGGGTGGCGATACCGAGGCGCGCATTGAAGCGCTGGTGGACGCCGGCGTGGACGTGCTGGTGGTCGACACCGCGCACGGTCATTCCCAGGGCGTGATCGACCGCGCCGGCTGGGTGAAGAAGCGCTACCCGCAGGTGCAGGTGATCGCCGGCAATATCGTCACCGGCGAAGCGGCGCGCGCGCTGCTCGATGCCGGCGTCGATGCGGTGAAGGTGGGCGTGGGTCCCGGCTCGATCTGCACCACGCGCGTTGTCGCTGGTGTGGGCGTGCCGCAGATCACCGCGATCGACCTCGTAGCGACCGCGCTGAAGGATGAGATCCCGCTGATCGCTGACGGTGGCATCCGCTACTCGGGCGACATCCCCAAGGCGCTCGCCGCCGGTGCATCCACCGTGATGCTGGGTTCGATGTTTGCCGGTACCGAAGAATCGCCGGGTGATGTCGAACTGTTCCAGGGCCGCCAGTACAAGAGCTACCGTGGCATGGGTTCGCTGGGCGCGATGGCGCTGGGTTCCAAGGACCGCTATTTCCAGGATGAAGCCGACGCCGACAAGCTGGTGCCCGAAGGCATCGAAGGTCGCGTGCCGTATCGTGGTTCGCTGCGCAACATCATCCACCAGCTGATCGGCGGCCTGCGTGCCTCGATGGGTTACCTCGGTGCCGCCACGGTCGACGATGTGCGCAACAACGCGCAGTTCGTGAAGGTGACTGGCGCCGGTGTCACCGAAGCGCATCCGCACGATATCCAGATCACCAAGGAAGCGCCGAATTACCGGCTCAATTCCTGAGGGATACGCGCCGGCCTGATGGCCGGCGCATTCGTTTTAACGGGAGGCGACGCCCATGCGCGTCGCCTTCGCATTCACTGAATCAAGCGCGGGCAGGGCAAGCCTGCAGCGCACCGGAGCCGGACCGTGACCGACATCCATAGCGACAAAATCCTCATCCTCGATTTCGGCGCGCAGTACACGCAGCTGATCGCCCGCCGCGTGCGCGAGATCGGCGTCTACTGCGAAATCTGGGCGTGGGACCACGACCCGGCCGAGATCGCCGAGTTCGGCGCCAAGGGCATCATCCTGTCCGGCGGCCCCGAGTCGACGACGTTGCCGGGTGCGCCCAAGGCGCCGCAGGAAGTGTTCGATTCGCAGCTCCCCATCCTGGGTATCTGTTACGGCATGCAGACGCTCGCCGCGCAACTGGGCGGTGCCACCGAGGCCGCCGACGCACGCGAGTTCGGTCACGCCGAAGTGGATATCGCGCCGACCAGCCGCCTGTTCGCCGGCCTGAGCGATCACGACAGCGCGCATCGTCTGGACGTCTGGATGAGCCATGGCGACCACGTGGCCAAGGCGCCGCCGGGCTTCGTCATCACCGGCACCACCGACCGCATTCCTGTCGCGGTGATGGAAAACGAGGACAGGCGCTGGTACGGCGTGCAGTTCCATCCGGAAGTAACCCATACCAAGCAGGGCACCTCGCTGCTTAAGCGTTTCGTCACGGAAATCTGCGGCTGCCAGACGCTGTGGACCGCCGCGCACATCATCGAAGACCAGATCGCCCGCGTGCGCGAGCAGGTCGGCAGCGATCACGTGCTGCTGGGCCTCTCCGGCGGCGTGGATTCGTCCGTGGTGGCCGCGCTGCTGCACCGGGCTATCGGCGACCAGCTGACCTGCGTGTTCGTCGACACGGGCCTCCTGCGCTGGAACGAAGGCGATCAGGTGATGGCCACGATGGCCGAGCACATGGGCGTGAAGGTGATCCGCGTCAACGCCGCCGAGCGCTACTTCAAGGCGCTGGAAGGCGAGGCCGATCCCGAAGCCAAGCGCAAGATCATCGGCCGCCTGTTCGTGGAGATCTTCGACGAGGAGTCGGCCAAGGTCACCAACGCCGGCCACGGCCAGGTGAAGTGGCTGGCGCAGGGCACCATCTACCCGGACGTGATCGAGTCTGCCGGCAGCAAGACCGGCAAGGCGCATGTGATCAAGAGCCACCATAACGTGGGCGGCCTGCCGGAGCACATGAAGCTCAAGCTGGTCGAGCCGTTGCGTGAGCTGTTCAAGGACGAGGTGCGCCGCATCGGCGTGGAACTCGGCCTGCCGCGCGCCATGGTCTACCGCCATCCGTTCCCTGGTCCCGGCCTGGGCGTGCGCATCCTGGGCGAAGTGAAGCCCGAATACGCCGAACTGCTGGCCCGCGCCGATGCCATCTTCATCGAAGAGCTGCGCGCCTGGGATCTGTACGACAAGACCAGCCAGGCCTTCGCCGTGTTCCTGCCGGTGAAGTCGGTGGGCGTGGTCGGCGACGCCCGTGCCTACGAATGGGTGATTGCCCTGCGCGCGGTCGAGACCATCGACTTCATGACGGCGCACTGGGCGCACCTGCCGTATGACTTCCTTGGCAAGGTGTCCAATCGTATTATCAATGAGTTGCGTGGTGTTTCTCGTGTCGTTTATGACATCAGTGGCAAGCCGCCCGCAACCATTGAGTGGGAGTGAGTTCCAGGCTCCGGGCCAACGGTGGCTTTCTCAGGAAGTCGCCGTAATTGATTGATATCAAAGGAATGATGGTGATGGTGGACGAGAGCCGCAACGAGCTGTTGTTCTCCTACGGCACTCTGCAGCTCGAGCGCGTGCAGCTCGCCTCTTTCGGGCGTGTTCTCGAAGGCGAAGATGACGCCATGCCGGGCTACCGCCGGACGCTGATCGAGATCAGCGATCCCGAGGTGCTGCGCCAGAGCGGCGAGCAGTTCCACCCCATCGTCGCGCCGAGCGACGACCCGTCGGACGAAGTCGCCGGCAAGGTGTTCCGCATCACCGCGGCCGAGCTGGCCGCGGCTGATCGCTACGAGGTCGCGGACTACCAGCGTGTCGCCGTGCGCCTGAAGTCGGGCAAACAGGCCTGGGTCTACATCCAGGCCTGAGGGCACTCGCCAGGTGTCGCAGTTTTCGCCCTTCGGCGCGGATCACCCTGACGCGCTCAACGCATTGAACGCCTCCATGTGCTGAACGATGTGGCGCTGCAGTCGCTGCGCGGCGGCGGGCAGCGCTCGCCCCCGTCGGGCCACCAGCTGCGCCTGTACCTCGGTCAGCAAGGGGTGGGCCACGGGGATCGCCTTCAGGGTTCCCCGCTGGAGATCGTCGTAGACGGCAAAGGCCGGAAGCAGGGTCGCGCCCATGCCGCAGCGGGCAAAGCCGGTCAGGCAGATCAGGTGATCCGATTCCATGGCGAGCTTGAGGCGTCGATGCTCGGCGGCCTCGATCTGCTCGACGATCTTGCGTGTTCCGAAGCCGGCGTGCGCCAGCGCAAACGGATGCTCGAACAGCGCCCCAACCGGCAGCAGCGGTACCTCGGCCAGCGAATGCTGCGCGCAAACCACCACGCATAGCGGCTGCAGTTGGGAGCGCACCTCTTTCAGGCGGCCCTGGTGCGAGTGGAAGCCAGGCCCGTAGATCAGGCCCAGGTGAACCTCATCCTGCTCGAGCCAGCCGAGTATGTCGTTGATGCTGCCCAGCTGCAGCTTGATGGCGATACCGGGATGCCGGGCGTTGAACGGCTGCAAGACGTGTCGCATGAGGTCATCGGCAAATCCCTGCACGGCGCCAATGCTCACCGTGCCGATCGACAGACCCACCAGCGCGTTCAAGCGCGACGCCAGCGATTCCTCCTGGGCCAGGTGATTGCGGTAGTGCTCGATCAGGAGCCGGCCCGCTTCGGTCGCTTTGGCGCCACGGCGATTGGTTTCCATCACAGGCGTGCAAGTGACTTTCTCCAGCTCGGCAATCTGCCTGCTGACGACCGAGGGCGCCACGTCCAGAAAGTCCGCCGCAGCGCGCATGCTGCCCAGTCGTGCTGCTTCGAACAGGTATTTCAGTCGGCCCATCGACAGACCATTCATTCGCAATCCTTGGCGAAACATCGGGAAGACAGTGTTGCCTTGAAGGCAAAGACGTTGTCGGGGCGATGTCATTGTTCGCATAGGCAGCCGTCAACACAATCGATGCCACGGCCTACGAAGGGAATCGCCGATGGCATCGTTGACGTTCCGCAACGCAAACATGTTCGACAGCAGTACCGGCGAGCTTCTAACCCGCATGTCAGTGCGCATCGAGGACGAGACCATCACCGCCGTCGTCCAGGGAGATTTGCCTGACAACGGGGGAGTCAGCATCGCGCTTGACGGTCTTACGTTGCTTCCAGGATTGATCGATGCACACGTACACGTCACTGCGATAGTCGCTGACTTCTTCAAGCTCTCTTTGATGACGCAGTCGCTGATCACCGCCCACACGGAGACCGTGCTCGAGGCCATGCTTCGACGCGGCTACACCACGGTGCGCGATGCGGGCGGGGCTGATTCGGGCCTGGTGCAGGCGATCGAACAGGGACATATCGTCGGGCCGCGGCTGTTGATCGCGGGACAGGCCATCACCCAGACCGGCGGTCACGGTGACCCACGCCCGCCACACTTCTCCCATGGCAGCTGCATCTGCTGCGGCTCGGCCGGCCTGCTCGGCTACGTCGCCGACGGCGTGCCCGAGGTTCGCCGCGCCGTGCGGGAGCAGATCCGCAACGGCGCCCATCACATCAAGGTGATGGCCGGCGGTGGCATCTCCACGCCCAACGATCCGCTGGAGGGCCTGCAATTTTCCACCGAGGAACTCGGTGCGATCGTGGAAGAAGCGGACGCGGCCCGGACTTATGTGATGGCGCATGCGTATTCGCCGGAGGCCATCAGTCGGGCCGTGCGAGCAGGGGTGCGTTCGATCGAGCACGGCAATCTGCTCGACGAGCAGACGGCAGAATTGATGGCGCGCTACGGCGTCTACCTGGTGCCCACCCTGGCCACTTACGCAGCGTTGGCGGAACGCGGGAGCGCGCTGGGCTGGTCGCGCGCCATGCTGGAGAAATGCGCGCATGTGAAAGATCGCGGCGTCGACGCCATCCGCATCGCGCAGGCGGCCGGGGTGAAGATCGCCCTGGGCTCGGATCTGCTGGGCGACATGCACGACCTGCAGTGCGACGAACTCGTGCTGCGCCAACAAGTGATGTCGCCGGCGCAAGTCCTGCGCAGTGCGACCCACGTCAACGCAGAGCTGATAGGACAGTCGGGGCGGCTGGGCGTCATCGCCATGGGGGCGTGCGCCGATCTGCTGGTCATGGACGGTGACCCTCTGCGCGATCTGCGCGCCTTTCAACACGAACGCAATCTGCTGATGGTGCTCAAGGCAGGCAAACCGGTGGTCGACCGACTCACGCGCGCGCCAGCCTGAAAAACAAACGTCGGGCGCAGCAACGCTGCGTGGCCATGGGGATGGCCACCGGTCCCGTCCAATCGTCGTTCTCGTCAAACAGCGTCGCTTGCCGATGCATGGGGGTTACTTTGTCATTCGTTTCGTCAAGAACGGAAAGCTGGCCGTACGCCCGCTACCACCGCCGCCTGTTCCTGATCGGCGGCCTGGGCTACGCATTCGATGCGATGGACACCGCCGTACTGGCCTTCATCCTGCCGGTGCTGCGCTCGCTATGGAGCTTGAGCAGCGCGCAGACCGGCGTGCTGGGCAGCGTGGCGTACATCGGTTTCTTCTTCGGTGCGCTTGGCGCGGGTTTGCTCGGCGACGTGTTCGGCCGGCGTCGCGTGATGATGTATGCGCTGGCCATCTATGCGGCGGCTTCGCTGGCCTCGGCGTGGTCGACGTCGTGGTCGATGTTCCTGGTCTTGCGCATCGTCGCCGGCATCGGCACGGGTGCCGAGAGCGCGATCATTGCGCCGTATCTGGCGGAGTTTGTAGCCAAGCGCTATCGCGGCACCTTCGTCGGTGCGCTCACCGGATTCTTCTCGTTCGGTTTTGTTGCCGCGGCGGCGCTCGGCTACTTCGTCGTCCGCTCATCCGCGGAGGGTTGGCGGGTCGTGCTCATCATCACCGCGTTGCCAGTGGGCATGTTGCTGTGGTGGCGGCGATCGCTCGATGAATCGCCACGCTGGCTCGAAAGTCGCGGACGACATGCAGAGGCCAGGGCGATCATCGCCAAGATCGAGTCGACCTTCGATCAGCGCACGCCTTTACGCGACACGGCAGGTGAGGCGGCGCTGGCGCCGCGCGGGAAGGACCTGGGACTACCGTCATTGAAGGTCTTGCTGCAAGGCCTGTGGCACGGCAGGCAGGCGCGTATCACGGCGATGGCGTGGCTGATGTGGCTCTCGCTCACCTTCAGTTACTACCTGTTTTTCACCTGGATTCCCGGCCTGCTGATGCAGAAGGGCATGGGCATCACGCAGAGCTTCGGCTACTCGTTCATCATCTATCTGGCGCAGATTCCTGGCTATTTCTCAGCCGCACTGCTGAATGAAAAAATCGGGCGCAAGGGCACCATCGTCCTGTATATGACGCTGGGTACCGCCTTTGCCCTGGCGATGGCTTTCGCCCACGATCATCAGGCGATCCTGTTGGCCGGCGCGTGCCTCTCGTTTGCGATGAATGGCGCCTATGCCGGCGTCTACGCTTACACGGCAGAAATCTTTCCCACCGCGATCCGTGCGATCGGTGCCGGCAGTTCGTCGGCGGTGGGGCGCATCGGCGCGATCAGTGCGCCCTTGCTGGTCGGGCTGCTGTATCCGGTGCTGGGCTTTGGCGGCGTGTTCGCCATGACCACGGTGGTGCTGGCGGCGGGTGTCTGCGCGGTGATCGTGCTTGGTCCGCAAACCAAAGGCCGCTCGCTGGAAGCGATCGCCGCCGAGGAGGGCAGTCGATGAGCGATTGCCTGTCCGACGAACTGGGCGTGATCGAACGCGCCTGTTTCCACGCCCGGCGCTCGCGCGATGTGTTCCGGGCCGTTGACGCAGCGTTGCAACGCCTGGTTGGGCACCGCTTGCTGACGGTGCTGGTCTATGACGAAGCCTGCACGGTCGCCACCCGCCTTTATTCCAGCGATCCGGCCACCTATCCCGAAGGGGCGACCGATCCGGTGGCATCACCGGCCTGGGCCGATCAGGTCTTGCATTGGGGCTTGCCGTTCGTGGGTCATTGCGAAGAAGAACTCGCTTGCGTGTTCGCTCACCACGAACGCCTGGCCTTTCTGGGCCTGGGCAGCGTGGTGAACATGCCGCTGCGCTGGCAAGGCAGGGTGCTCGGCAGTTTGAACATGCTCGATGCGCCGGAGCGCTACGTCCATATCGATATCGATGTCGTTCGAATCATTGCCCACACGGCAGTGCCGGCGCTGCTCGCCGGTTAAAGCAGCGCGCGCTTTCAAGCGACACGGGGAAGGTCGCGCGCCATCACTCAATCGTCTGTTCAATGCACAGGGGTGGATTGCTCATGAAAAGGATTTTTGCCGGGCTCGCGTTGACGACGGCGCTGACGTGCCACGCCGAGAATGTCGCCTTCTATGGCGTCCTGGACGACGGCCTCACTTACACCACCAACCAGTCGGGGCATAGCCAGCTGAAGCTGACCAACGGCTCCCTGGGCAGCAGCAAGTTTGGACTGCTGGCCGACTACAAGCTGGATAACGGCTATCGCGTGATCGGTCGTGTGGAAGGTGGCTTCGACATCAACACGGGCAAGCTTGCCAATGGCGGTCGTCTGTTTGGTCGCCAGGCTTTTGCGGGGCTGGAGTCTCCCTACGGCACGATCACGGTGGGCCGCCAATACGATCTCGCGCTTGATTCGCTGATCGGCTTGTCGGGTGCGGGACGTTTCGGCGGCGTGGCGGCCACGCATGCGTCGGACGAAGACAATATGTGGGGCAGCTACTCACTCACCGGCGTCATCAAATACAACTCGCCGGTGTTTGACGGATTCAAGTTCGCGGCCTTGTTTGGTCCCGCCGGCGGCGGGAGCGAGCCTTCCGTGGGCAGCAAGCGTTCGGCCAGCGTGAGCTATGCGAACGAGGCGCTCACTTCCAGTGCCTTCTATTCGCGCATCGGCAAGCCCGCGACGACGCTTTACGACGCGGGATCGGTTCCTGTGGCGGGCGCGAGTTTCAGCAATCCGATCGCCAGTCCCATCTTCAGCGGCTATGTGTCGGCGCAGACGCGGGTGGAGTTCGGTGCGGGCGTGAATTATCTGTGGGGGCCGGTACTGGCTGGTTTCACCTATACCTCGACCCGATTCGAGGACGTCGTGCGCACCTCATCGACGCCGTTTTCGGGCACGGCGACCTTCAACAACTACGAACTGCTGGCCACTTACCGCTTGAACCCGGCGTGGATGCTTGGCGCTTCATACGACTACACGAAGGCCCAGACTGCGACCTACCAGCAGTGGAATGCCGGCGCCTGGTACAGCCTATCCAAGCAAGTGTTGCTGTATGCCTTGCTGTACCGCCAGCAGGCCACGGGGCGTGATTCGACGGGCCAGATGGCGGTGGCGGCCCTGCCGTATTTCATCCCTTCGTCGAATGGCCAGCAGGGCGCCATGCGAGTGGGATTACGGGTGACGTTCTAGCCGACGACGGTGCCGTTCACCACGGCACCGTTTCACCTGGCCAGGTAGTGCCCTCACCAGGGCATGGTCTCCCCCAGCCGGTTGAGAAATTGCAGGCCACTGCGGCCGGTCTGCTGGGTCACCACGTCCACCACCAGCGGAATGCTTTCGCTGACGTCGAGCGCCGCGTCGGGGCCGCCCATGTCGGTGCGCACCCAGCCTGGTGCGATAAGCAGCAAGCTGCGGCCGGGGTCGGGCTGGCGGGAGGCGTAGCTGCGCATGAGCGTGTTGAGCGCAGCCTTGCTGGCGCGATAAGACTCCCAGCCGCCATCGATATTGTTGGCCACGCTGCCGAGGCCGGACGACATGACGACGATGGCGCCGTCGGGCGCCACCAGGGCATCGAGCGTTTCGACGACGCGCATGGGGCTGAGCGCGTTGGTCACCATCATGCGGGTGAAGCCCTCGGTGCTGACTTCGCCGATGGGCTTGTCTGCCTCGATGGCGACGCCGGCGTTGACGAACAATACGTCCAGCGCCCGGCCTTTCAGGTGGGCACGCAGCGCGGCGATCTGCTCGGGTGCATCGATGTCCAGGTGTTCGATCTCCAGCCGCTGGCCGGACGATGCCTGGAGGTCATGCAGCGGCGTGTGGTTTGGGCCGCGCACGGTGGCGATGACCTGCCAGCCGCGCTTGAGGTATTCAGCCGCCAAGGCGAGTCCCAGGCCACGGGAGGCGCCGATGATGAGAGCGGTTTGCTGCGTGTTCGAAGTCATGAGGGTTGCCTGCTGAGCCGTGAGTCAGGGTGATCGTTCGACCAGATTGCGCAGGACATGTTCCAACGTTGTCGATGCTTTGTGCGAGCCGGCCTGGCCGTGTTCGAAGTCGATCCAGCCCTGGTTGAAGCCGTCAAGCATACGCATGCGGCCCTCAGGGTGTTGCATACCTTGGGTGCGGAACAGGTGTTCCCAGGAGTCGCGAGGCACCGGTTCGGTGCGCACAGGCTGGCCCAGCGCGGCAGCAAAGCCGCTGGCGATGTCCAGTGCGGAGTAACGCCGCGGTCCTTCGAGTTCGATCACGCGTGTGCCTTGCCAGGTGTCCTGCAGAGTGCTTGCCACGGTACGCGCGATATCCGCGGTGGCGACCATCGGGATGGCGTGGTCCAGGGGCTGCAGATAGCTGGGAATCAGGCCGGCGCGAGCGGCGCTGACGTCCCATGCGGCGTTCTCCATAAACCAGCCGGGGCGCACAAAGGCGGTGGGCAGGGGCAGTTCGCGAAGCGCGGACTCGACCATCCGGCCGTTGTTCAACAGCGAGAACGTGTCCACGTGGGCGCCGACGGTGGAGAGATATACCAGCTTGCCGGGGCGGGCTTTTAGGACGGCCTGCTGTACGGCGGCAATGATCTCTTGGACAGCGGGAAAACCAGGGGCGGGGTCGTAGTCGGGCGGGATCATCAGGAATATGCCGCGCGTGCCGGCGAACGCGGCTGCCAGCGCGTCGGCATCGTTGGCCGTGGCGATCGCCGTATCGCAACCGCGCCCGATCCAGGGCGCTGCCTTGGCCTCGTCGCGAACGATCGCCCGTACGCGCTGGCCGGCGGCCAGCAGTTCATTTGCTACCTGGCCGCCAACCTGGCCGGTGATACCCATGACTGCATACATGTTCGGATCCTCAAGGGGCGGCGCGTGCCGCGTTCGGATGAGGATTTTCCGCGTCTGCCACTGGTTTCGCGATAACATCAATGACAATGGATAAGTGACAAAAGGGCATGAATGCATGGCCTTCGACGAGCGCATCTTGAACGGCATGAGCGTGTTCACCGCCGTGGTCGATGGCGGCAGCTTTGCCGCCGCTGGCGAGGCGCTGGACATGTCGCCGCCCGGCGTCAGCCGTGCCATCGCGCGGCTCGAAGCACGGCTGGGCATACGGCTGTTCGATCGCACGACACGATCCGTGCGTCTCACTGATGAAGGACGTCGTTTCCACGCCCAGGTGATGCCCTTGCTGGCCGGGCTGGAAGAGGCCGCCGCGAGCGCGGCCGAAGGCGCCACGATGGTGCGCGGGCGACTGCGCGTGCATATGGATCCACTGTTTTCGCGGCTGGTACTGGCGCCGCGCGTGGGCGAGTTCATGGAGGCTCATCCGCAGCTCGAGGTGGAGCTGGCCACGCGCGACCAGCTGGGCGACATCGTCGCCGACGGCTTCGACCTGGCCGTGCGTTTCGGCGAGCCGCCCGATTCCAGCCTGGTGGCGCGCAAGCTGCTGGAGACGCGCATCCTCACCGTGGCTTCGCCGGCTTATTTGCGCCGCTATGGGCGGCCTGCGCATCCGCAGGAGCTGGAGGGCGACCGGCATATCTGCATCGAATTTCGCGATCCGGCGACGGGGCACACCTTTCCGTGGGAGTTTCATCGCAAGCGCAAGCGCCTATCGGTGAAAACCTCGGGGCGGCTGGTGGTCAACGATGGCGGCAGCATGCACAGCGCCTGCGTGGCCGGCTATGGCATTGCTCAGGTGATGGCGGTGGCGGCCGGGCCGCTGGTGACCCGTGGCCAGTTGGTGGATCTGTTCCCGGACTGGCCCGATGAGCGCTTCCCGCTGTACGCGCTGTATCCCTCGCGCCAGCACCCATCGGCCAAGGTGCGTGCATTTCTCGATTTCGTCATCGGGATCACCTCGGCGATCTAGGCAGTAGAATGGTGGTTTCGCACGCCTTCATAGCCTTTTTGATGACCGATCAGACACCCTCGCCAGCCCCGGCGTTTTCCGACGAAGACGAACGCTACATGCGCCGCGCGCTGCAGCTCGCTGCGCACGCGCGTGATGCGGAGAACGAAGTGCCAGTGGGCGCGGTGCTGGTGCAGGGCGATGAGATCATCGGGCTGGGCTGGAACCGCAATATCACGCTGAACGATCCCAGCGCCCATGCGGAAATCATGGCTTTGCGCGCCGCGGGCGAAAAACTGTCCAACTACCGCATGCCCGGCGCCACCTTGTACGTGACGCTGGAGCCGTGCGCGATGTGTTCGATGGCGCTGGTGCATGCGCGCATCGGGCGCGTGGTGTATGGGGCGACCGATCCGAAGACCGGCGCCGCCGGCAGCGTGTTCGATACGCTGATCTCCGATCGCCACAATCACCGCATTGCGGTGGAGGGCGGCCTGTTGGCGGATGATTCGTCGACTATGTTGCGCGAGTTTTTCCGCGCCCGGCGCTAAGCGTCAGTGCGCGGCCTTGCGCCAGAAAGAGTTCAATTTTTCCAGCTTCGCCAATGAGTGCATGGCCTCTTCCGAGGCGTGGTAAGCGGTGCGCTTGCCCCACTGGCGGAACGGCTTGAGCACGGTCTGGGTGTCTTCCGCCACGAGAAAGTCGCGGATCAGCGTGCGTCCCGTCATGCGGTCGTGTGCCAGGCCAAGGCCGCTTTGCAGCTCGGTCAGCTGCTTGAGCCAGGCCGAGGTCGCCTGCTTGGAGAAGGCGTGCTGATAGAGCTCGATGCTGTAGCGCATCTTTTTGGTGGCGCTGCGCAAACGATGCAGGCGCTTCTGGCCGCCATCGAGTTTGCTGGCGCGTTTCTTCAGCGTATTCCAGCGTTGCTGGAGGGCCGCGGCGGCCAGCTTGCGCACCTGGTTGTCGGTCGGCGGTTCGACGGTTTGCACCCAGTGGCGCCATGACTGCAGCGACGCTGCGAGATTGTGCTTCTTGAGTTCGACCACGGCCTGCTTGTGCGCCTGTTGCTGGCGCTCGGAAAGCGCCCTGGTGGCGGCATCGACGCCGGGAAGCTTGACGTTTTCCTTGTCCAGAAAGGCGGGCAGGGTTTCCTGCGCCAGGATGTCGAGGTCGCGCGATTGCCCGGTGGATTCGCGGCAGGAGCGCAGGTAGGCGAGCACATCGCGCAAGTCGTCGTCGGAAAGCGAGGCGAGGTCTTTCAGCGTGGCCGTCACGCGGCGCAGGTTGACGCGCCATGCATGCAACAGCTTGGGCTCGTAGGGTTGTTCAAGCAGACGCTTGCGCGCCTCGAATGCCTTGTCGAAATAGCCGTCCAGCGCCTCGCAGATCCGCTCGAACTCGGATGGCTTGCCCGGCCCACTCTTGGCGTGGGACGAGGAAGACCGCGGCGACGCGGCGCGATGTTGCAGCCTGGCATTCATGCAGTGATTCCAGACGACCGGGATGTCTACTCTGCATCAAATGGTCACAATGCGCGAGCGGCATCGGGCCGCGTCCCTATGACACAAAAGCCAAGGCCTCGGCGCATGATTGTTCGATCTTGAGGCTGAGCAGTGGGTCGGCCCGGGTCTTGCCCAGGTTCACGGCGGCAATGGGTTTGCCCTCCCGCGCGGCCGCGGCCGCGAAGCGGTAGCCGGAAAACACCATCAGGGACGATCCCACCACCAGCATGGCGTCCGCGTCGTTCAGCGATGTGACGGCGGCGTCAACGCGATGGCGTGGCACGTTTTCACCGAAGAACACCACGTCCGGCTTCAGGATGCCGCCGCAGGCCGGGCAGGGAGGCACGACGAACTGCGTGAAATCGCGGCCGTCCAGATCGGCGTCGCCGTCCGGGGCATCGCCGGCATCGAGCAAGGCCCAGGCGGGATTGTGTTCCACCAGCGACTGCTGAAACGTGTCGCGGGGCAGCCGCAGGTCGCAGCTCATGCAGCGCACTTCATCCAGTCGCCCATGCAGGTCGATGACGCTTTGATGGCCTGCGGCCTGGTGCAAGCCGTCCACGTTCTGGGTGAGCAGGGTGGTCACGCGTCCCTGCTGTTCCAGTCGCGCCAGTGCGCGGTGGGTGGCATTGGGTTGCGCCCGGCCAAAGCGGCGCCAACCCACCAGGCTGCGTGCCCAGTAACGCTGGCGCGTGGCGGTTTCGCCCATGAAGGCTTGATAGGTCACCGGCTGCGGCCGTTTCCAGCCGCCGTCGGTGTCGCGGTAATCGGGTATGCCCGAATCCGTGCTGCAGCCGGCACCGGTGAGCACGAACAGGCGTGGATGCGCGTGCACGAACTCGCGCAGGCGCGCGCGGTCTCGCTCGATGCTGGCGGCGCCGGCATCGATGGACAGGTCGAGATCGAGATCAGGCGACGGCACGTTGCTGCAACTCCTCCAGGGCGCTGGCGATGCCGGTGGGATCAGCCACCTGCACCACGCGCGAAGTGTGGTCGACGAAATCCGTATCGGTCTCGTGCGCCCAGGTCACGTGGTAGGGCATGTACACGCCCCAGCCACCGAGCTCGACCACGGGTGCGATGTCCGAGCGCAGCGAATTGCCGACCATGGCGAATCGTGTCGGCGAGAGCTGGAATTCCTCCAGTACGTTGCGATAGGCGCGCTCGTCCTTCTCCGAAACGATCTCGATGCGATGGAACAGATCGGCCAGCCCGCTGCTGGCGACCTTCTGTTCCTGATGAAACAGGTCGCCCTTGGTGATCAGCACCACACGGTGATGCTGGGCCACGGCTTCCACTGCGGCACGGATGCCCGGCAGCAGATCCACCGGATGCGCAAGGACCTGCTTGCCCAGTTCGATGATGCGGTGCAGATCGGCAGCGCTGATGCGTTGGCCGGTGATGTCGATGGCCGATTCCAGCATCGACAAGGTCATGCCCTTGGCGCCGTAGCCGAACAATTTGATGTTGCGGCGCTCGGTGGCGAGCAGTCGCTCGTGCACGCGTACATCGACCAGATCGATGTACTCGCCCACGATGCGCTCGAACTCACCATGCGCCGACTGGTAATAACCCTCGCTGTGCCACAGCGTGTCGTCACCGTCGAAACCCACCAGCTCTATCACGTGTTCACCCGTCTGCCGTACTGGCCGTGCCAGCGATATGGGGGTGATTTTTCCAGAAAACACGGTGGCTGGTGGCGCTGGCGTCCTGGCAGGGCTGAGACGCAGATAACGGAACGCGGCCGGCAAGGGCCGGCCGCGTCGTCACCATGGAAAGCTCAGCGCTGGGCCTGGGCGTTGCTGTCGTTGTTGAGGAAGCCGACCAGCGCGGAGATGGTCTGCGCGGGGGCTTCTTCCATCAGCCAGTGGCCCGAACCCTTGATGATCACGCCCTGCACATGGGTGTCGACCAGCCTGGCCTGGGCGATGAGGAAATCGCCCGAAGCTTTTTCACCGGCGAGCACCAGCATCGGCATGGTCAGCGGCTGCCTGGCGAAGCCCGCGAAATCCTCGGCGTCCTGCGGGAAGGCGTGGAAGTATTCGAAGCCAGCCTTCATGCGACCCGGCCGGGCGTACTGCTGGGTGTAGTACTGGCGATCGGCTTCGGACATCGAGTGTTTGGGATCGGCGGCAAAGTCGTTCCAGAAATGCTCGAAGTAGATGCGTTCGCGCCCGTCGACCAGTTTCAGCGGCGTTTCGCCGTAGAAGTTGAAATGCCACTTGTCGCGCAGCAGCCACACTTTCTGCCAGTCGCCCACGCCGGGGAGAAACGCATCCATCAACACGATGCTGTCCACCTCGTCCGGGTATTGCGCGGCATAGGCATAGGCCACCATCAGGCCGATGTCATGGCCGACGATTTTCACCTTGTGATAGCCCAGTTGCTGCACCAGGGCATGGATGTCCTGCGCCATGGTCTTCTTGTCGTAGCCCGAGGCGGGCATCGATGAATCGCCGGCGCCGCGAAGGTCGGGTGCGATCACCGTGCGGCGGTCGTCGAGCTTGGCAATCAGCGGCAGCCACATATGGCTGGTTTCGGCGTAGCCGTGCAGCAGGATCACGGGCGTGTCCGAGCCTTGGCCGGCCTGTAGGTAATGCAGTTGCACGCCGTTGGCGTTGGCCGTGTGTTGTTCGATGGTTGGTGTCTTGGCGCTAGCCGCTGCCTGAAGGGCGAGCGAGGCCAGCAACGCCACCGCAAGGCGGCGCATCCAATGCAAGGTCTTCATCGTGAACTCCCTGGTAGACCCGGCCGCGGGTGCGGCCGGGCAGATGGCTTACAGCTGACTCATACCGCCGTCGGTGATGATCTCGGTGCCGACGATGAAGGCCGATTCCGGTGCGACCAGGTGCAAGACGGTCGAGGCGATTTCAGCGGGAGTGCCAAAGCGACCCAGCGGTACCTGCGACTGGATCTGCGCGGCGGTGGCTTCCAGCGTGGCCTTGTCCATGCCGAGCTTGCCGTAGAGCGGCGTTTCCACCGGTCCCGGGCTCACCACGTTGACGCGCGCACCCAGCGGCAATAGTTCCGCCGACAAGGTCTTGGCCAGCGAAATCACCGCGGCCTTGCTGGCGGCGTAAACCGACGAGGTCGGCATGCCGATATGGGCGTTGATCGAGCCGTTGATGACGATGGACGCACCCTTGTTGAGCAGCGGCAGCAGCGACTGGATCTGGAAATAGGGGCCCTTCACGTTGACGTTGAAGGTCTGGTCCCACAGCGCTTCGTCCACGGTTTCAAACGGTGCCAGCTTGGCGATGCCGGCATTGAGGAAGATGCCGTCCAGGCGCAGGCCTTTGGCGCTCAGCGCGCTGGCCAGCTCCCTGGCGCCCGTCACGCTGCTGGCGTCGTTGCGGATGGCAATGGCCTGGGCGCCGATGCTGGCGCGGGCCTGTTCGAGTGCGGCTTCATCGCGGCCGGTGATGACTACGCGGGCACCTTCCGCCGCGAAGGCCTGGGCGGTGGCAAGGCCGATGCCGCTGTTGCCGCCGGTGACGAGGATGGTTTTGTCGGTGAAACGGTTCATGGCGTGCTCCGTGGATGGATGTGTGGTCGATGGGGAAATGATGCGACTTCCCGTTGGCCTTGCCGTGCCATGTTTCCGATGAACATGTTCGATATGGTCGAACATCCCAAGAGTGACCTTTGTTGGCGTTTCCTCGACTTATGTGTACCAGGCGTGCGCATCGTGCCAAGGCGCTATGCAGAACTCGTGCGAGTCTCGTCGAGACGTCGCGTACAAGATGGCAACAACGCTGACTGTTGATATGCGTCTTTGCGTAACGGTCACATTGCGGGGACCAGCAGTCGACATTTGTCTCCTTAGGGTGCGTGCACCGCCCAGGGAGACCATCGATGAAACAACAGAAAAACAAAACGCGGCTTTGCACTCGTCTTGCACTTGTAACCCTTACCGCATTCGGCAGCGTCCCCGCTTTTGCCGACCCATCCGCAGCACTCGACCGTGTCAGCATCTGGCTGGGTGCGTTCTACTCCGATACGCAGACGCAGATTGGCGCGACCGGTCGCAGCGGCATCATCAACGGCTACAACGGTCACTTCAGTCTGGAGGACGATCTGGGCTTCCAGGAGCATAAAGCGGTTCCGCGCGCGCGGCTGGATTTCCTGATCGGCGATCATCAGGGATTCTCGTTCGATTTCTTCGGCATCARTCGCACGCACGGCCGCTCGATCAGTCGTGACATCAGCTATGACGGCACGACGTTTCCCGCCTCCGCCAGCGTGGACGGCAAACTCAACTTCAACTTCGGCAGCGCAGCCTATCGCTGGTGGTTTGGCACGGGCAGCGATGTGTTCGGCCTTGGTATCGGCGCGGCGTATTACGGCGTGAAGGCCCGGGTGGAGGGACAGGCCGATATCGACGGCTTCGGCGGCAGCGCCGTGGCCAGCACCCACGAGACGGCCTGGGCGCCGGTGTTGCAGCTGGGTTGGCGGCACGCGTTCTCGCACAACTTCCGCATTTACGCCGATGCCTATGGCGTAAAGAAGAACGGCGGCAACCTCGCGGGCCATATCTATAACGCGGCCCTCGGCCTGGAGTGGTTTCCGATCGAGAACCTCGGCGTGGGTGCCGAATACAGCTATACGCGCATTCGCCTCGACCAGAACCATCCGTCCTACCAGGCGAATCTGGATATGAAGTTGCAGGGGCCTTCGTTGTTCGCCCGCCTGCGCTTCTGAGCTGGATACAGGCCGTGCGGCGGCTGCGCCTTCATCCTTGGGCGCGGCCGCCATCGCGCGAACTCGAGGCGATGGGATGGCCTTGTTCCGCGTGGTGACGTTGCCGCCAGCATCCGCCGCCGTGATTGACCGGCGACCATTCCGGCAACGGCATCGGCTGGGCCAGATCGAACGCGCGAAAGTCTCCTTGCGCGTAGACCACGCGGCCATCCATCACGGTGAGCTCGGCCTCAATCTGGCGGATGTCTTCGTCGGCCACGCTGAAGTAATCCTGCGAGAGCACGGCGAAGTCGGCGTACTGGCCGATATCGAGCTGGCCCTTGCTGCCTGCTTCGCCGGAAAACCAGGTGTTGGCTCGCGTATGCAGGGCGAGCGCCTGGGTGCGGTCCAGGCGTTGTTCGGGCGGATAGAGGGTGCTGCCACCCAGCGTGCGGCCGGTGGTAAGCCAGTAGAGCGTGGTCCACGGATCCATGCTTGCCGCCGTGCTGCCGCCCGAACCGACGCCGACATGCAGGCCGGCATCGAGCATGCGACGGATCGGCGGCGTGTGTGCCGCGACATCCGGACCGTGGCGTTCGAGAAAGTACTCGCCCTGATAGGCCATGCGCGGCTGCAGGTTGATACCGCCGCCAAGCCGGGCGACGCGCTCGATGTTTCTCGCGCTGATCGTCTCGGCGCCATCGAAAAACCAGGGCAGGGCGCGCAGTGTCATTTCCGCTTCGACCCGTTCGAAAGCCTCCAGGGCCATCTCGATGGTCTCCTCGTAGACGGCATGCATGCGCCAGGGCCAGCTGCGCGCCACCAGCCGGCTGACGATGTCTTTGAGCTCGGTGCCCGTCTGGGCGGTGAGGACCGGCGGCGGTTGACGGAAGTCGTCGTGATCCATGGCGTCATGCACCAGCACTTCGCCTGCGCCGTTGAAGCGGAACAGTTCGTCGCCATCGCCGTAGTGGTTGATGGTGCACCAGTGCAGGAAGTCGCCGGTTTCGCCGCCCGGAGTCTGCGCGGACAAGTGATAGGACACGCGCACGGTGAGCAGATGATGCTGGGCGAGTTCTTCCACGGCCTTGTAATCGTCCGGGTAACGCAAATGCGCGGCGCCGGCATCGATGACGCTGGTGATGCCCAATCGATTGAGTTCGCGCATGCTCTGGCGCAGGCTGTTGATCTGGTATTCGTGCGGCAGCACAGGTGCGTGAGCGAGCGCGTCGCGAAAGATTTCCGGCGTCGGCGTGGCGAGCAGCAGGCCGGTGGGCACGCCTTGGTCGTCCCATTCGATATGGCCGCCCGGTGGATCCGGCGTCTGCCCGTCATAGCCGCAGGCAGCGATGGCCGCTGCGTTGAGCAGGGCGCGATCCTGCAGGTGCTGCACATAGACCGGCGTGGAGGAGGCGATGCGGTTCAATTCCTCAAGCGTCGGCAGCCGATGCTCGGCGAACTGGTGTTCACCGAAGCCGCCCACGACGCGTACCCATTGCGCAGGCGGCGTGCGCGCCACCTGGTCGGCCAGCATGCCCAGTGCTGCGTCCACGCTGGGCACGCCGTCCCAGCGCAGTTGCTGGTTGTAGTCCAGGCCGGTGGCGATCAGGTGCTGGTTCGCATCGATAAGGCCGGGAATGATGCGCCGCCCGCCTGCATTGATCACCATGGTGGCAGGGCCGGCGAGCGAGCGTATCTGGCCGTTGGTGCCGACGGCGGCGATGCGCCGCCCGTTGACGGCCAATGCCTGCACCTCGGGCCGCTGGGCGACGCCGGTGTGGATCTTTGCGTTGTGGACGATAAGCGTCGGGTACACGGCCCTCGCGCCTTGTGATCCGCTACAGCATCAGGTTGCGTCGGCAGGCGTCGAGCTTTCGTGACTGCGTCCGAGTCCCGTCAAGCAGCGATGTCAGGAAGCGCGGCCAATGGGCCGGTAAATTGCTTCAGGCCACAGGGCTGCTGGCGAGATGAAGGCCATGTGCATATGCACAAAAGTCATTTCCTGCTCTGGCGCCGATTGGACAGCATGTTTTTACTCGTTGGGAGGCGAGACCATGAATCCAGCCCTGTCCGCAAAGACCGCCGTCACCTTGCGTCGCGCACTCGCCGTCATGGCGATCGCCTGCGCCTGGCCGGTGTGTTGTCTCGCGGACAACTATGACTTCTACAGCAACTGGCCCACGCACGTGACCGCATCCGATGGCACGGACTTTGGCTTGGCCGTGCTTTATCAGTACGACGTCAATCAATTCTCCAACGACGCCGGCAAGTTCGAAGACGCCAGTACCAACCGGCGTCGCTATCTGGGTTTCTACCTGCGCAAGCCGGGCGTGTACGACGCCATCGTGCAATACGACTTCCAGGCCAGGCAGTGGGTCGATACCTTCGTGCGTTTTCGCAGCAGCGGCGTGATCGGCGAGGACATCGGCAACTTCCGCTTCGGCTATTCGAAAACGCCGGTGGGTTTCGAAGGCGTGACCAGTTCGTCCGCCACCACGTTTGTCGAAACCGCCTTGCCCACGCAGGCCGTGTGGGAAGGACGTCGCGCGGGTTTCGACTGGGCCTGGGTGAGGCCGCATTTCATCCTCAACGTCGGCGACTATTTCTGGCGCAAGGATTTCGACGGCAACAATCCGGGGCGCACCTGGGCTGCACGTGCCGCGTGGATACCGCTCAACAAGCCCGGCCATGTCTTGCACCTGGGCCTGTCCGCGTCACGCGAAAAGCTCGATTGGGCCGACGAGGGCTCGGTGCCGCCTTCAGCCCGGCTGCGCGCGCGGCCGGAAGATGGCCTTTCGCCCGTGCGTCTGGTGGATACCGGCAATCTGCCCTATGGCAAAAGTGTCGATCGCCAGGGCTTAGAGGCACTGTGGATCCAGGGGCCTTGGTCGCTGCAGGGCGAGTATCTGCAGGCGCAGGTGGATCGCAGCAATGGCAAGCCCAATGTCGAGGTGAACGGTTTCTATGTGTTCACTACCTGGACGCTCACCGGCGAGTCGCGCTTCTACAGCGACGGCAACGTGGCCGACCGTCGCTACAACGGCCGCGACCTGCAGGCGGTGCGACCGACACACGCCTGGGGCGCGGTGGAGTTGGCGGTGCGCTATAGCGAGCTGGATCTCAATGATGGCGCCATCACGGGCGGCAAGGAACACGATTGGACGGCCGGCGCGAACTGGTATATCGGCGAGCACCTGAAGTTCCAGGCTAACTATGTGTGGGCCTTCAGTGATCGGGGCAGGCTGCAGGTGAATCCGCGCATTTTCGAGATGCGGGCGCAGGTTTATTTCTAAGGCTGTTCAAGCCTTGCGCGCACTCTCATTGTCGTCGTTCCGGCCTACGCCGGAATGACTGGCAGTGGGGGCCGCGGTTTGCCACCGGCGCCCGGATGGGCGCCGGTGATACAAACTCAATGCAGACCCACGCTATCGCGCGTCGCGTCAAAGATCTTCTGCGTGTCGTAGCCCACGCCATTCTTGAACACGAGCGGCATGTGCTCGATATCGGCCACGTGCTTGGCCGGGTCGCCATCGATCACCACCAGATCAGCGCGCTTGCCTACGGCGAGGGTGCCGACGTCGCCGTCGCGGCCCAGGTATTTCGCGCCGTTGGAGGTGGCGACTTTCACCGCCTGCTCGACACCGAAGCCTGCCTCCACCAGCAGTTCCACTTCGCGCTTGGACGAATAGCCCGGCACCACGCCGCCGTAGCCGGTGGGATCGGTGCCGGCGAGCAGCAGGCCGCCGGCGTCGGCGTATTGCTTCTCCATGCGGGCGAGCTTGAGGTAGGTCTCCGGCGTCATGCGCGCCTTGGACCCCTGCACCTTGTTCCAGGTGGCTTCGTACTGCGCACGCACTTCCGGCAACATCAGGTCGAGCGCACCCTGCGGCGCCTTGGGCCGGTTCGGCACGAAGGTTTCGAATACGGTGAGCGTGGAGGTGAGCGCCACATGGTGGTTGATCATGTCGCGCATCAGCAGCTTCACGTCAGCTGACCTTGGATCGACGGCGGCCAGCGAGTCGTTGACGCCGGGGCTCTTCGGGCACTGGTCGGGCTGCTTGTCCTTGACGAAATCGCTGGCGACGAAGAAGCCGTGCTCCAGGTTGTCGATGCCCATGTCCACCGCTTCGCGATACGTCACCGAGCACAGATGCGCCGTCACCTTGGCCTTGTGCTCGTGAGCGGTATCGATCACGCGCTTCAGTTCATCGCGGGTGATCTGCATATAGGCCTTGTACGAGGTGACGCCTTCGGCCGACCAGTAGTTGACGGTGCGTTCGGCATCGTCCGGACCGCTCAGCACGTGCACGGCGGGAATGGGCAGGCCCGGGCCGTTGAGGTAGGGGCCGGTCACGTCCATGTCGGGACCGATCACGGTGCCCTTGGCGATGGCGTCGCGCACGTTGATGTCGGCATAGGGCATCATCGAGCCGGCCGTGCGCATGGTAGTCGTGCCACCGGCGAGATAGAGGCGCGGGAAGCTATAGCTCATCTCATTGTATTCGGCGCCGCCGGCCGGATAGAACATGTGCTCGTGCACCATCACGAAGCCCGGCATCAGCGTCTTGCCCTTGGCGTCGATCACCTTGGCATCCTGCGGCAGCTTCACCTTGCTGCTCTTGCCCATGGCGACGATACGGCCATGGTCGATCACCAGCGTCTGATCGCGCGCGGCCTTGGCGCCCGTGCCGTCGATCACGGTGGCATGGGTGAAGGCGATCAGCGGTTGATCGTAAGCGACGAAGTCCTGGTCGCTCGCAGGCTTGGTATCGGCGGCCGATGCGCTGGCTGCGCATAGCAGGCCGGCAATGGCGACGGTGAAAAGCGAACGCTGCAATGCCATGGTGCTCCCCCTGTCAAAAGTGGGAGCATCGTAGCAAGCAGCGTTGCCGATCGGTCAGCCTGCTTCGAGTAGCGCCACCGTGCCCTGGCCACCATCGGCGCAGATGCTGACAATGGCCAGGGTGCCCGCAGGTTGCGCCGCGAGCTCCTTCACTGCCTGGCTGAGGATGCGAGCACCCGTGGCGCCGAAGGGATGGCCAATGGCCAGGCTGCCGCCATTGGGATTGACGCGCTCGCGCGGGAACGGTCCGAAGTCGCGGTCCACACCTGCTTTGCGCGCGAGAAACTCGCGGCTTTCCAACGCAGCCATGTGGAACAGCACCTGCGCGGCAAAGGCTTCGTGGATTTCCCAGAGGGCCACGTCGTCATAACGCAGGTTGTGACGAGCCAGCAGCTTGGGTATGGCGAATGCCGGCGCCATCAGCAGGCCTTCCACGCGGAAGTCGACCGCGGCGATTTCCCAGTCGACCAGCTTGACGCGCGGCACATGCGAGGGAATGCGATCGAGGCCTTTCTCGCTGGAGACCCACAAGCCGGCGGCGCCGTCCGTGAGCGGCGACGAATTGCCCGCGGTCAACGTGCCTTCCCCGGTCGTGCGGTCGAACGCCGGCGGGAGCTTGGCCAGTTTCTCCAGCGTGCTATCTGCGCGCGGAATGCTGTCGCGACGGAAGTCGCCCACCGGTATCACCAGGTCATCGAAGAAGCCACTGTTCCAGCCCGCTACGGTGCGCTGGTGGCTGCCGAGCGCCCAGGCGTCTTCATCTTCGCGGCGCATATGCCAGTCTTTGGCCGTGATCTCGGTGTGCTCGCCCATGCTCAGGCCCGAGGTGCGATTGACGATGCCCGGGATGTACAGGCGAACGTCGCCCGGCTTCAGCGTGAGTGCATGCGAAACCTTCTCGCCCACCGAGCGTGCTTTCTGGAATTGGCGGATCCAGTCGGAAAGGCTTTGCGGCAGACCCAGCTGGATGCGGCTGAGGCTGTCCACGCCGCCGACCAGGGCCAGCTGCAGGCTGTCGTCGTCGAGCATGCCGGCCGCTTCGATCATGCCGATCATGCTGGTGGAGCACGCCATGATGGTGGAGAACGCCGGGATCGTCGCCGGCGCACCCGCGTCCATCAGCACTTCGCGCGCGATGTTGCTCCAGGTGAGGTTGGGCACCACCGCGCCCCAGGCCGCGAAATCCGGACGCTTGCCCTCGGGCAGGCTGGCCAGCATGTGCTGCACCACGGGCACCGACAGCGCGATGGCATCGTGCGAGGCCAGCGCGCCATCCACTTTGGAGAAGGGCGTGCGTACACCAGAAGCAAGCCAGACGGGTCGGCTGTAACGCGACTTCAAGGGCATGGACGTGTCCTGATGGCGGGGGTAAAGGAGTCAGCTGGCGAACAGGTTCCACACGGCGCCTTCAGGCGCGCCGCGTCCCAGCTTGTCTGGCAGCGGGTCGGTGGCGGCGACGAACTCCAGCGACACCGAGTTGATGCAATAGCGCTGGTGGGTCGGCGGCGGACCGTCGTCGAACACGTGGCCCTGGTGACTGCCGCAGCGGGCGCAGCGGATTTCGGTGCGCACCATGCCGTAGCTGCTGTCGCGCACATAGGCCAGATGCGTCTCGTCGAACGGCGTGGTGAAGCTCGGCCAGCCGGTGCGGCTGTCGAACTTGTTGCCGGCCAGGAACAGCGGCAGGCCGCACAGCCGGCAGCCGTAGACGCCCGCGCGCTTTTCGGACAGCAGCACGCCGCAGAAGGGCGACTCGGTGCCATGGTCCAGCAGCACCTTGCGCTCTTCCGCCGTCAACTTGGCAGCCAGTGCATCGAACTGAAGCGGGGTGGGAGGGGACAGGTCGAACGTGGGACGACTGCTCACTGCGTGCTCTCCTCGATGAACCCACGGGCATTGAATGCCCGAACGCCCTGAAGATCGGGGCGAACGCGGCGGGCTCAAGGGGTCAGCGGCGCTCGCGGGCCTGTTCTTCCTGCACCGTGAGCACGGATTCCGGGGCCGCTTCCAGCCGGGCCTTGGGGATGGGATCCCCGCTGATGTCGGAGTAACCGTAGGTGCCGTCGTCGATCTTCTGCAGGGCGCGCTGGATGTTGTTCACGCGTTGCTCGTCCACGTCGTGGGTGGCCTGGCGCACTTCTTCCTGGGCCAGGTCCTGCGCGGAATCCTCGAACTCTTCGGCCTCGTCACCGTGCTCCTCGGTAAAGGCGCGCTTGCGTGCATTGACGTCCAGTTCACCGCCCAGCACCTGCTGCCGCAGCGCCTCCAGGCGCTTGCGTTGCTGTGCGATGAACTCGGGGGTGAGGTGTTGTTGGGCGGCCATGGGTGCGACTCCGTCGGGGAGGATTATCCGGTAGCTATCGCACAGGTTTTGTTCGTGCGCGGTGAAGGCACCGGCCCGTGGATCGGGCCGGTGCGCAGGCGTCACCAGCGGTAGGCCACCTTGCCGTAGACATAGGCGCCATTGAAGCCGAACGGCGAAAACACCGAGTACGGCATGGTGCCGCTGTTGTCGTTGGCGTGGATGACGCGGTCAGGGTAGGTATTGAGCACGTTGTCGCCGCCGACGGTGAAGGTCCAGCGGTCGAGGCTGTAGTTCACGGCCAGGTCGAGTATCCATTTGGCGCCGAACGTCTGGTCCAGCGTGGCCGTGGTGGAGTTGTAGGACACGAAGCTGCCGTAGCGCGTCAGCGTGCCGTTGAAGCTCCAGCGGCTGAGGTTGTAGACCTCGTTGATGATCAGCTTGCTGCGCGGCGTGGTATCGGCCAGCAGGCCGTACTGGTCGCGCCGGTCGATGCGCTTGAGGTTCACCCCCAGCTGGTTGAGGATCGCCGGATTGGCCTTGATGTCGGTGACCTTGTTCTTGTTGTAGTTGTAGCTCACCGTGCTCTGCAGCGAGCCGGCATCGCCGAAGTCGCTGAGATAGCTCGCCACCAGGTCCACACCGCGCGTGCGGGTGTCCACCGCATTGGTAAAGTACGCGATGCCGCTGTAGTTGGTGTTGGTGATGCCGTTGGCCGCGAGATACGCCTGCACCGCGGGCGAGGTGGTGGCGAGGTTGCTGGACAGGGTGATGCGGTTGTCGATGTTGATCTGGTAGATGTCCACGCTCAGGTTGAGCGCATCGAGCGGATTCCACACCGCGCCGAAGGTGTAATTGTGCGACTTCTCCGGTTCCAGCGGTTGGGCGCCCAGCAGCGTGCCAACCGGGCTGTTCACCGGTACCAGGCCGGTGTTGTAGATGCCTGGCGGCAGCTGCAGCGAGTTACCCGCGCCGTAATAGAGCGACGAGGTATACGAATAGTGCTGCTGCGCCAACGACGGCGCGCGGAAACCGGTGGACACGCTACCGCGCAAGGCGAAGCGATTGGTGAAGTCAAAACGGCCGGCCAGCGCGCCTGATGTGGTGTTGCCGAAGTCGCTGTAATCCTCGTGGCGCAAGGCGAGCGACGCGCCGAAGCGATCCGTGAGGTTCGATTCCAGGCTCACGTATTCGGCTACGTCGTGGCGACTATAGGAGCCCGCATCCGTCGGCTGGTAACCGCCAAAACCCTGGGCGCCGCCGGACACGCCCGAGGTGCCGGTGTACCAGGAGGTCAGGTCGCCCGCATCGATCTCATAGGTCTGGCGCAGGTATTCCGCGCCGAACGCCAGCGTCACCGGGTTGGGCAGCCAGCTGGTGGAGAATTCCCTGGCAATGTCCACGTCGAACGACTGCTGGGACGAGTTGAGGATGCCGTCGTGGAACTGGGTGGGGCTATAGCCAAAGTCATGCAGGAACGCGCGATTGACGCTGTTCTCGGTGGCATACGACACGCGGTTGCCGCCGTAATTGCCGCTCACGTCCCAACGCCAGCCGCCATCCGTTTTGCCGCGTACGCCGATCACCAGCGAACGATCGGTGGAGTCCGCGTGTTCCAGCGGCAGATAGCCGTTCGGATAGAGCGACGGCACCGAGTTGCTGTTGGCCAGATTGCGGAAGAACGCAGGCGAGGTGGTGTTGCGCTCGCTGTAGTGACCAAAGGCGTAAAGCTGCACGTTTGGCGTGAGGTCGAACTGCGAGTTCAGGAACAGGTTGTGATCCTGCACCGCCGGGTCACCGTAGCGCTGGGTAGTGCCTTCCGAAGGGCGCGTGCGGTTGGGCTCGGCCCGGTTGGTGTAATCCTGGTTGCCGTCCTGCAGCGTGAAGCGTATCCATCCCTTGTCGCTGAGTGGAATGCCGAAGTTGGCCGAACCCTGCCATTGGCGACCATCACCTGCGGAATACTGGCCACCGGTGACGTCCACTTCGCCGCCTTGGGCGCCTTTCTTCAACACGATGTTGATCACGCCCGCGATGGCATCGGAGCCGTACTGCGCGGAGGCGCCATCGCGCAGCACTTCGATGTGATCCACCGCGCCAATGGGAATGGTGTTGAGGTCCACTGCCTGCGAACCGCGGCCGAGCACGCCGTTGGTGAGCAGGATCGCGCCAGGATGCCAGCGCTTGCCATCGACCAGCACCAGCACCTGATCCGGCGAAAGGCCACGCAGCTGAGCCGGGCGTTGCGAGTCGGCAGTGTCGGCGGCCGAGGGGCGCGGGAAGGTCAGCGACGGAATGATGCGCGCCAGTGCGGTAGTCAGTTCCGTGGTGCCGGTCTGCTTGAGCGTTTGCGCCGAGACGACGTCGATGGGTGTGAGCGAGCTGCTCTCGGTGCGGTTGTCGGCGCGCGTGCCGGTGACGATGACAGTGCCGAGCTTCTTCGCGCTTTCAGTGGACGGCGGTGGGGCGGCGTCCTGCGCGGAGGCTTGCGAAAGGATGGAAAGCAGTGCAACGGCGAGGACGCTAGGCGCGGCCTTCAGGCCGACGGAATTCTTAGGCATGCGACGTAATTCCCCAGTCAAAAAACACAGTGATGCGATGCAGCAATCGCAGGCTAACGGCGATTGTTTGCGCGAGTCAACAGCGGTATAGACGTCCAAACATGTCCAATGACATTTGCTGATTTGCTCATGCCGTGGCGTCATGAGCATGCCTGTGCGACGCCGTCCTGGCGGCGCGGCGGACGGGCGTTCCGGCGCGGCTTTAGGCCGGGTTTTCACCTAGGCTTGCGCGGGTGATTTCGCAAGTGGCTGATTACATGGGTTTTCACGCAACGTTGATGCTTGGCTGAACGACCCTATATCGGGCGGAGCGCTGGGCACCTGTCGTGACGGGTGGCGTGCCTGGTCGGATTGCACCTTTTCATCAAGGCAGGACCCCATGGCACGCAAGAAGTCGCTTGAGCTGTATCGCAACATCGGCATCATCGCGCACATCGATGCCGGCAAGACCACCACGACCGAGCGCATCCTGTACTACACCGGCAAGAAGCATCAGATCGTCGACGTGCACGACACCAAGGACGGCAAGGGTTCCACCACCACCGATTATCTGGAACAGGAACGCAAGCGCGGCATCACCATCCAGTCGGCGGCGGTATCCACCGAGTGGAAAGGTCACCAGATCAACTTGATTGATACGCCGGGACACGTCGATTTCACCATCGAGGTGAATCGCAGCCTGCGCGTGCTCGACGGCGCGGTGGTGGTGTTCGACGGTGTGGCCGGCGTGGAACCGCAGACCGAAACCAACTGGCGCCTGGCCGACCAGTACAACGTGCCGCGCCTGTGCTACGTCAACAAGATGGATCGCACCGGTGCGAGCTTCGAACACTGCGTGAAGGGCATCCGCGAGCGCCTTGGCGCCAGTGTGCTGCTGTGCCAGGTGCCGCTGGGCAGCCACGACGAATTCGTCGGCATGGCCGACCTGGTGGCTGGCGTCGCCTATCTGTGGAAGGGCGACGACAAGGACAGCCCGTGGGATACCGTGCCGCTCAACGAAGTGGCGAGCCGCGTGAAGTTCAGCACGGCGGCCGACCAGGCGTGGGTGGACAACCTTGAAAAGCTGCGCCACGAGACGCTGGAATACGCGCTGGCCATGGACGACGCTGCGTTCGATCGCCTGATCGAAACGGGCGAGTTCGATCCGGAAATGTTGAAGCAGTGCATCCGCAAGGGCTGCGTGTCCGGCAAGCTGGTGCCGGTGTTCTGCGGCTCCTCGTATCGCAACAAGGGCGTGCAGCAGCTCCTGGACGCGGTGATCGACTATATGCCGTATCCCGGCGAGAACGGCGGCATTGCGCTGGTGGACGAGGACGGTCACGTCACCGGCGAGCAGGGCGTGATCGATGAAGCGCCGGCGCGCGCGCTCGCCTTCAAGGTGATCAACGACCAGTTCGGCACGCTTACGTTCTGTCGCGTGTATTCGGGCGTGATCAAGAAGGGCGACACCTTGCAGAACGTCACCCGCGGCAAAAAGGAACGCATCGGCCGCATCGTCGAAGTGCAGGCCAACGCGACCAGGGAAATCGACGAGGTGCGCGCGGGCGACATCTGCGCATTCGTGTCGTTGAAGGAAACCGAGACGGGCGACTCCTTGTCCGATCCTGCGCATCCTGCGCTGCTGGAACGCATGCGCTTCCCCGATCCGGTGATCAGCGTGTCGGTGGAGCCCAAGACCCGCAACGACATCGACAAGATGTCCGCGGCGCTCTACAAGATGGTGAAGGCCGATCCGTCGCTACGCCTGGAGATGGACAAGGAAACCGGCCAGACCGTGCTCAAGGGCATGGGCGAGCTGCACCTGGAGGTGACCATCGACCGCATGCGCACCGAGCTGGGCGTGGACGCCAATATGGGCAAGCCCAAGGTGAGTTTCCGCGAGGCCTTTGGTCGTACGGTGGAACACACCTATACGCACAAGAAGCAGTCGGGTGGTTCGGGCCAGTTTGCCGAAGTCACCATGATTTTCGAGCCGCAGGAGTCGGGCAGCGGCGTGGTGTTCTCCGACGAGATCGTCGGTGGCCGCGTGCCGCGCGAATACATCCCCGCCGTGGAGCACGCCGTGAATGTGGAGTCGCGCGAGGGACAGATCGCCGGCTACGAGGTGGTGGACTTCAAGGCGCGCCTGATCGACGGCAAGTTCCATGACGTCGACTCGTCGGCGCTGGCGTTCGAGATTGCCACGCGGCAGTGCTTCCGCGAGGCACAGCGGCTGAGCAAGCCCAAGCTGCTGGAGCCGGTGATGCGGCTGGAAGTGGTCACCGAGGCGGACTACCTCGGCGATGTCATCGGCGACATCAACCGTCGTCGCGGCACCGTAAGCGACCAGGGCCAGAAGGGCACGCAGGCTTTCGTGCAGGGCTTTGTGCCGCTGGCGGAAATGTTTGGCTACATCAACTTCCTGCGCTCGGCCACGCGCGGGCGCGGCACCTTCACCATGGAGTTCGACCACTACGAGGAAGTGCCTGCCAACCTGGTGGACACCTTGATGGAAAAAGAGTCGAAGTAGAGGCCTCGCTGGTCACGCCGTGGAGCGAATGGCGCTCACGGCGTGACGGGTCGGTCAGTGCTGCGGCGCTCGTCCCTGGTCGCGCGGTAAGCCGCGCGGCACGGGACGCTCAGCAACCATTGCGTGCCATGCGGGTCGCGCTGCCGCAGCGATAACTTGGCGCCGAGTCGTTCCGCGCGCTCGCGCATGCCGACGATGCCCCAGTGCCCGGCGTCCACCGCTGCTCGCACTGTGGCTTCATCCAGGCCGCTGCCATCGTCCGCCACGCGCACACGCAGCCAGCGTGGCTGGTGATCCACGTGGACCTCCACCTGGCGCGCTTCGGCGTGGACGAAGGCGTTGCGGATCGCCTCGCGGACGATATCGATGATTTCATCGCGCGCGCTGGGCAGCAGGGCGCGCGGCTCGCCTTCGGCGCTGAGTCGGAACCTCACGCCCGGGTACAGCGAAGCCAGGTCCTCACCCACCGCGAGGATCGACTGAACCGGTTCATTGTGCTGCGGTTCGTCGCCGCGCAAGGCGATGATCTTGTCGCGCCCTTCGATCACCATCTGCCGGGCCTGCTCGATGGCGGCGTTGAGTACATCGGCCTGCTCTTGATCGGGTACTGGACGCGACATCAGCGCCTGCAGGCGCAACAACAGGCCCTGCACGCCTTGCAGCAAGGTATCGTGGATTTCCCGGGCGATGCGCTCGCGCTCGTTCATGCGCTCCATCAACTGCAGGCGCACACGATCGGCCGCCAGCCGGGTTCGCCACAGGAAGAACACGGCGACCAGGCTGCCAAGGACGACGGCGCACGACACATAGAACCACCAGGACTGGTAGAACCACGGCGCAATGCCGAGGCTGATCTCCGCCCCTTGAAGGTTCCACACGCCGTCGTCGTTGGCGGCAATCACATGGAATCGGTAATTGCCGGGATCCAGGTTGGAATAGAACGCCTCGCGGCGATTGCCGACGTCCTGCCAGGCGGCGTCGACGCCATCGAGCCGATAGCGAAAGCGCACGCGATCGGGAATGGCCAGGCTTGTCGCGCTGTATTGCACCTGCAGATTGGTCGTGCCCTTGGGCAAGACGATGCGTTGGCCTGCGGCGTAGCGCCGGCCGTTGGCAATGATCGCGGTGATCGCCACCGGCGGCGGCAATGGATTGTTGAAGGGCTTGGAGGGATCGATCCACGCCGGCCCCTGGTTGGTGAGAAACCAGAAACGATTGCGACCGTCCACGGCGGTGGTCGGCAGGATGGCGCCTTGCTTGGCGATGCCAGGCAGGCCGTCGCGCAGATCGAACAGACGATAGGCCGGTTGATGGTCCGATCGTTCGAAGCCGGCGGTGACTTCGTCAGATTCGATCCGCACGACGCCCTTGCCGGTATTGAGCCACAGGTCGCCATTGGCGGTGCGCACGATGCCCGTGATGCCGCTGAAGGTGTCGTTGTCCTGCACCGGCATCGATGCGAGGCGGCCGTCGCGCAGGCGCGCCAGCCCTTGCTCTCCGCCGATCAGCAGGTCGCCGGCGTCGACCACGATGGCGGTGATGGTGCCCACGTGCAGTCCGTCGCCCGCGCTGTAGAGATGCGCGCCTTGCTCGTCGATGCGCACCAGGCGGTCGCCTGCATAACCGATCCACACGTCGCCATGTTCGCCACTCGCCAGCGCCGTGGGTGTTTCATCGGCCAGCGCGGGCAGGGGCACCACGCGTTGCCATTGTCCCTGTTTGAGTTGGTACAGGCCGTGCTCGGCCAGTGCCAGCCAGGGGCGATCGTCGCGATCGATCGCAAACGCGCTTGCCCGCGTGAGATCGGGCGATACGGGCCATTCGATGGTGGCCAGGGTCTTGCCGTGCAACTGGTAGAGCCGATTGCGCCCCACCATCCACAATGCGCCTGCACGATCGAACTGCATGCCGTCGATGTCGTGCAGGTCGGTGCGCACCACCTGGTCGCCGTGGGCATCGAAGCGGTAGAGCGTTCCGCCGTTCGCGGCCCATACGGCGCCGGTCGCGTCAGTGGCCATCGCGTAATTGGCCGCAGCGCCCAGCGTGATTTGTCCGGGCACCTGGAAGCTGTTGCGGTGGAAACTCACCAGGCCCAGGTTGGTGCCTGCCCATATCGTTCCTTCCATGTCTTCGACCAGGGGGACGACGCGTTCGGACACCAGGCCGCTGCTGCGCCCGATCAGTTCAGTGAGATCCTGCGCGCGCAGCGAGCGGCCGCTCGCAAGCGGCGCCAGCGATGCCACGCGATAGATACCGTTGCGGTCGACGCAGGTGCCCCAGAGATTGCCGTAACGGTCGAACAGCAGGCGATTGGCCCAGGCGAAATCCGTGTCGCCAGGAGCTTCGGTCGGTGTGCTGGTGGGACGCGTAGCGGTGAGGCCGGGCAGGGCGCGCGTGCCATGCAGATGATCGGAAAGCCACAACGTGCCGTCGGGCGCCTGCGCCACGATGGCGTACTTGGAGACCGCCTGGTCGGTGCGCTGGAAGCGATGCTCGCCCGGTCGCAGGAACATCAGCGCTTCGCCGGTGGTCACCCACAAGGTCCCGTCGCGGGACACCATGAGCCAGTCGGCGCGTTGCGCGGGATAGCTCCATGCATCGCCCACGGTTTGCCATGCGCGACCGTCGAAGCGGGCGAGTCCGCCTTCGGTGGCTGCCCACAGGGCGCGGTCGTCGGTTTGCGCAAAAGCCAGCACCATGCCGGCGGGAAAATCCTTGCCGGCGCCATAGTGATGCAAGCGGCCGCCGCGCAGCATGCTGGCGCCACCGTAGTAGAAGCCGATCCACATCGAGCCGTCGGGCAGGGCGGTGAGCGCGGTGATGTTGTTTGAACGGAAGCGTTCACCGGGCAAGGGCTGGAAACGCTCGAAGCGAGAGCCGTCGAATCGATAGAGCCCGCTGCCTGTGCCCAGCCAAAGATAGCCGTCCTTGCCTTGGGCCATGGCCCAGATATCGGCAGGCGTGGTTGCCTCGGTGGTCCACAGGCGGCGGCGAAAGCCGGGCGAATCCTCAGCGTGCGCGCAGGCGGCGAACACCAGCCATAGCACCACGCCGGCCAGTACAGCACCACGACGCGCGAGTTTCCGCCATCCGAGCATCGTCATAGGTTTCCGTGGCTGGCGCGCAGGCGGCGAAATCCAGCTGCGACAGGCGCAGCATATCGCCGCACGTGGCGCGGCCATAGGTGTCGCGCAATGAACACAGAATCACCCGATCGGGCATTGATCGGCACCGCGCATTGCAGGCTATAGTTGAAGCTGCAAGCCCGGACAGATCTCCCGCAGCCGTCCTGGGAGGCGCGAGCAGCCACGTGTCGAGGGACCATATCGTGACAGTTGATGCGACACGCATCCGGGTCCTGATTGCGGACGATCACCCGATCATGCGTGATGGCATCGTCGCGGCCATCGAAAGTGCGCAGGACATGGAAGTGGTGGGGCAGGCCGCCGACGGGGCGGAAGCGATCGTGCGCTATCGCGAACTGCATCCGGACGTGGCGCTGATCGATCTGCAGATGCCGGGCGTGGATGGGCTCCAGGCCATTTCCACCTTGGGCGGCGAATTTCCGGATGCGCGCATCATCGTGTTGACCTCGTATCCCGGTGATGCGCGCGTGAAGCGTGCACTCACCTTCGGCGCAAGCGCCTATCTGCTGAAGACGGCTACGCGCGACGAGATCCTGGCCGGCATCCGCACCGTGATGGCGGGTCGTCGCGTGATGGCCGCGGAAGTGGCCGGGGATATTGCCTCCCACGCCTGGGCGGAAATGCTCAGCGACCGTGAGCTCGCCGTGCTGCGTTTGGTGGCCACGGGGCATACCAACCGGCGCATCGCCGACATCCTGTGCGTATCCGAAGACACCGTGAAAGCGCGCCTGAAGAACATCATGATCAAGCTGGGCGCGCTCGACCGCACGCATGCGGTCACCCTGGCGCGCAATCGGGGTTTCTTCGACAACTGAAGTGGTGACACGCACGAAACAGTGCGTGCCTGCGATGGTCCGGGACGTACGCGCTTACCTGATTGGGTAGCCCACTTTTGCCGCGATTGGGGTATTCATCGACTGCCCGATGAGAACAATGGGTGTAGGGCGGAAGTCATCCGTTCGCCCGCGCCATGTCGAACGTCATCTCATCCCACGCCCCGCCGCACTGGAGTATCCCCCATGTCCCTCAACGCGACCCCCACGCCTGGCAAACAGTTGATCAATCCGACGGATCACGCCTTGATCCTGATCGACTTCCAGTCGCAGATGTCCTTTGCCACGCATTCCATCGACGCCATCGTGTTGCGCAACAACGCCGCCTTGATCTCGCATGCGGCGGCAAGCTTCAAGGTGCCGACCATCCTCACCACGGTGGCGGAGAAGAGCTTCTCGGGCCCGATGTTCAGCGAGATTACCGACGCATTCCCGGGCCAGGCTCTGCTGGACCGCACTTCCATGAATACCTGGGAAGACGCGGCCGTGGTCAAGCGCGTCAACGAGATCGGCAAGAAGCGCCTGGTGCTGGCGGGTTTGTGGACCTCCGTGTGCATCGTCGGTCCGACGCTGTCGGCGATCGATCAGGGTTTCGAAATCTACGTGATTGCCGATGCCTGCGGCGACGTTTCGACCGAGGCACACAACCGTGCGATGGAGCGCATGATCCAGGCAGGCGCGCGGCCGATGACCTCGCTGCAATACCTGCTGGAACTCCAGCGCGACTGGGCGCGTGCCGAGACGTACGACAGCACCACCGGCATCGCCAAGCATTTCGGCGGTTCGTATGGCCTGGGCGTGATCTATGCCAAGACCATGTTCGGTGCACACGAAGGTTGATCGTCGTCGTTGTCCTGGAGCATGGCCATGAAAATCTATCTGATATCGCTTGCTGCCGGCATGCTGGTCGGCGTCATCTACGGCTTGCTGCAGGTTCGTTCGCCAGCGCCGCCCTTGGTGGCTCTAGTGGGTCTGTTGGGCATCCTGCTGGGTGAGCAGGCGCCGCCGCTGGTGAAGACCTTCATGCATCGCCAGGCGACGACAACCGCCTGGCTGCACAATCAGGTGAAGCCGCATATGTGCGGCGAGTTGCCAACCGCGGACAATGCCGGCAACAAGCCCGCCAAGAAGGAGCTGCAGTCATGACGGCCGTCGACAAGTCGCCTGACCTGATCCTTCACGGCGGTCGTTTCACCACGCTCGATCGGGGCCAACCCGAAGCCGAAGCCGTGGCGATCGCCGATGGCCGCTTCGTGGCCGTGGGGCGTGCTGCCGAGATCATGCCGCTGGCCGGCTCGCGCACGCGCGTGATCGATCTCAAAGGACAGCGCGTGCTGCCGGGCCTGATCGACAACCACCTGCACATCATTCGTGGCGGCCTCAACTACAACCTGGAGTTGCGCTGGGACGGCGTGCGTTCGCTGGCGGATGCGATGGCCATGCTCAAGCAGCAGGTGGCGATCACGCCGGCGCCGCAATGGGTGCGCGTGGTCGGCGGCTTCACCGAGCACCAGTTCGCGGAGAAGCGGCTGCCGACCATCGACGAACTCAATGCGGTAGCGCCGGATACGCCGGTATTCCTGCTGCATTTGTACGACCGTGCCATCTTGAATGGCGCGGCGCTGCGGGCCGTCGGCTATACCAAGGACACGCCCGAACCGCCTGGCGGGCAGATCGTACGCGATGGCGCGGGCAATCCCACCGGGTTGCTGCTGGCCAAGCCGAACGCGGCCATTCTCTATGCGACTTTGGCGAAGGGCCCCAAGTTGCCGTTCGACTACCAGCTCAATTCCACGCGGCACTTCATGCGCGAATTGAATCGCCTGGGCGTGACGGGCGCCATCGATGCGGGCGGTGGCTTCCAGAATTATCCCGAGGATTACGCTGTCATCGAAAAGCTGGCGTCGGAAAATCAGCTCACCATCCGCCTGGCTTACAACCTGTTCACCCAAAAGCCCAAACAGGAAAAGGACGATTTTCTCCGCTGGACGAGCACGTCAAAGTACAAACAGGGCGACGACTACTTTCGCCACAACGGCGCCGGTGAAATGCTGGTGTTCTCGGCCGCGGATTTCGAGGACTTCCGGCAGCCACGCCCCGACATGCCAGCCGAGATGGAGGGCGACCTGGAGGAAGTGGTTCGCGTGCTCGCCGAAAACCGCTGGCCGTGGCGCATGCATGCAACTTACGACGAAACCATCAGTCGCGCGCTGGATGTGTTCGAAAAGGTCAATCGCGATATTCCGCTGCAAGGGCTCAATTGGTTCTTCGATCATGCGGAGACCATTTCGGAACGCTCCATCGACCGCATCGCCGCACTCGGCGGTGGCGTTGCCGTGCAGCACCGCATGGCTTACCAGGGCGAGTATTTCGTCGAGCGCTACGGTCCGGGCGCCGCGCAGGCGACGCCGCCGGTGAAACGCATGCTGGAGAAAGGGCTGCGCACTTCGGCGGGTACGGATGCCACGCGCGTGGCGTCTTATAACCCGTGGGTGTCGCTGGCGTGGCTGGTGACCGGCAGGACCGTCGGCGGCCTCGCGCTGTATCCGCGCAGCAATTGCCTGGATCGCGACACGGCGCTGCGCATGTGGACGCAGAACGTCACCTGGTTCTCCAACGAGGAGGGCAAGAAGGGTCAGATCAAAGTAGGGCAACTGGCCGACCTGATCGTGCCGGATCGCGATTTCTTTGCCTGCGCCGAGGATGATATTGCCGATACCACCTCGCTGCTTACCATCGTGGGCGGCCGCGTGGTCTACGGCAGCGGCGACTACGCATCGCTCGAAGAGGTGACGGTGCCGGCCGCCATGCCGGACTGGTCGCCGGTGCGCACTTACGGTGGCTATGGCGCATGGGCACAGCAACGCCAGGCACAGCCGGCGATCACGCAGGCCGCATGCGGCTGCAACCACGGTTGCGGCGTGCATGGGCACGATCATGCCAACGCATGGTCCAGCCGCTTGCCGGTGTCTGATCTGAAATCCTTCTGGGGCGCGCTAGGTTGCGCGTGCTGGGCGGTGTAGCCATGCGGGCTTTTTTGACATCCACCCATTGGGCCGGGCGACTCGCTGCTCCGTGGGTACGCTGGCTGGCCTTGCTGGGGCTTTGCGCGGCCTACCTGCAGGGCGGTTTGCAGAAGCTCTGGGGCTTCGACGCCGCCGTAGCTGAAACGGCGCACTTTGGCATGACGCCCGCCGGGCCGATCACCGTCGCCGTGATCGTACTGGAGCTCGGTGCCTCGCTGGCCATACTTTCAGGTAAGGGGCGTTGGCTGGGCGCCTTGTTGCTGGCCGTCTTCACGCTGGCTGCAACCTTTATCGCCAATCGTTTCTGGTCCGTGCCCGAGGCGGAACGATTTGGCGTGACGAACGCTTTTTTTGAGCACCTCGGATTGGTCGGCGGGTTCCTGCTCGTCGCGTGGTACGACCTGCGCGAACGTGCAACGCTGGCCGCGGCACATTCTCATCCCTGAACTCCCAAGGACTTTCCCCATGCGCACCGCTTCAAGATTGTTTGCTTTTGCCCTGGGTTTCAGCATGGTGGCTGCGGTATCGCTGCCGGCGGTGGCCAAGGAGGCGCCGGCCACGCCGATGGTGGCGGTGGGTTCGCAGTACGACACCACCCACGTCTATGTGGCACCGGCCGACGTTGACGCCTTCGTCGATAGTTTTCTCGCCACGTTTGGCGGCCAGAGCACCAAGCAAGGCATCGCCACCGTCACGCCCACGCCCAGCAGCACCAGCACGCAGTTGCTGCAGACGCCGGTGGGCACGGTGTCGTTGTTTGGTTTCCGCACGCCGGTTCCGCATCCGTTCGGCGCCGAACGCACCGGCTATCTGGTGACCGATCTCGATGTGGCGGTCAAAGCCGCACGGGCAGCCGGCGCCGACGTGATCGTGCAGATCTTTCCCGATCCCATCGGCCGCGACGCGGTGATCCAGTGGCCCGGTGGCGTCAACATGCAGTTGTACTGGCACACCACGCCGCCGAACTACGCGGCGTTTCAGACGGTGCCGGAAAATCGCGTGTATGTGTCGCCGGACCGCGTCGATGCCTTCGTCAAGAGCTTCGTGACGTTCTCGCACGGCAAGGTGGCGTCCGATGAGGCCAAGGCGCCTGGCGTGGAGATCGGTCGTACGGGCGACACGTTCCGTCGCGTGCGTATCGAATCCACCTTCGGCAAGATGACTGTATTCGTCACTGACGGCCATTTGCCTTATCCCTACGGGCACGAGATGACCGGTTACGAAGTGGGCAACCTGTCCGACACCTTGAGCAAGGCCAAGGCGCATGGCGCGAAGGTGCTGGTCGAGCCATTCACCAGTGAGGGTCGCGAGTCGGCAATGGTGGCATTCCCGGGTGGCTATGTGGCCGAGATCCACGCCGCCGGTCATTGAGGCCATGCCTCGAACAGGAAGCTTGCGCACGGGGGCCAGTGGGGCTCCCGTGTGCGTCTTGCTGGCAGGTGCGCTGTGCTGCACGGGCTACGCATCGACCAGTAGCGCACAGGAGGTGAGTGCGGACTCCACTCAGGCCACGCCCGTGCAGAGCGCCGCGGAGCGGCCCGCCTTGCGCAGCAACCGCTGGCAGGAAGACTGGTCCGTGTTGGCCGATCCCGCGTTGCGCACGCAATGGGGCGACGCGTTGAAGTACTGGTCGCTCAGTGCGGACGATCCCAAGACCTATCTCTCGTTCGGCGTGACGTTGCGTGAGCGGACGGAATGGTCGGACGCCGCGAGCTTCGGCATCGGTGGGAGCCCGAACAACACCTATCTGTTGCAGCGCTTCCAGCTGCACGCCGATCTGCGCTTTGCCAACTACTGGCAGGCCTTCGTGCAGTTTGAGGATGCGCGCACGGTGAACAAGCAGGTGATCGGTGGCGCCGATCGCAATCCCTGGGATTTGCGACTCGCCTTTGTCGCCTATGTCCGGACCTTTGCCGATGGCACCTTCAAGGCGCGCGTGGGCCGTCAGGATTTCGCGTTCGACCTGCAGCGCTTCGTCTCGTTGCGCGATGGACCGAACGTGCGCCAGTCGTTCGACGCCATCTGGGCGGACTGGGAAACGGGGCAGTGGCGTTTCATCGGTTTTCTGAGTCAGCCGGTGCAATACAAGGACGAGCATCCGTTCGACGATACCTCCAACCGCCATTTCCGCTTCAACACTTTGCGCGTCGAGCGCCTGCTGTGGGGCAAGGACGAGTTGTCGGCATACTACGCGCTGTACAGCCGCGACAACGCACGTTACCTGGACGCCGTGGGCGAGGAGCGGCGCGATGTCTACGACGTGCGTTTCGCCGGGAACCAGTCAGGCGTCGACTGGGACCTGGAGGGCATGGCCCAGCGCGGTCACGTGGGTGCGAAGGACATCGATGCCTGGGGCACCGGCGCACGCGTGGGTTACACCTGGTCGATCCCCTGGTCGCCCCGACTCGGGCTGCAGGTCGATGCCGCCTCAGGCGATCGCCATCCCGGTGACGGCACGCTGGGCACCTTCAATCCGCTGTTTCCCAATGGCTATTACTTCACCCTGGCCGGCTTCACGGGTTACACCAACCTGGTGCACGTGAAGCCCAGCGTGACCATCAAGCCCGCCAGCCGCTTCACGTTGATGGCGGCACTGGGTTTCCAGTGGCGGCAAACCACGGCCGATGCGATCTACGTGCAGCCCAATATTCCCTTGCCCGGCACGGCAGGTCGGGGCGGCAGCTGGGCGGGCGTGTATGGCCAGGTGCGCGCCGACTATGTCTTCAACGCCAACTTCACCGGCGCAGTGGAAGCTGTCCACTACGACGTGGGGCGGGCGATACGCATGGCCGGCGGACGCGACGGCGACTATGTCGGCGTCGAAGGAAAATTCATGTGGTGATGCGTTCAATGATCGAGCCTGATTCCGCCGGAGCGCAGTGGCATGGCTGAAAAATCCTGGTTGCCGACCATCCTCAGCGTGATGGCAGGCTATGTCGACACGGCAGGCTTTCTTGCGCTGCATGGCTTGTTCACCGCGCATGTGACGGGCAACTTCGTCACCATCGGCGCGGCGCTGGTCAATGGCACTTCCGGCATCGTGGCCAAGTTGCTTGCGTTGCCGGTGTTCTGCCTGTTCGTGATCGGGGCGCGGCTGTTGCGTTATCGCCTGATGGCCGTCGGGCAACCGGTGGTGCGTTCGTTGCTGGCGATTAATCTGGCATTGTTCATCGTGGCCATGGTGCTGGCGATTCATTACGGGCCCTTTCCGCAAGGCGACACCTGGTCGGCCACATTGACCGGCATGACCCTGGTAGGCGCCATGGCTGTGCAGAACGCCTTGCATCGCGTGCACCTGGCCAGCTCGCCGCCATCGACTCTGATGACCGGCACCACCACGCAGATCATGCTGGATGTGGCCGACCGCATCTGCGGCGTGCCCGAGGATCAGAGGGCCGCCATCAACGACCGGCTGAGCCGCATGAGCTTCGCCGTGCTGGCTTTCGCCATCGGCTGCGCGGCCGGCGCGCTGCTGTATGCCTTCGGCAGCATGTGGTGTTTTGCCGTGCCGCCGCTGCTGGCGCTCGCTGCGCTGATGCGCCACGCCGACGCCACGCCGGCAGCGACATCGAAATGACATTTACCGGTCCATACTCTAAGGGATGCCTTGAACTACGCCGTACGCATAGATCAGGGCCTCCCTAGAGCCAACAGCGGAGTAATCTCAATGAGCAAGACTAGCAAGGCCAAGGGCGACACCGCGGCCGCCAAGACCCGTCAGAAGGCAGCGCTCAACACGCCTTCGGCACTGGGCGACAAGGCGACGCGCGACATCTCCGGCGAACTCAATGCACTGCTGGCCGACGTCCTGGCCCTGTACTTGAAGACCAAGAACTTCCACTGGCATATGTCCGGGCCGTATTTCCGCGACTACCACCTGCTGCTGGACGAACAGTCCGACCAGATCTACGCCACCGTAGACCCCATCGCCGAGCGCGTGCGCAAGCTGGGTGGCACCACCTTGAGGTCGCTGGGGCATGCCAAGCGCCTTGCCCGTCTGTCCGACAACGATGCGGACTTCGTGACGCCCGATGACATGCTGGCCGAGCTGCGCGAGGACAACCAGCGTCTCGCCGGCTATATGCGCGCCACCCATGAGCTGTGCGACGAGTACAAGGACGTGGCTACGGCCAGCCTGCTGGAGAACTGGATCGACGAGGCCGAGCGCCGCGTGTGGTTCCTGTTCGAAACCAGTCGGCACGCCTGACCGGTCAGAGGCCCGTGGCTGGCGAGGCATCGCTGGTCACGGGCATCGCATGAGCAGGTGGCGCTGATCTTGCGGTTCGGCGCCAGTAGGGTTGCCGATGCGTTTGCGTCGCCTGTGCTGCGGAGGAGTCCCATGCCACGCCGAGAGAAAAGTCCCACCGATCAAGCGGGCGACCTTCGTCGCCATCGATCCGATAGCGATGCCAGGCGCCTTGCGCGCAGCGAAGCCGAATCGCACAGCCAGGCGCTGCAGGACGAGGCGCTGGAGGAGACGTTTCCGGCCAGCGATCCCGTATCGCCGTTTATCCCAGCCCGCCCGCACAAACACCACGGATGAGGGTCGCGCCTGCGTGCTGTCGCAACCGGCGCAGCTATCGAAGCAAGCCTGTACTCAAGGCATGCACCGAATCCTGCGTCCCCAGATCATAGGCCTCGCGCACTGTCGTTTTCGGCGTGCAGTCCCAGGTTGAGACGGGAATGCGTTGACTGGGCTGCCAATAATTGCGCCCCTGCCAGCTGAACATCGGCGGCAGTTTCGGATAGTGACGGGTGAGCATCACCAGTGTGTTCGATCGCTCCACTTCCGATTGAAGCGGAATCGGGGCGTTATCCGTGTAACCGCCATCGATCGCCATCCCGCCCCCGACCGCGCGCGCGGACATGATGGGTGGCGCGGACGCGGCTGCGATAAGCAGAGCCTGGGCTGTGTCGATGTCGGAGCAATCGTTGAGCACCATGAAGTCCTGGCGTAGCCCCAATACCCTGGGCAGGCGAGGGTGAATGCTGTTCCACAGGTATTTGTCGACCAGATAGGCCAATGTTCCCGCTGCCACGGATCCCCTTGTGCCCAGGAATCGCGCCGGCCGAGTAAGGGCCACGACCAGGCGTGAGGACGACTGACGCAACGTGTCGAATGTCGCTTCGTTCAAGAACGCATCGACCCACGCGGGATACACGTGCTGGTGCGCAAATTTCAGCTTGAGCCTGGGCAGGGCGGACCAGTCGAAAATCCTGGGATTGTCGGCATAGAGCCTCAGGCACGTCTGCAGTGCCGTGTCGGCGCCTTGCGCGAGGAACGAGGCGGCTACCGCAGCGCCGGCACTGGTGCCGACCAGTTGCGCAGGCAAACGCATGCCGCGCTCCATCAAATGCCGCAACGCGCCTGACTGCCACCAGCATCGATTGCCGCCGCCGGCGAGGACCAGTGTGCCCATCCTGCTGAAGTCGACCTCACGAATTTCGTCCACTTTGCCGAGCATACGTCCCCCTTCCCAGGTCAGGTCTTGTTCCATGTGCGCATGGCGTAGCCTTCCATGGGGGCGAACAGCCCGGCCGCAATGCTGCCATGGCGCGCTGAGCTGAGCCGGGGCGGATATGGCAGCCCCCGGCGTGGTCAGGAAAACCCGCGCCAGCGCACCACCATGCCCACGCTCTTGGTCACGGCGCTGGACAACAGGCGCAGATCCAGCGGCATGTCGGTCCGGCGCACATCCAGCAGCAACGCCACCCGCGTGTGCTCGCTGCGGTTCCACACCTCGTGCGGATACGTGTCGTCCCATAACAGGTGTTCGCCATTGCCCAGGCGATGCTCATCCCCGGCCAGCCACAGTACGGCGCTGGGGCGGCCATCGACGCCGAGCGGCGCCTCCAGGTTCAGCTGGTAACGCAGGATGCCCCGGAAGGGTCCGGTATGCCGCGGAATGTGCTTGTGCGGCGCAAGGAAGGACAGGGTGGCCGACAACACATCGGGGCACCTGGTCAGCAGCTGGGTCAGCAACGGGCAGTGCGCCTGGTTGGATGGGATGTCCTGTCCGTAAACCTTGAGCAGGAACATGCGCCAGTCACGACCGTCGTTCGCCGAGATGTCCGCCTGCGTGGGCATGATCTCGTGGAAGCGTGGAATGGGCTGGGCGCTCTCAAGTATCGCCATCGCTTCGCCACGGATGACTTCCCATGCATCGCGAAAACGATGTCCATCGGGAAAGTAGGTATCGATATCCAGCACGGGCGGCGTGCTGATGCGAGCGTCATAGAGACGGCGGATGGCCCGCGATGACAGCTCATAGAGCGAATCCATCTTCGGCTTTTCCTTCTTCTTCTGCGCGGTGGGCTCACTCGCCCCGGCATCGCCTGGCCGCGTCCTCGGGCAGCCCGCGATTGCACGGTAGCGACAGGAATCTCCTTGTCACGTGAACGCACGAGGCGCCCTCGCGTCGACAGCCGCAAGCAGCGGCTGCAGATGAAATAGACCTCCTTTCTTGCTGTTTTTTCGTAGGATTTTTCTTGCATTTTACGTGACGTCACGTAAAATGCGCGCAAAAAAGGAGGAGGTGCCATGGTTGACCCCCGAGATCCGGGCACGCTTGCGTTGCCCTTGGCGTTCAAGCGGCCGCGTGGCCGTCCACGCAAGCCCAATGCGCTGACGGCGGCGGAGCGCGCGCGTCGTTATCGAGCGAGAAAGAAAACCTTGTCGATGCACGCGGTATCGCTCGTGGTGCATCACGAAGTAGTGCGTGAGCGTGACCTGGCTTTGTCACAGGTCCGTCAGCTGCGCGCCGAGCTGGAGCATTTGCTGCAACAGTTGCGCGAATAGCAGCGCGTTCATGGCGCGCTGATCAGCACACCGCGTCCGTCGCCGGGACGCGGTGTGCTTGCGCGTTTACGCCTTGAGCGCTGCCTTCAGGGCATCGGCCTGCTGCTTGAACCAGGGGCCATTGGTTTCCAGCACGTCGGCGGCCACTTTGTTGGCCTCGTCGTCGCGATGCAGTGCCTTGAGCGCTTTCACACGTTGCAGGGCCACGGCGAGACGGTTGGCGCCATAGGCCTTGTCGGCGGCCTGGGCGAGATACGGCAAGGCTTCGGCCGGCTTGCCGGTTTCCACCAGGTTGCGGCCATAGCGGTAGGCGTAGACGTAGTCGTCGGGGTAGGCGGCGATCAGCTTGTGCTGGAAGTCGTCCAGTTCGGCGGTGCGTTTGGCTCGCAGCAGGTAGATGCGCAGGTTGTCGGCCAGGTTGCGGTCGCTGGCGAGGTTGTTGCCGAGGCGCTGGCGTGTCTGGGTGATGGCGCGATCGAGAATCGCTGCTGCTGCGTCATGCTCGCCGAGCGCTTCATCGAGCTGCGCACTGGTGAGCACGGCGCTGCGCTGGTCTGCACAGACCGGCTTGGCAATGAGCACCTGCGTGTTGACGTACTGATCGAGCGGCTTGCGTTGCGCGGCGAGCAGCGACTTGCGTTCGGCGGCAGGACGTTTGTCGGTGGCGTCGAGCAGGTTCTCAAGCACGTAGGGACGCTGGCAGCCGATATCCTGCGCGAGCACCTTCTGCGCGTTGGCTATGACGGCAGCGTTGTCGTCGGCGGCCCGGGCCTTGGCAAGCGCAAGCTGATCGAGCGCCAGGCCAACGCGTGGGTTGGTGCGTGCGTTGTGTTGCTGGCTTGCAGGCAGGCTGGCGAACCAGTTCAGGCCGTCACTGCCTTCGGCGCGTGCCTGATAGGCCTCCAGCACATTGGCGACATCGCCCGGCGCGCCCTCGGTGGCTTTTTGCCTGAGCCCCTCCAGCGTGTTGCCGGTGGCGAGGATGGCGTTGATCTTCGGATAGAACGACGCGCGCGGCTGCTCCGCCGAAATGCGCCCCAGCTCGTTGCCATGTTCATCGAGCACTACGTAGCTGGGCAGGAAGGACGCATGGAGTTTCTTCATCCATGTCTGTCCGTCCGGCGAGTCCGCATCGGCTTCGACCACGATGGCCTTGCGCTGGACGGCATCCCATTCGGGTCCATTCAACACATGGCTCGCCATGTAGTAGCAGGAGTAGCACCACACCGCCTGGAAATCGACCAGCACCGGACGATGCTGTTCGGCGGACGCCTTAAGTGCTTCGTCGATGGTCAGTGGCGTCCTGGCTTCCGCTGCGTGCAGGCCTGCAATCGGCAGGGAGGCCAGAAGTGCGGCGGCAAGCAGCGAGATCTTCGAGCGACGGAGAGCGTTGAACATGGCGGCGTGTCTCTGGTTCGCGGATGAGAGGTGAGGGTGGTAGGAGGCGGTCTCGCTGACCGCATTCCTCCTGACGCAGGCCCGTGTCGAAGCCTGGCGCAGCGCCGCCACGCTGCCTTCTGGCACCATTGGAGAAGGGTGTGGGCGTATGAAAACCCGAGCTTTGAGCGATTGAAAGACTCCGACAGATGAGCATTTCTCATGTCGGCATCACGCAGGGTTATAAGCCGCGCCATGACTGGGCTGCGGGTATGCTCGCCGCAAACGGACGGCCAAAAAAAAGCCCGGCCCTGTGCGCCGGGAGGGGGATCGGCAGCACGGGACCGGGCGTTGGAACAGCTTTCGTCAGGCAGCGACGGTTTCTTTCTCGACCTCTTCCACTGGCAGGCGGATCAGGTAATCGAAGGCGCTCAGCGAGGCCTTGGAGCCTTCGCCCATGGCGATCACGATCTGCTTGTACGGCACCGTGGTGACGTCGCCGGCAGCGAACACGCCGGGCACCGAGGTCTCGCCGCGGGCGTCCACTTCGATTTCGTTGCGCGGTGACAACTGGATCGTGCCCTTCAGCCAGTCGGTATTGGGCAGCAGGCCGATCTGTACGAACACGCCTTCCAATGCCACCGAGTGAGACTGCCCGCTGGAGCGGTCGGTGTAGTTGAGGCCCGTTACCTTCTGGCCATCGCCGGCTACTTCGGTGGTCTGCGCGCTGACGATGATGTCGACGTTGGGCAGGCTGCGCAGTTTGCGCTGCAGGACTTCATCCGCACGCAGCTTGCTGTCGAATTCGAGCAGGGTCACGTGACCGACGATGCCGGCCAGGTCGATCGCTGCTTCTACGCCCGAGTTGCCGCCGCCAATCACTGCCACGCGCTTGCCCTTGAACAACGGGCCATCGCAATGCGGGCAATAGGTGACGCCCTTGTTGCGGTAATCCTGCTCGCCCGGCACGTTCATATTGCGCCAGCGGGCACCGGTGGAGAGGATCACCGTCTTTGCCTTGAGCAGGGCGCCGTTGGCGAGCCGCACCTGATGCAGGCCGCCTTCGGTGGTGGACGGGATCAGCTGCTCGGCGCGCTGCAGGTTCATCACGTCCACGTCGTATTCGTGCACGTGCTGCTCGAGCGACGCGGCCAGCTTCGGGCCTTCGGTATACGGCACGGAGATAAAGTTCTCGATCGCCATGGTGTCCAGCACCTGGCCGCCGAAACGCTCGGCGGCGACGCCGGTGCGGATGCCCTTGCGAGCGGCGTAGATGGCTGCAGCGGCGCCGGCCGGACCGCCGCCGACCACGAGCACGTCAAACGGCGCCTTGTTGGTCAGGCGTTCGGCGGTGCGTGCATGCGCATTGGTATCCAGGCGCGCGGCGATCTGCTCGATCTCCATGCGGCCGGTGTCGAAGAATTCACCATTGAGGTAGACGGTGGGGACGGCCATCACCTGGCGCTCGTTCACTTCGTCCTGGAACAGCGCGCCGTCAATCGCCACATGCGAGATGTTGGGATTGAGCACGCTCATCAGGTTCAGCGCCTGCACGGTGTCCGGGCAGCTGTGGCAGGAGAGCGACATGAAGGTTTCGAAGCGGTACTGACCGTCGAGGTTGCGCACCTGTTCGATGACTTCCTGCGAGGCCTTGGACGGATGGCCGCCGACCTGCAGCAGGGCGAGCACCAGCGAGGTGAACTCATGGCCCATCGGGATGCCGGCGAAGCGTACGCCCACGTCGGTGCCGGTGCGGTTGATCGCGAACGACGGCTTGCGCGCGTCGCTGCCATCCAGGCGCAGCGTGATCTTGCTCGACAGCGGAGCGATGTCTTCCAGCAGCGCCTTGAGCTCCTGCGAGGATTCACCTTGATCAAGCGATGCGACCAGCTCGATCGGATGAACGAGGTTCTCGAGGTAGGCCTGCAGCTGGGACTTCAGATCGGCATCCAACATGGTGACTCCATCCTTTATTCGGGGTGAGCGCCGCTAGCACCGCGGTCGTTGCCGGGCGTTGCGTGCGTCTTGGAACTTGGGAAAAAGGACCCGGCGGGGTGCCGGGTCCAAGGCGGCCCGATGCAGCGGGCCGCAAGACAGGACGTTGTTGTACTTAGATCTTGCCAACCAGGCTCAGCGACGGCTTCAGCGTCTTGTCGCCTTCCTGCCACTTGGCCGGGCACACTTCACCCGGGTGGGCGGCGACGTACTGCGCGGCCTTGACCTTGCGCAGCAGCTCGGAGGCCGAGCGGCCGATGCCGTTGTCGTGGATTTCGCACAGCTTGATCTGGCCTTCCGGGTTGATCAGGAAGGTGCCGCGCAGAGCGAGGCCTTCTTCTTCGATCATCACGTCGAAGTTGCGGGTGATCGCGCCGGTCGGATCGCCGATCATGGTGTACTGCACCTTCTTGATCGCGTCGGACGTGTCGTGCCAAGCCTTGTGGGCGAAGTGGGTGTCGGTCGAAACGGCGTAGATGTCGACGCCCAGCTTCTGGAACTGATCATTGTGATCGGCCAGATCTTCCAGCTCCGTCGGGCAGACGAAGGTGAAGTCGGCGGGATAGAACACCACCACGGACCACTTGCCCTTCAGCGTGGCATCGGTCACTTCGACAAACTGGCCATTCTTATAGGCCTGTGCCTTGAACGGCTTGATTTCGGTATTGATCAACGACATCGGTTGTTTTCCGTTGGTTGTGGTGGGATGAGTGGCAAGGTTACGGGGTTTGACTTCATAGGTCTAATTGATTGTTGGCATCAGGCTCATTGAGCTTGACTATGAGACTGCGGCCTGGGTGCTCATTCTTGCCATGCTTGGAGCCTGCAAACCGGCCTGAAGTGGTGGCATGCGCGGCCGTTGCAAGGGCCCCGCGGCGATTCATTGCTCATGGCGCGAAGCGCGACTCAAATCGCGCTACGGAGGGTGCACGGCAAGCCTCCGATGCGAGCGCGTGAACAGGCGTTTGCGTTCGCGCAAAACCACGCGGCCCGTAACAGGCGTGTTGTGATTGTCTTGTGATTATTCATCGATACGTGCCGATGTTTTTCATGAATCGCGCGACTATCAAAAAGCATCACTAAGCAGGATTGACTTCCACCGCCAGAAACTTGTAACAAGACACTGACGGTCCAGCGATTCGACAGCCAGATCCGTCTCGCGTGTCGAATCGTCTGGTCGCGTGCATGCATCTATTCACTTGGCAACGGTGGCTGTGATGGTGGCATTGGCGACGGAGTATGTGATCGAAGTTCATCACTGGAACGACAGCCTTTTCAGTTTTCGTACGACGCGAGACCCTGGTTTTCGATTCGATAGCGGTCACTTCGTGATGCTTGGCCTGGAAGTGGAGGGCAAGCCGCTGCTGCGGGCGTATTCCATCGCCAGCGCCAACTACGAGGAACACCTGGAATTCGTCAGCATCAAGGTGTCCGATGGGCCGCTCACCTCGCGGCTGCAACACCTCAAGCCAGGCGATCCCATCATGGTCAGCCGCAAGCCCACCGGCACGCTGGTGCTGAACGATCTGAAGCCGGGCAAGCATTTGTACCTGCTAGGCACGGGCACGGGCCTGGCGCCGTTCCTCAGCATCGTGCGCGATCCGGAAACCTATGAGCGCTTCGACCGCGTCGTGCTGGCGCATGGCGTGCGCCGCATCAGCGACCTGGTGTTCGCCCAGTATCTGGAGCAGGAGCTGCCGTCGCACACGTATCTGGGCGATCTGGTGCGCGAAAAGCTGGTGTATTACCCCAGCGTCACGCGTGAACCATTTCGCCATCGCGGGCGTCTTACCGATGCGATCGTGGATGAACGCATGAGCGATTTTGCCGGCCTGCCGCCGCTCAACCCGGTGACCGACCGGGTGATGCTGTGCGGCAGTCAGGCGATGCTGGATGACACCAGCGCGTTGTTGGATGGTCGCGGTTTCCAGGCTTCGCCGCGCACGCGGGAGCCGGGCGATTACGTGATCGAGCGTGCCTTCGTCGAAAGGTGAATGCAGGCGGGCAGGAGGCAAGATGGCGAAGTTGGCGACCCGGCGCATGGCGTTCGGGATCGCGGCATCGCTCCGTGGGTTGTTGATGCGGTGTTGTTGTCGGAAGTAGCCACGGCAGGCATAAGTACTGAAACGTCCAGATAGAGACTCCGGCAGCCCCGAGGAGAGTCCGTCGTGTACGATTTGCTACGCACTATCGATTCACCGGCGCAATTGCGCGAGCTGGACATGCCGGCGCTACACCGGCTGGCCGGCGAGTTGCGCGCTTTCATCCTGGAAAGCGTGTCGCGCACCGGCGGACATCTGTCCTCCAACCTGGGCAGCGTGGAGCTCACCATCGCGCTGCACTATGTGTTCGACACACCCAGCGATCGACTGGTGTGGGATGTCGGGCACCAGTCCTATCCGCACAAGATCCTTACCGGCCGTCGCGAGGCCATGGGCGGCATCCGGCAATGGGGCGGCATCTCCGGTTTTCCGCGGCGCAGCGAGTCTGAATACGACACGTTTGGCACGGCGCATTCCAGTACCTCGATCTCCGCGGCGCTGGGCATGGCGCACGCGGCGCGCATCCTCGGCGAGCAGCGCCACAGCATTGCGGTGATCGGCGATGGCGCGCTCAGCGCCGGCATGGCGTTCGAGGCGATGAACAATGCGGGCGTGTCAGAAGACTCGCCACTGCTGGTGGTGCTCAACGACAACGACATGTCGATCTCGCCACCGGTCGGCGCCTTGCGCTATTGCTTCGGTCGGCTGATTTCCAGCCGCTTCTATCAACAGGCGCGGCAGGGCGTGCATTACGCATTGCGGCCGATTCCACCGATCAGCCATCTGGCCTTGCGGCTCGAGTCGCAGATGAAGGGCATGGTCGTGCCGGCTCCCTTGTTCGAGGAGTTCGGTTTCAACTACACCGGCCCCATCGACGGGCACGATCTGGATGTGCTGATCCCCGCGCTGCAGAACCTCAAGAAGCTGCGTGGCCCGCAGTTCCTGCATGTGATCACGCAGAAGGGTCATGGCTACAAGCTGGCCGAGGCCGATCCAATCCAGTACCACGGTCCGGGCAAGTTCGATCCCAAGGTAGGCCTGGTGTCGGGGGCCAAGGCCGCGCGCAAGAGTTATACGCAGGTGTTCTCCGAGTGGCTGTGCGACGAGGCGGCGCTGGATCCGCGCATCGTCGGCATCACGCCGGCCATGCGCGAAGGCTCGGGGTTGGTGGAGTTCGAGAAGCGCTTTCCCGATCGCTATTTCGATGTGGCGATCGCCGAGCAGCACGCGGTGACGTTTGCCGCGGGCCTCGCCACCGAAGGCCTGCGGCCGGTGGTTGCGATTTATTCCACGTTCTTGCAGCGCGGCTACGACCAGTTGATCCACGACGTGGCGCTGCAGAACCTGCCCGTGACGTTTGCCATCGACCGTGCGGGCATCGTCGGCGCCGATGGCGCCACGCATATGGGTGCGTTCGATCTGGCGTATCTGCGTTGCATTCCGAACATGGTGGTGATGGCCGCCTCCGATGAAAACGAATGCCGCCAGATGCTGCATACGGCGGTCAATCACGATGGACCGGCGGCGGTCCGCTATCCGCGTGGTACCGGTCCGGGTGTCGCGATCGAAACCGAGATGACGGTGCTGCCGATCGGCAAGGGCGAAGTGCGTCGCCACACGGCACTCGCGGCAGGCTCTCGCGTGGCGATCCTGGCGTTTGGTTCGATGCTTCCGCCCAGCCTCGCCGCCGCCGAAGCGCTGGACGCGACGGTCGCCAATATGCGTTTCGTCAAGCCGCTGGACGAGGCTCTGATACGCCAACTGGCGCAATCGCACGACGCACTGGTGACGGTGGAAGAGGGCTGCGTGCAGGGCGGCGCCGGTTCGGCCTGCCTGGAGTTTCTGTCCGATGCCGGCATCAGTGTGCCCATGCTGCGCCTGGGCCTGCCCGATGAATTCATCGAGCACGGCGACCCGGCGGGCCTGCTCAATCACTACGGGCTGGATGCGGAAGGCATCCGTGCGTCCATCCAGCGTTTTGCCGACAAGGTGTTGTCGGTCAAGCCCAGTTGCAGCGTGGCGCGAGAGGCGCGTTCGTGATGATGGTGAATGCGCCCAGCCAGCGGTCGCGCGGGAGATCCAGTGATGAGTAGGCAGCGCCTGGCCATCCTCGGTTCCACCGGCTCTATCGGTACCAGTACGCTGGACGTGGCGGCGCGCCATCCGGATCGCTTCCGTGTGTTCGCGCTGACCGCTCACCAGCGCATCGATCGCCTGTTCGAGCAATGCGTGGCGTTTCTTCCCGAGGTGGCCGTGGTCGGTGATGCCGACGGCGCCGCGGAACTCGAACAGAAACTGCGAGCCGCACGTCTCTCCACCACGGTAGCGTACGGACCGCAGGCGTTGATTGATGTTGCCAGCGCGTCCGCCTGCGACACCGTGGTGGCGGCCATCGTGGGTGGGGCCGGCCTGGCCTCATCGCTGGCGGCAGCGCGTGCGGGAAAAAAGATCCTGCTGGCCAACAAGGAAGCGCTGGTGATGTCCGGCGCGCTGTTCATGCGCACCGTGGCGCAGCACGGCGCCACGCTGTTGCCGCTGGACAGCGAACACAACGCGATCTTCCAGTGCCTGAGCACCAACGTGTGCGCGGGCGGCGGTGCGGAGCGCATCATCCTCACCGCGTCTGGCGGCCCGTTTCTGCAGCGCGAACTCGACACACTCGACGACGTCACCCCCGACCAGGCGTGCAAGCATCCCAACTGGGTGATGGGGCGCAAGATTTCGGTCGATTCGGCCACCATGATGAACAAGGGGCTGGAAGTCATCGAGGCGCGCTGGCTGTTCGATATGCCACCCGAGCGCATCGAGGTGCTGATCCATCCGCAGAGCGTGATTCATTCGATGGTGGCGTATGCGGACCAGTCGGTGCTGGCGCAGCTTGGCAATCCGGATATGCGCACGCCGATTGCCCATGCCATGGCCTATCCCGAGCGCATCGATTCGGGCGTGGCCGCGCTGGATCTCACGCGCATGGCCAACTTGAGTTTTCAGGTGCCCGATCTGGAGCGATTCCCGTGTCTTCGACTTGGCCTGCAGGTGCTGCGTGACGGTTGCACTGCCAGCGTCACGCTCAATGCCGCCAACGAGATCGCTGTCGATGCGTTCCTGCATGGGCAGATCCGCTTTACCGATATTGCTTGCGTGATCGAGCGGGCGCTGCAGCAACTGCCGGCGCTCGCGCCTTTCGCGTCGTTGGAAGACATCCTCGCCGGCGACGAGCTTGCCCGCGCCACCGCGCGGCAGTTCGTGGCGCAGCTGCCGGCGGCGTCCGCGGTCGTGGCGATTCATTGATGTGATGTGGAGACGTACCCGTGAGTGAAGCTGTTCAACTTTGGCCTGCCACACCTCATGCGCCCACGGGCGTGGAACCGTTGGAACGGTGGATGCCGCGAATCGTGCAACGCACCGAGCAGGCGCTGGAGCGATATCTGCCTGCGTCCGATGTCGAGCCTGCAACGCTGCACGAGGCCATGCGTTATGCCACGCTGGGCGGCGGCAAGCGGTTGCGCGCACTGTTGTGCCATGCCGCGGGTGAGTTGGTGGACGCCGAACCGGCAACGCTCGATGGCGCCGCAAGCGCGATCGAGATGATTCACGCCTACTCGCTGGTGCACGACGACCTGCCGGCGATGGACAACGACTTGCTGCGCCGCGGCCTGCCCACCGTGCATGTGCGCTACGGCGAGGCGATGGCCGTACTCGTGGGCGATGGTCTGCAGGCGCAGGCGTTCGCTGTGATCGGCGAGCTTCCGGCGACGGCCGCTCAGAAAGTCGCGCTGCTGAAGGAGCTGGCGAGCGCGAGCAGTTCGCAGGGCATGGTCGGCGGACAGGCGATCGACCTGGCCAGCGTCGGCCAGGTATTGGCGCGCGAGCAACTGGAGCGGATGCATCGACTCAAGACCGGCGCCTTGCTGCGTGCGTCGATCTTCATGGGCGCGCACACCGGGCCATCACCGATGTTGCCGGACCTGCATGCCGCGCTGGACCAGTATCAGCGCGCGGTGGGTCTCGCCTTTCAGGTGGTCGACGACATACTCGATGTGACCACCGATGCGGCGACGCTGGGCAAGACGCCTGGCAAAGATGCGCAGGACCATAAACCCACCTATGTATCGCTGCTCGGCCTCGAAGCCTCGCGGGCATTGGCTGAGGAGCTGGGTGAGCGTGCGCGTGTCGCTTTGCTGCCGCTTGGTGAGCGCGCGGCGCACCTGCTGGGCCTTGCGGACGCCATCGTGCACCGCATCCGTTGACGGCGAGCGACGCGATCAGGCCTCGCTGTACCACAGCAGGATCACGCCGATCAGCAGGAAACACACCGGCCAGGCATAGCCGGCGATTCGCCCACCGCGTCCAGGCAGGCGTATTTCAAGCCAGCGTGCCCAGCCGGCGGTGACGCCGGCGAGTGCAAGCGGCGTGTGGGTCAATTCGATCAGCAGCTGGTCCTTCACGTTGGAAATCTGATGGCTGTGGGTCAGCAGCATCGCGCCGCCCACCGCGACCAGCAGCGGAAAGACCAGGGCGGCGCGCCCGCTCTTCCAACGCCCCGTGCGCACGGCCCATTCGAACGTGCCGAACAGCACGATAAGCACGACGAAGAAGCGGTGCTGTGCCACTTCCACGTCGCGCCACGCGGCCCACCAGCCGGTTTGCCCCAGTGGCCACACTTCCGGGTCCGAACGCACCAGCAGAAAGCCGGCCATGGCCAGGAACAGCAGCGGCCAGTGGCGCGCCCAGCGCACGCCGGCGCTGCCGAGCAGGGCCAGCAATCCGATCAGGCACACAAAGATGCCGGCCCAGTGATGGTTGTATTCCGACCACGCGATGTCCTGGGCATTGCGTGGCGGCAGGATGCCCGAGCCGGGGATCGTGGCAGCCTCCGCCTCGTGGTTGTCGCGTCGTGCGTCGTGGTCGAGTTGCGCCTGCCGTTGCGAGATGGCGAGCATGTCGTGATCGGGCGAGTCCAGTCGCGGCCACGCTGGCGCGTTGCGCTCGGCAATCTCGTGCAGACTCACGCGATCGGTCGTGAGGTCGACGGCGGGCGGCACCGAGGTCAGCGATGCCGCCGCAAAGAAGATGGTGAAGCCGATACCAATTTCCACCTCGGCAAAGCGACGCAGCCGGATCACCGATGCATCGTGTCGTTTGCGCAGGCGCTCGGTCACCAGAAGATTGCCCAACCCCAAACCCAGCAAACCGATGAACATGGCGATCTTGGCTCCCACCATCACGCCGTAGGCCGTGCCGTAAAAGCCCTGCATATCGCCCACGTAGTACACCCACATGGTGATGCCGGATACGAGGATGCAGGCGACGCCCAGCATGGCCATACGCGAGAAACCGGAGCCGATCCGTCGCAATCCTTCCGCGTCGTCCAGCCGCCCTAGCACGAGCACAAAGCTGGGAATCGCGCCAATCCAGATCGCCGCGCCGAACTGATGCAGGCCTTCCACCACCAGCAGTAGCGCGCTGTCTTGCAGGCGCGCATAGGCATGCGTGGTCATGGTGGCGGCACCAAGCTCGATCAGGCCAACCAGCATAAGCAGCCATCGCCCATACGCCTGCGTCAGCGTGGATGGCCTGAGGCTCAGCGCAATGACCAGCGCGCAAAGCATCTTGATGCTGGCCGCCACCGCGAACGATGCCTGCATGACATTGCCCAGGGGCAGTTCCACGGTGGACATCAGCACGGACACCTGCAGTGCTGTCGTCGCCAATTCACACAGCAGCAGCGCCCACGCGCTCCAGCGCGCCAGGCGAGCGACACGTTGTTCGAGCTGTTCGCCTTGCGCGAGTTGCGATGCCAGCGGATGCAGCAGAAAAACCAGGAACAGCAAACCACCAAGCATCATGGACTGGGCGACAACCACCAACCCATGCAGGATGATGCTCAGGTAGCCGAAGATATCGACGAGGAGAGCCACGGGATGTCCGTTGGTCAGCGCTGGTGCGCGGGTTCAGTGCGAAAGGCGGGCTGCCTCAGGGCGTTGCCGTCACGGAAAACGGCAGGTCGCCGCGCGTGATGTGGCCGTCCAGTGCCAGTGCCTGCCAGCGCACCACATACGCGCCAGCTTTCACCTCGGCCGCCGCTGCCAGTTCATTGGGCTTGCTGTCGTTGGCGATGATGGTGAGCGGCGTTTCGCTCTTGTCCGGTGCGATCAAGACCAGTCGCGAGCGCATCTGGTCGATCTTGCTGTTGTAGCTCAGTGTGAGCGCCACATGCCCGGCAGGCACATTGCCGTGCGCCTTGGGCGTACTGTCCACCAGGATGGCGTGGGCGCTCGCATTGACGCTCAACAGCAGGGCAAGTCCAGCGATGAGAAAACGACGGCTAGGCAACATGCATCGACTCCGGCGATGGGAAAACCAAGGTCATGGTTGGCTGAGGGGTTGCTTGCACTGCCCGACGGAGTAGAGCATCGCGGGCAGGAAGGCGAAGGTGGACAGCAACACCGCAAGCAGACTCAGCAGCAGCACCGTACCCATGCTGGCCGTGCCCGGATGGCGGGCGATGGCGAGGCTGCCGAAGGCCGTGCCGGTGGTGAGCGCGGAGAACAGGATGGCGCGCGCGGTGGGCGAGCCCAGGAACAGCTGCATGCCCTGGCGCCAGTTCATCACGAAGTACACGTTGAACGACACGCCCACGCCCAGCAGCAGCGGCAGCGCAATGATGTTGGCGAAGTTGATGGAGATGCCGCACAGCCGCGCCAGCAGCGCGGTGAGCAGGGCCGACATCAGCAGCGTGGCCAGCACCATGCCGGCGTCGCGCGCGCGGTGCAGCACCAGGATCAGCACGATGGCGATGGCCAGCGTGGCGTAAATCGCGGCTTCGCGGAAAGCGATCAGAATGGTGTCGGCGGCCTTGATCGTGTCCACAGCGGAACCCGCCGCGTCCGGCGCGACCTGCTGCACGGCCTGCACAAAGCGACGCAGACCCAGGGTGCTCTGCGCCTTCGCGGTGGGCGTCACCTGCACGCGCACACGTCCGTCCGGGGCGAACCAGTCGCGCTTGAGTTCATCCGGCAGGCTCTGCATGGTGATGGGCGTGGCCGATAGCGAGTCGGCCAGCTGGTTGAGTGTGTAAGGCAGAAACTCGGTCAGCGCCTGATTGGCCGTTGCCATTTGCTGATCGCTGCCCTTGGCCAGGGCGGCGAGTGCCTTGCCGATGCGTCGCAGCGGCGAATTCGCCGGCAGTTTGTCGGCCACGCTGGCGATGCCTTCGCTGGTGTCCTTGGCCGACTGGCGCATCTCGTCGTAACTGGGCAGCGCGGTCTTCTCGCCGGGATTGAGCACGGCGTACATCAGGTCGGAGGCTTGCTGCAGCTGATCGAGCTTGTCCTGCTGGCCGGTTGGCACGAAGTCGACGCCGGACACCACTTGCGCCACCTCCGGCAACTTGCCCAGTCGCTCGCTCAGTGTCTTGGCAGCTGGCAGGTCCTTCACCAGGATGTCCATGGTGAAGGGGTTGGTGTTGGGATCTTCCATTAACGAGGTGAGCGTGCGCATCGCCTCGCTGCGCGCACTCTTGGTGTGCAGCGGATTGGCGTCGAACGGTATGGTGATGGCACACCAGGCGCCGATGGCGCCGAGCACGCCGAACGTCACCAGCACCGCCTTGCGGTTGCGTTGCAGCCAGCCATCGGCAGCGACGCCGCCGGGCAGCGCCACTTCCGCATGGGGCGAGCCCTTCGACAACAGGCGCAGCAGGGCGGGCAGTACCGTGAGCGTGCATAGCAGCGCCAGCAGCATGCCTACGCCGGCGATGATGCCGAGCTCGGCGACGCCGGTGAAATCGGTGGGCGCAAAGGCCAGAAAGCCGCAGGCCGTGGCGAGTGCCGCAAGACCCACCTGGCTGACCACGCGGTGAGCGGTTTCATGCAGCGAGTCGTCGAAGGTTCGATCGCTGTACTGGCGGGCATGCAGGCGCACGCCAAACTGGATGCCGAAATCCACGGCCAGGCCGACAAACAGCACCGCAAATGCCACTGACACCAGGTTGAGGCGCCCCACCGCAAACGCGGCAAAGCCCAGCGTATAGATCAAGCCGACGATCAAGGTGATGATGACCGGCACGATCAAGCGCCAGGTGCCCAGCGCCAACACCAGCCAGAACACCAGCAACAGGCTGCTGCCGATGGCGATGGGGCCGGCGCGATCCGTCAGCGATGCAAACTCCTCGTCCGCCAAGGGCACCGAACCGGTGTAGTTGATGCGCACGCGCCCGGATTTCACTTCGGGCAACTCGTCGGCCAGGCGCAGCATGGCCTGCGTCGCTGCGTCGCCGGGTTCCAGTGCGGTGTGATCGAGCACCGGATGGATCAGGATGAACTCCTGCCCACCGCTGCTGCTCACCAGGTCCGGCGTCAACAGCGCCTGCCATGAGAGGGGTGCGTGCTTGCCGGCCAGCGCATCCTCCATGGTTTGCGCCACGTTGCCGAGCGCGGCGTCATAGGAAGAGAGATCGTTGGCGAGGCCCCGGCGCACACCTTCCACCATCAGGTCGATGCCGTTGAACAGGCCGCGCGCCGAGGTGTCCTTGGCCAGCGGTCCCAGCAGCGGCTGCGCCTGCAGCATGCTGTCCAGCGTGCTTTCCAGCTCGTCCTGCGGCAGCAGCAGGAGCCCTTCGCGATTGAAGAACGGGCTGATGCCCGGCGTCGAGGAGGAGTGGAAATGTTGCTTGTCCGCCTGCAGCTTGGCATTGAGTGCTTGAGCTGCAATGCGTGCTTCTTCCGGCGTGGGTGCGCGCACCACCGCGGTGAGAGTGTCGCTGAATTGCGGGAACTGGCGTGCGAAGGCGCGGCTCTGCTGGCGCCACGCCAGCTTCTCCGAAAACAGATGGTCCGCATCGGTATCGATGCTCAGATAGCGGGATGCGCCCCACAGGCTCAGTACGACCAATAGCGCCGACAGCAGCAACACGATGAAGTGATGCCGACCGCTGCGGTCGACCATCCAGACCAGGCCTTTGTGGATCGCTCTGAACACGCGGTCGGACCTCCAGGCTTTGATGCCGCCGGCCGCACGTCGAGGCCAGGCCTGACATCCGAATACAGGGTGAGATTAACAGGGCTGGGGTACGTTACGTCCCAGTTCGATGCCGGCCACGTTGGCCGCCATGCGCAAGCTGCGCGTGGCTTTGCCCATGCGCGCGACCAGTCCGGGCAGTTCGGCGAACAGATGCGGGTGTCGCAGCAAGGTCGCGAGTAGGCGAGCCGGACGCGGCCGCCCCCAGGCGTCGATCGCAGCTTGCAGTTCGACCGGCAGGTTGTCGTCACGCTCGTCGACGATGGCTCGCAACACGACGAAGGGTATGCGGTACTCGCCGGCCACCGCGGCAATCGCTGCGCTTTCCATGTCGACGGCCAAGGCCTGGTGGCGTTCGCGCATCGCGCCTTTTTCCGCCACGCTGAGCAGCGGAACGGGTAGGCTCAGCAGTGTGCCTTCATCCACGCGGGGCAGCTGCGTGGCGGCAAGGCGGCGGATGATCGAGGCACGCCACGCGGCATCGGGCAGGTAATCATGGCTGCGCTCGTCGAGCACGCAGGACGGGCAGATCAACGTGCCGCTGCGCAAACCGGGGGCAAGACCACCGGCCACGCCGAACGACACCAGGGCCGTCGCGCCCGACGCGATCAAACCCAGGGCCGCCTGCCGCGCCGCATCCTGGCCCATGCCTGAGAGCCACAGCGCGCCGCCATGTTCCAGAGCCAGCGCGGTGCGCACACGCAGCCGTCGACGCGTGAGCGTGCGCGCCTCCGAAGCAAGCGCTGTCACGATACCCACCGAGCCCGGCATCACGGCGTCGGCGGTGAGTTCGCAAGCAGCTGGCGATAGCGGCTGAGTGCCCATAGCGGAAAATACGCGGTGTACCCGTGGTATTTGAGGAAAAAGACGCGTGGAAATCCCGGTGCATTGAAGCTGGGGTGATACCAGAGATCGGCCTCGGGCTCGCCCGGCGCCTGCTGCTGATCCAGCAGCCAGCGAATACCGCGATGCGCTGCCTCCGACGTGTGTTCGCCCGCCGCAAACAGCCCGAGCAAGGCCCAGGCCGTGCTGTGCGCCGTGCTTACGCCGCCGTTGCTGCCACGCAGTGCGGCATCGAAGTAGCTGTCGTTGGTTTCGCCCCAGCCGCCGTCGGCATGCTGCCTGGACAGCAGCCAGGTGACCGATTGCCGTATCCATGGCTGCTGCATGTCCTGGCCTGCGAGCGCGAGGCCGGCCAGCACCGACCAGGTCCCGTAGATGTAATTGGTGCCCCAGCGCCCCCAGTACGAGCCATCCGGCAGGCGCGCAGCACGCAGGTAGGCGATGCAACGTTCGATGGCGGGCTGGTCCTGCGGGCGATTGAGGATGCCCAGCAAGGCCAGCACGCGTCCCGACACATCTTCGGTGGGCGGATCGAGCATGGCGCCGTGATCGGCGAAGGGAATCTCGTTGATGTGATAGTGCGTGTTGTTGCGGTCGAACGAGGCGAAGCCGCCATTGTCCGATTGCATGCCGACCAGCCAGTCTGCCGCGCGCTCGATGCGATCGCGATACTGGCCTTCACGCGGGGTGCCGCGGACCGCCACATGCATCAGCGCGGCAATCACGGCCGTGTCGTCGAGGTCGGGAAAGTACGCGTTGGCGTACTGGAAAGCCCATCCGCCAGGCGCCAGATCGGGCGCCTGCACGGCCCAGTCGCCCTTGAGTTCCAGTTCCTGCAACGGCGCCAACCATGCCATGGCGCGGGTGACCGCCTCTTGCGTCGCATCATCGGGCGAAGCTCGCAGCAAGGCGATGGCTGACCAGCCGGTATCCCACACGGGCGACACGCAGGGCTGGCAATACGCCGTGCCGTCATCGCGCTGCACGATCAGTTTCTGCAGTGAACGCAAACAAGTGGCGCGGGCGGGATGGTCTTTCGCATAGCCCAGCAGATCCATCGCTTCGAGTGCGTTGACCATGGGCGGAAAGATCGCGCCAAGGCCATCTTCGCCATTGAGTCGGGCAACGAACCATTGCTCGGCCCGCTGCACCGCCCGGCGACGCAGGCTGCCGGGAATCAGTGGATCGCAGGCGCGACCCAGCTTGTCCAACACCAGGAACACTTTGCTGATGAAGCCGCCGCCCGTGGCGAAGTAGTGGCGTTCCTGCTCCGGCGGCGTCACGAACAGTTCTGCAATGCCGACCTGGCGCGGATTCTTGGCCTTCGCCTTCATCGTGCAAAGGATGAACAGCGGCACCATGGTGCTGCGCGCCCAGTACGACACCTTGTCCAGGTGGAACGGCGCCCAGCGGGGGAACAGCATGATTTCCACCGGCACGTACGGCGCGGCGCGCCAGGGCACCTGGCCGAACATGGCGAGCAGGATGCGCGTGAACACATTGCTTTTTGCTGCGCCACCCTTGGCGAGGATCGCCTCGCGCGCACGGCGCATATGCGGCGCGTCGGGTGAATCGCCTGCCGCCTTCAATGCGTAATACGACTTCACCGTGCACGACAGGTCGAGCGCACCGTCGTGGTAGAGCGGCCAGCCGCCGTGGGTATCCAGGCGCTGCTTGAGGCGGATGTAGCGCGCGAGCTTCTCCTGCAGCACCTCATCGATCTCGTCGATGAAATGCATCATCAGGATGTACTCGGACGAGATCGTGCAGTCCGTTTCAAACTCGAAACACCAGTGACCGTCCGCGCGCTGACGCGCCATCAGGGCCTGTCGCGCCCGATCAATGGCCCGGTCGATGCGATCCGGATCGACAAGGCCGGGATCGAGAGTCGGTTGACGCGTGTTGGGCGGGGCAGGGTCGGCGACGGTGGCTGGTGAATCCGTCATAGCGATCGCGCGTTTTTATACTGCGATGTCCGTCGCCACGGCCAGGCGGCGTTGCCGGCCTGGGGCACGTCCCACTCCGCTGCCAGGGGCGTGAGCGGCAGCTTGCGCGCCGCCGCGCCGAACAGGAAGCGCACGGCCGGATCGTACTTGTCGCTCAGGCGCGTCAGGCCGATCGTTTGCGCGACGGCGGCACGCGACACCTTTACCTGGGTGCCGGAAGAGAAGTCGAGCCTGTCTTGCAGATTGCGCAGCGTGAGCACGGCCAGGCCGATGCTCCACAGGCAGAAGCGCCGGAAACCGGCGTGGCGCGCCGGCACGATCAGCGTGTATTCCACTGCGCGGCAGAGATGTGCATGCGCAATGCCGATCAGTTCGATCATGGCGTCGGCATAGTGTGCATCCTGCTGGCCGGCACTCAGGTCCTGCAGCTCCACGCCGTGGCGCGCAAACACATCGTGCGGCAGCCAGCACACGCCGTGGCTGCGGTCTTCCCACTGGTCCTTCAGGATATTGGTCATCTGCAGGCCCTGGCCGAACGAGATGGCCAGGCGCATCAAGGTCCGTGTCTGCGGCACCAGTTCCGGTTCGAAATCGATCAGCAGCTTGGTCAGCATCTCGCCGACCACGCCGGCGACGTGATAGCAGTAGCGATCCATGTCGCGCTGCGTGTCCAGTCCTTGCAGGCCGACCACGCGCTGGAAATCGTGCATGCCTTGCGACATCACGCGCAGGCATTCGACGATGGCGTCGTGCTGGACAGGATTGAACGATTCGGTGATTTCCAGCACCAGCGGCAGCCGGAACATCAAGTCGCGTTCGCTTTCGGAGGTGGCATCGGAAAGTCGCGGCGCGATATGGGCGGCGAATTCGCGTGCGTCCATGCGCCCGGTCACGGCGTCGACGAAGGCTTTTTCGTAGCGGCCTTTTTCTTCCGCGCTGAACGCGGGTTCGTCTTCGATGGTGTCGGCGATGCGACAGAGCAGGTACGCGTTGGCCACGACGTCGCGCAATGCCGGTGGCAATTGCGGAATCGTCAGGGCAAAGGTTCGTGACACCTTGGGAAGAATGGCTTCCTGGTAAGCGCCGGCGTTGCTTGGGGCGATCGCAGCGGCGTGTTTCGCTTCAAACATGGGCATGCCTCGGCCTTCTTAGTATTCACATACAGAGAATCCAGCGACATCGGCATGGTATCACCCTGTCTGTGAGAGACGCCGCCCATCTGATCAAAGCGAATGTCATCGATTCGTAGAGACGCGTGGATACGCTTTGAAAGCCTGGGGAAAGCGGACGTCGACCGGACAGGCACTGGTGCCGGTGGCGCCGATGCGACTACCGTGGCCGCACGCGCCGATGTCTGCGTCGTTCGTACATAATGACCTCCCACTCCTCCCCGAGTTCAGGGAACGACTGCCTTATGTGTCCAGGGTCCAGGCTGGCGATGGTCGTGTATACCTTGGTATTGCTTCCGTGCGGTCGCTAGTTACTGGCGCCACCGGATTCGTCGGCTCCGCCGTGGTGCGGCGGCTGCTGCGCGAGGATCATCATGTGCGCGTGTTGGCCCGCGCCGGTTCCGACCGGCGCAACCTGCAGGGCCTGGACGTGGAGATCGTCGAAGGCGATCTGACCAACGCGACCTCGCTGGCAAGGATTTGCGACGACTGCGATGCCTTGTTCCATGTCGCTGCCGATTACCGGCTGTGGGCGCCGCATCCGCAGGAGCTTTATCAGACCAATGTCGAAGGTACGCGCGCCTTGCTCGAGGCGGCGCGGCAGGCCGGTGTGCCGCGGGTGATCTATACCAGCAGCGTGGCGACGCTGGGCATTCCCAGGGACGGTACGCCTGGCAGTGAAACCACGCCGGTATCGCTGGCCGATATGCTCGGTCACTACAAGCGCTCGAAGTTTCTTGCCGAGCAAGTCGTCGCCGGTTTCGCCGCCGAAGGCCTGCCGGTAGTCATCGTCAATCCCTCCACCCCGATCGGACCGCGCGACATCAAGCCCACGCCCACCGGGCGCGTCGTGCGCGACGCGATGACCGGTCGCATGCCGGCCTATGTGGATACCGGGCTCAACGTCGTGCATGTGGACGATGTCGCCGACGGACACTGGCTGGCGTTCAAGCACGGCGTGGTGGGCGAGCGCTACATCCTGGGCGGCGCGGACATGAGTCTGCGCGAGCTGTTGTTCGAGATTGCCGAGATCGTGGGCGGCACGCCGCCGCGCTGGCGCCTGCCGCATGGCGCGGTGATGCCGGTGGCGTACATGGCAGAGGCCTGGGCGCGCATGACGGGCAAGCCGCCGATCGCCACCGTGGAAGAGGTGCGCATGTCGCGCAAGCGCATGTACTTCAGCAGTGCCAAGGCGGAGCGGGCGCTGGGTTATGCGGCAGGGCCGGTGCGACTGGCGCTGGAAGATGCGGTGGCCTGGTTCAGTCTGCATCGCTAGCGCGATGCGTTCGCGCACAGGGTGCGCTCCTACAAGGGAGGGACTCAGCGCAGGAAGCGGCGTGCCAGGCGCGCCATGCGCGGCACGAACGTGGGCCGCAGCAGGCGCTCGTCGTAGCCGCCCATGCGGAAACTGTCCTGCGCCAGGCACATGTCAAGCAACTCGCCGATCTTCAGGTCCAGTCCAATCTGCTGATGACCGGTGATGGTGAAGTTGGCGTCCTGCATCTCGCCGTTGTTGTCCAGGCCCTTGGCGATGCCGATGCGTTCCCAGATCAGGAACAGCCACACCCGCAGCACTTTCAGCTCGAACGCCGGGCGCCGCCACCACGGCAACTGCTTGCGATACCACGCCACCCAGTTGGCGAAGAACAGGATATGGCGCGCCTCTTCCTGCATCACCGGTTCGAACGTATCCACCAGTTCGGCCGGAAAATAACCGGTGCGCTTGGCCGACTCGAACAGGCCGAAGGCGAAAAAACTGTCGATGCATTCGCTGTAGCCGGTGACCAGCCAGCCCCATTCGGGATCTTTCGGTACCTCGTACTCGGGTTCGGGCGCCAGCGTGATGCCGTAGGCTGCCACCATCTTGCTCAACACCACCTTGTGGCGCGCTTCCTCGTCGCCATCCATGGTCAACGCTTCATGCAGCAGCGGATCGGCGATGGTGTTGGTATAGGTCGCCACGCGCAGCTTGGCCTTGCCCTCGGTCTGCACGGCGATGTCCCAGATCGGCAGCGAGGTGATGCGATGCAAGGTGTCCGCATCCAGCGCCGGCCATTCGATCACGGCCGGCTTATACGGGTTGTGCGTGTCCAGGATCATCCGGCAGAACAGCCGCTTGTGGGCATCGGAGCCGATCTTGATGTGTCCCGGCTCATTGCCAGCCCAGTGGCGCATGCTGTGGTCGGCGGCGGCTACGGCGTCATGGGACACGGTTTCACCTCGTGGTGTTACGACAACTTCCGGTCTGGTGCATCGGCCAGTGATGGCTTGCGGCGCGACAGCCAGCGGCGGTGCAGGCGGTGTGCTTCCGCCCACTGCCACGACAATAGCGCAGGCACGCCAAAGCCTACCTCACGCGCACGTTTCACCAGCGACAAGGCGATCGCAGCATCCGCGGGCAGCCCGATGATATTGCCGAACAGCACCAGGCCGCCTTCCTGCACGCCCAGTCCGGCGGGCACGAAAAAAATAATGTGACGCACCGCCTGGGTGGTCGCCTCGATGGCAATCGCGTCCCATACGGAAATGGGATAGCCCAGCAGATACAGCGCCAGCCAGCTTTCGAAGCTGCCCACCACGAAGCCTGCGACTTGCCAGGCGCAAGCGATCGTGAGGCGTGCGGGCTTGCCGTACAGCTTGCGCACTTCGTCGTCCAGGCGGGCGCCGTCGAGCAGCTCGGTGAAGCGCGAGGGCCCGCCAAGCAGCTTTTCCGCAAAGGCCTCCAGTCGTGAAAAGACCTGCCCGTGACGGAATAACCAGACCAGCCCGATCGGCAGCGGCAGCGTGGCGATCACCGCCCAGATCACCGAATTGAGCGTGCCGATATGGCCCGCCATGCCGATCAGCAGCAACAGGCCCAGGGCCACGAAGATGTATTGACTCACCAGGGTCAGCAACACCTCGATGATCACGCTCGCAGCCACCGGTGCGCCTTCCAGGCCGCGCCATTTGACCAGCCGGATGCCGACGATTTCGCCGCCCACGTTGGCTACGGGTAGCAGTCGATTGCAGGCTTCGCGCACCGTGGCGGCCCAGAACAGGAACGGCACGCGGGCGCGTCCGTGCGGATCGCTGGGAGCGATCAGGGCGCGCCAGCCGAACACGTCCAGCAACAAGGGCAGTGCGTGGAACGGCAGCAGCCACAGCAGGGCCCAGCCGGCATGGTCGAAGGCGTCCTCGATGGCCGACCAGTTCTGGTGCGTTACCAGGATGATGGCGGCCACCAGGCCGAGCACGCCGGCGAGATAAACGAAATATTTCATGCCGCCGCCGGATCGCTGAAGCCATTGCAAAGCTGGCAGTGTTCGGCCACGGCGCGCCGCACGCGCGGCGACAGCAGTGCGGCCAGTTCGTCGGCGTGGCGATAGTTCGCCATGGTGGGCGTCAGTTCGCCGTGCGTGGCCGGATGCAGGTAAAGCTCGCTCAGGCCGCGAGGCAGCCGCTGCAGCACATCCAGCAACGCCTGTTCGTCCATCGCGCCGGTTTGGCGGATGCCGAACACATGGTCGTTCGATTGCATGCCGGCGCGGCGCAAACGGAAGCGCATCAGCGCCAGCCAGGGTTTGAGCCAGGGACCGGAGCCGGGTTCGGCCGGCCAGCGTACCGCGCGCAAGCCGTGCTCGCGGCCAATGGAAAGGATCAAGGAAAGTACCGTCGGATGAAGATGGAAGTGCTTGTGTGCGTTGACGTGATCGAGCGGCAAGCCCGTCGCGGCAAACGCCTCGAACTGCGCGCGGATCTCTGCTTCAAGCTGCCGTCGCACATAGGGCAGAAAGAAAAACCGAAAGCCGTCGCGCACCATATCGTCGCCGAAGCGTCCGCGCGCGTCGACCAGTTCGGGAATCTGCGACGGCGGCAGGGCCGACAGCCCGTCGGCAAGCACCAGATGCAAACCCACCGCGAGGCCGGGCAGGCGCTTGGCGCGGGCCACCGCATCGGCGACGGCGGGTGCCGTCACCATCAGGCTGGCAGCACGCAGCACGCCTTCCCGGAATCCGCGTTCCACGGCGTGATTGACCGCAGGGTGCAGGCCGAAATCATCGGCCGTCACGATCAGTCGTGGGCGCGCGGATGCGGGTGCTTCGGTCATCGGTAACGCACGGGTCGCGCCGTCATGCCTCGTGCGCGTGCAGGAAGCGGAAGAACTCCACGCCTTCGCGCAATCGCCTCTTGGTCATCTCCCAGCTGCCGGCCATTTCCTTCACGATCTCCCAGATCTTGGACGGGCGGAAATAGAAGCTGCGGTAGAAGGTTTCCACGCCGTGGAAGATTTCTTCTTTGGACAGGTGAGGGTAGCTGATCATGGCCAGCTGCACGCCCTTGTCGTTGACCGTATTGGCGGCGGTGTTGTGTTCCAGCCAGCCGTTTTCGATGGCCTGCTTGTACAGCGTCGTGCCCGGGTAAGGCGCAGCCAGCGACACCTGGATGGTGTGCGGATTGATCTCCTTGGCGTATGCGATGGTGCGCGCAATGGTTTCCTTGGTTTCGCCCGGCAGGCCCAGGATGAAGGTGCCATGCACGGTGATACCCAGCTTGCGGCAGTTCTCCGTGAAGGTGCGCGCGATATCCGTGCGCAAGCCCTTCTTGATGTTGTGCAGGATCTGGTCGTCGCCCGACTCATAACCCACCAGCAGCAGGCGCAGGCCGTTTTCCTTCATGATCTTCAGCGACTCGTACGGCACGTTCGCCTTAGCGTTGCAGCTCCAGGTCCAGCCCATGGCGTGCAGGCCGCGCGCGATCTCGTGCACGCGATCCATGTTGGAGCTGTCGGTGAAGGTGTCGTCGTCGAACATCAGCTCACGCACTTCCGGCATGTTCTCCTTGATCCACTTTGCCTCGGTCAGCACGTTGGCAGCGGAGCGCACGCGGTAGCGATGGCCGCCCACCGTCTGCGGCCACAGGCAGAACGTGCATTTCGACCGGCAGCCGCGGCCGGTGTAGATCGACACGTAGGGATGCAGCAGATAGCCGATGAAGTAACGGTCTATCTTCAGGTCGCGCTTGTAGATGGGAGCCACGAAGGGCAGGTCGTCCATCTGCTCGATGGTGGCGCGCGACGGGTTGTGCTGCACGCTGCCGTCGATCAGTTTGTAACTGATGCCGGCGATGTCCTTGAAGGCGCGGCCTTCGGCCACTTCCTTGCAGGTGTAGTCAAACTCCTCACGCGCCACGAAATCGATCGCGGGCGAGGCCAGCAACGATGCATCAGGCTCCACGGCCACCTTGGCGCCCACCATGCCGATCAGGATGTCGCCGCGGCGCTGCTTGATCAGCTCGGCGAATTTCGCATCGGTGGGAAACGATGGCGTGCTGGTGTGGATGATCACCAGGTCGTATTCGGCGGCGATGTCCAGCGTTGCTTCCACCGACAACTCTTCCACTGGCGCATCCAGCACGCGCGAACCGGGTACGAGCGCCGCAGGCTGGGCGAGCCAGGTGGGATACCAGAAACTCTTGATCTCGCGTTTGGCCTGGTAGCGCGAGCCCGCGCCGCCATCGAAACCGTCAAACGAAGGGGCTTGCAGAAAAAGCGTCTTCATGGATTGCCAAGCTCCTGCAGTTGTCCGCAATGAGTTGTTCAACACACCAGTCACCACTTGTTCAAGGATAGCGCGATGGCGCATGGTCGCGCGCATGCAAGATCTGGCCGCGCCAATCCACTCGCCAGTGGACCAGTGCGCCAGCCCATTCCAGCAGCAACAGTGTGTCGCGAAAAGGGGTGAGCCACAGGTCCTGCCAACGGTTGGATCTTGCGGTGCTTGGCCAGGACACGAGGTAGCGCCACAGGCGTGCCAGGACTCCCAACGCGGCCACGATCAGGCAAGGCAGCGTGGGCGAGAGCAACAAGGCCAGCACCAGCAGTGGCCAGCTGTAGCACACGAAGCTGAAGGTGAATCCGGCCGGTGATATGGCGCGGATCGTGCGCAGCCAGCGCATTTCATGCGACCACAGCTGGGAGAGTTGGTTTTCGTTCACCTGCGTGCCGACCACCACGTCGCTCAGCACGGTGCGCAAGCCTTGCTGGCGCGATCGCTCGCCCAGCCAGAAATCGTCGGCAAGCGTGTCCTTGAGTGCCGACAGGCCGCCGATCGCATTCAGCGTGTCGCGTCGCACGGCAATGGTGGAACCGAAGGCGAAGCGGGTGGAACCAAACGCGTGGGCCAGCCGTACCGATGGCGCAAACCAGTCGTCGATAAACAGGCGCCCTAGGCGGGCCGTCCATCCATCGCCCGCCACGCCGTGATACAGACAGGTCACGATGCCCACGCCCGGATCGTTCAGCGGTGCGGTGACGCGCGCCAGATGATCCGGCGCCACGCTGATGTCGGCATCGGCCAGCACCAGCCAGTCGTAACGCGCCTGCGCCAGCAGGTTGATCAGGTTGCTGACCTTGAGGTTGGCGCCGTGGACCGTGGGATCGATCACCAGCGCCATGGCGCGTTCGGGGAACTCGCGCTGCAGGCGCTGCACGACGGCAATCGCCGGATCCTCGGGATCGCGCACGCCGAACAGGATTTCGTAATGCGGGTGGGTTTGCTTGCAGAAACCTTTCAGGTTCTCGTAGAGGCCGGGCTCGGCGCCGTGCAGCGGCTTGAGTACGCTCACCGGGCGGCTTGCCTGATCGTTCACATCCGCTCGCGGATGCTGGTTGCGGCGCTCGCAGCGGAACCAGGCCCACAGGCTCAGGCACGCATAGGCCGTGGTGCACCCGGCCAGCACCAGGCCAATCCATGACAGCAGCGATAGGGCAGCGGGAGGGGACATGAGTTCGGTCAGCACGCGGTCCGTCATTCCTTCCAAAGTTAATGCATGCACTTCGTGAAAGCGCACGTTTTGCGGCTGTTTCGGCAGGCTGCATGGATCTTGACGCTATGCCTGCTGCAGGGCGTGGCGCTCGCACAGACGCCGTCTGCCGACGCTACGCCGGGCACCGCCATCGAGGGCGACTGGCTGGTGGAAAGCCGCGACGCCATTATCCGCATCGAGCGCGATGGTGATGCGTTTGTCGGCAGCATTGTGTGGCAGCTGCACGATACCTATGGCCCTGAGGACGGCGCCGAGCTCAACGGAAAAACCGTCACCGATCGTCACAATCCCGATCCGGCGCTGCGTTCGCGCCCATTGACGGGCCTGCGCCTGCTATGGGGATTGCGTTACGACGCCGAGGCGCACGCCTGGGTGGACGGCCGCGTCTACAACGCCGACAACGGCAAGGAATATCACTGCGAAATTCACCTGCGCTCACCGGACCGGCTGGTGTTGCGCGGTTTCATCGGCATCACGCTGCTCGGTGGAAACACCACGTGGACACGCACGCATGAGCCGTTTCCGGCGCCGGCGAGCAGTGTTCATTCAACGCAATAACTATCCTTTGGTATGAACGGCGCCCGCGAGGGACTACTCGCCTTCGCTCATCCTTGCTAGCCTGAGTGCGCCATCGATGTACGGTCGAACGTGCGTCGCGCCAGATGTGACGAAGATGTGATGACCGGGCGTGTACTGCCGCCGTCCGTCGGAAGAGAGAGGTTTGAGCCTTGGCTAACCGCGAGTTGGACTTCAACGAAGGAAGCTGGTCGAAGAGTGTGGTGTCCTTTCAGGACGAACCCCTGGTGCTGGTCGACGAACACGACCGCGAAACCGGCTTTCTCGACAAGGCGAGCGCGCACCACGGACAGGGCATTCTGCATCGCGCGTTTTCGCTGTTTGTGTTCAATACGGACGGCGAGCTGCTGCTGCAGCAACGCGCCGAAGGCAAACGCCTGTGGCCGGGTTACTGGTCCAATACCTGCTGCAGCCATCCCCGGCGCGGCGAGACGATGGAAACAGCCACTCATCGTCGCCTGGCCGAGGAGCTCGGCCTGCAGTGCGAATTCCAGTTCCAGTTCAAGTTCCAGTATCAGGCGCAATTCGATGACGAAGGCGCGGAACACGAGCTTTGCTGGGTCTACGCCGGCCGTACGGATGCGGCTCCCGTCGCCAACAGGCTTGAGATCGCCGCGCTGCGTTATATCGCGCCCGATGCGCTGGATCGTGAGATCGCCGCGCATCCGGAGCATTTCACGCCATGGTTCAAGATCGAATGGGAGCGCTTGCGTCGCGAACACGCGCATGTATTTGCGCCGCCCGCCAGCCTGGCGTCCTGAACGCCACATCGCCGCGACGTGGCTATACTCGATCCCGTGATGAAGGCGACTGGCATCGATCGCAGCGCGTAACATCCATCCGTCAGTGATGAGGAGATTCCGTTGGGCATTCCTCTTATTCAGCAAACCAAGATCGCGCGTTACATCATCGGCAAGAAGGTCAGCGGGCAGAAGCGTTATCCGCTGGCGATGATGTTGGAGCCCTTGTTCCAGTGCAATCTCGCCTGCGCCGGTTGCGGCAAGATCGATCATCCCAAAGAGATCCTGCAAAAGCGCATGAGCGTGGAAGACGCACTGCGCGCGGTGGACGAATGCGGCGCGCCGGTGGTGTCGATCCCCGGCGGCGAGCCGCTGATCCACAAGGAGATGCCGCAGATCGTGCAGGGCCTGATCGCGCGCGAGAAATTCATCTACCTGTGCACCAACGCGCTGCTGCTGACCAAGCACATCGACGAATACACGCCGTCGCCGTATTTCACCTGGTCGGTCCATCTGGACGGCTTGCAGGAGCAGCACGATCAATCGGTGTGCATGGAGGGCGTGTTCGACAAGGCGGTGGCGGCGATCAAGCTGGCGTTGTCGCGCGGTTTTCGCGTCACCATCAACTGCACGCTGTTCAACAACGAGAAGCCGGAAGAAATTGCCGAGTTCTTCGACTTCGCCATGTCGCTTGGCATCGAAGGCATCACGGTGTCGCCCGGCTATAGCTACCAGCATGCGCCGCGCCAGGATGTCTTTCTTGGGCGCACCGAGAGCAAGCAGCTGTTCCGCGATATTTTCCGCATCGGCAAGGAACGCAAGAGCAAGTGGGTGTTCAACCAGTCGTCGATGTTCCTGGACTTCATCGCGGGCAACCAGAGTTACCAGTGCACGCCGTGGTCCAACCCCACCTACAACATTTTCGGCTGGCAGCGGCCGTGCTATCTGCTGGTCGACGAGGGCTACGCCAGTTCGTACAAGGAATTGATGGAAGAGACGGCCTGGGAGAAATACGGCGTCGGCATCAACCCCAAGTGCGACAACTGCATGGCGCACTGCGGTTTCGAGGGCACGGCGGTGGACGACACCTTTGCGCATCCGCTCAAGGCCGCGCGCGTGGCGACGTTCGGTCCGCGCATCGATGGCGCAATGGCGCCGGATCTGCCGGTGATGTACGGCGACCGCGTCGATGCCACGGCGATCCATATTCCCATCAGCGCGATCCAGCGCAGAGGCTCGTCGTCCGGGGCCGACGCCGGGCACTGAGTCATGTGGCTGCTCATTGGCGCCATCGTCCCGGTCGTGATGTGGCTGGGACTACTGCTGGTGCCGTGGCGGCCATGGAGTACGCGCGAGCATCTGGAGGCTGATGCGTTGGCCAGCATGCGCCTGGACGACGTCACCGTATTGATGCCTGCACGCAACGAAGCCGACGTGATCGGCAGCACGCTGCGCGCTTTGCAGGCGCAGGGCAGTGGACTCCAGATCATCGTGGTCGACGACCAGTCGGCCGACAGCACGGCCAGTGTGGCGAGCTCGTATCCCGGTGTTCGCGTGATCCAGGGTGCGCCCTTGCCGGAAGGTTGGGCGGGCAAGCTGTGGGCGCTGGAGCAGGGCAGGCAGCAGGTACGCACGCCGCTGACCTTGTTGCTGGATGCGGATATCGAGCTGCGTCCCGGCATGTTGGCCACGCTGCTGTTGCACAAGCAGCGCGAGCAGCGGCAGTTCGTGTCGATCATGGCCGACCTGCGCCGCACCAGTTTCTGGGATCGCCTGTTGCTGCCGGCCTTCGTCTATTACTTCAAGTTGCTTTATCCGTTTGCTTTGTCCAACTCGCCCTCGCGCTGGGTGGCGGCCGGCGCGGGCGGCTGCATCCTGGTGGATACCGAGGTGCTTGAACGCATCGGCGGCTTCGGCAGCCTGCGCGATGCGTTGATCGACGATTGCGCGCTGGCACGTCAGGTGAAGCGCGCGGGCGGCCGCACCTGGATTGGCTTGAGCCGCGATGTGCTGAGCCGGCGGCCGTACGGCAGCTTCGAGTCGATCCACGGCATGGTGGCGCGTTCGGCCTTCACCCAGCTCGGCTATTCGACGACGGTGTTGCTGCTGGTGACGGTGTTGTTCCTGTGGGCTTACGGGGTGCCGCTGGCCTTGCTGGCCGCACCACAGCTGTGGCCCTGTGCATGGATCGCGCTGGGCGCCATGATGCTGGGCTACCTGCCCATGCTCAGGTACTACCGGATGCCCCTGTGGTGGGCCTTGCTGCTGCCGCTGGGGGCGGGGCTATACCTCGGCATGACCTGGAGTTCGGCGCTGCGCTATTGGCGCGGCGTGCGCTCCCAGTGGAAGGGGCGGGTCTACCGCGCGGACGCCTGAATTGCCTTTTTAATCAGTCGCTTGAAAATTATTCATGGCGGCGTGCTGAATCTCGCTCGGTGAGAATGCCATCGTGCTATCTTGATTACCGTCCCACTAATCAAGTCGCCCCATGCCTCCTTCCGACCACGGTGGACGCCGCCCGGGAGCCGGTCGTCCCGCCGGTGAACCCAGTCAGCGCATACGCGTACCCGACAGCCAGGTACCGGGCGTGCTGGCCTATCTGGAGGCCTACCGCAGTCCGGCCACGCTGGAGGCGCCGCGGCCGCTGTCGCTGGAGCCATCGACGGTCGCGCTGACGGCTTTCCTCAGTCGCGTGCCGGCCGGCCTGCCGTCGATCGCCGACGACGATGTCGACGAAGTGGTCGACCTCAACGAGCACCTCGTACTGCCCGGCCACGAGCCGAGCACCTTCATCATCCGCGTGTCGGGCTGGTCGATGATCGGCGCCGGCATTTTCGATGGCGACGAGGTGCTGGTGGATCGTGCGCTCGCGCCGCGCCAGGGCGACATCGTAGTGGCGATGGTCAACAACGAGCTGACCATCAAGCGGCTGGGCAAGGTGGATGGGCATATCGCGTTGCTGCCGGAAAACGCGCACTTCAAGCCCATCGTGTTCCGCGAGGGCGAGACGCTCAGCGTGTGGGGCGTCGTCACCCGTTGCCTGCGCACGTTGCGCTGAGGGGCGTGCGCCGTGGGTCAGGTCCTTGCGCTCGATACACTCCTGCACAGCCGCCAGGTCTGGCAAGGCCGCGCTGCGCCGCAACCGTCGGGCAGTCAGCCGACCGGCTGGGCGACGCTCGATGCTGCCTTGCCCAGCGGCGGCTGGCCCGAGCACGCGATGACCGAAATCCTGCTGCCCGCCGATGGCGTGGGTGAGCTGCATTTGTTGTTGCCTACGCTGGCGCGCCTCACCCGCGAAGGGCGTCCGGTGATGGTGATCTCGCCGCCGTACGTGCCTTATGTGGCGGGCTGGGAAGCGCGCGGCGTGGTGATGTCGAACGTAGACATCGTGCATGCGGACGAACGCGATGTGCTGTGGGCGGCCGAACAATGCCTGCGCTCGGCCAGTTGCGCCGCCGTGCTGGCGTGGCCGGTGCACGCTGATGATCGTGCCCTGCGTCGATTGCAGGTGGCGGCCGATACCGGCAAGGCGCTGGCCTTTCTGTTCCGCGATCGCCGCCATGCCGTGCAGGCGTCGCCCGCGGCATTGCGATTGGAACTGGAAAGCACGCCCAGCTGGCAGATACGCGTGCGCAAATGCCGTGGCGGCAATCCGCCGGCACAGGCGGTATCGCTAGCTTCCGGCTGGTCGTGACGCGCCATGCTCTGGGCTTGCATCTTGCTGCCGCAACTGGCGCTGGACGGTGTCCTCCGGCGACGGCCGCCGTCGGACGAACCGCTGGTGTTGGTAAGCGGTCCCGCGCAGGCTCGCATCGTCCATGCGGCCAATGCGAGCGCGCGCGCGGCGGGCATTTATCGCGGGCAACGGCTCACCGCGGCGCAAGCCTTGTTGCAGCAGTTCGCGATGGTCGAGCACGACCCGGAAGACGAAGCGCGCTGGCATCGCCTGCTCGCTGCCTGGGCGTATCGCTATAGCGCCGAGGTGGGGCTGTACGCGCACGCCGTGGTGCTGGAGGTGAGTCGCAGCCTCAACCTGTTCGGGCCATGGCCGCGTTTTGAATCGCTGCTGCGGGACGATCTGCAGGGACTGGCTTTCCGTCATCGCATCGCGCTCGCACCGACACCGCATGCGGCCTATGTGCTGGCCGGCGTGCACGACGGGCTGGCGGTGATGTCGCCGGAGATCCTGCGCGAGGCGCTGGCGCCCGTGCCGATTGCGCGTGCGCGCCTGCCGGCCGATGCCGCGCAGGGTTTGCCGTCGATGGGCATCCGCACCCTGGGCCAAGTCTTGAAGCTGCCGCGCGCAGGCCTGCAACGCCGCTTCGGCGCCGAGCTGGTGGCGCAGCTCGATCGCCTCACCGGCGACGAACCCACGCCGATGGACAGCTACCGTCCGCCCGATGCGTTCGAACAGCGCATGGAGTGGACGCACGAAATCGAGCACGTCGAGGCGCTGGTGTTTCCGCTGCGCCGTCTCACCGGCGACCTGGCGGCGTATCTCGCCGGTCGCGATGGTGGCGTGCAGCGATTCGAACTGGAACTGGAACATCGCAGCGGTCTGCCCACCTGCGTGACGGTGGGCATGCTGGCCGCCGCGCGCGATGCCACGCTGTTGTTCGACTGCGCGCGCGGACGGCTCGAACGCCTGGAATTGCACCAGCCGGTGTTGGCGATGCGGCTGGTGGCGCGCGACCTGCCGCCGTTCGTGCCGGCCGGCCGTGACCTGTTCGATACGCGGCCCACGCATGCGGTGCCGCTGGATCAGTTGCGCGAACGCCTGCGTGCACGCCTGGGCGAGCAGGCCATCCAGCATCTGCACCGCACGGTGGATCCACGCCCGGAGCGGGCGCAGTCCGATACCGCGCATGTGAAAGCGGCCACCACGCCGGAAACCTTGCCGCGCCCGACCTGGCTGCTGGCCTCGCCATGCCCGCTGCGTGGCCCGGCGCCGGAGGTGCTCGCCGGCCCCGAGCGCATCGAAACCGGCTGGTGGGATGGTGGCGACATCCGGCGCGATTACTACGTGGTGCGCACCTCGCAGGGACAGTGTGCGTGGGTGTATTGCGCGCCGGGCGAGCAGGGCAACTGGATGTTGCATGGCTGGTTCGCATGAACGACTACGCCGAACTGCATTGCCTGTCCAACTTCTCGTTCCAGCGTGGCGCGTCGAGTGCGCGCGAGTTGTTCGAGCGGGCCAAGGCCTGCGGTTATCGCGCGCTGACGATCACCGACGAATGTTCGCTCGCAGGCATCGTGCGCGCCTACGAGGCCTCGCGCGATACCGGGCTGCCGCTGATCGTCGGCGCCGAGTTCCAGATCGAGCACGGCCCGAAGCTGGTGCTGTTGTGCGAGAACCTGCAGGGCTATACCTCGCTGTGTGCGCTGATCACGCGCGGTCGGCGCGTGGCGGAGAAGGGCACGTATCGTGTAACGCGCGACGACTTTGCCGACGGCCTGCCCGGCACACTGGCCTTGTGGTTGCCGCAGGCCGAGCTGCAGCAGGCGCATGGTGAGTGGCTGCGCTCGTTGTTCGAGGGGCGATTGTGGCTGGCGGTCGAGCTGCATCGCGGCCCCGACGACGACCGCCGTTTCGCCCGGCTGCAGATGCTGGCCGATGCACTGCAGCTGCCGATGGTGGCCGCGGGCGACGTACACATGCATATACGCCGCCGCCGTGCCTTGCAGGATGTGATGACGGCGATCCGCCACCATCGCACCGTGGCCGATGCCGGCGACCTGTTGTTTCCCAATGGCGAGCGACATCTGCGAACGCGTGCGGCCTTGTCTGCGATCTATCCCGACGAACTGATGGCCGAAAGCGTACGCATCGCCGAACGCTGCCAGTTCGTGATGACCGACCTGAGCTATCGCTATCCCGCCGAACTGGTGCCGGAAGGGCATACGCCGACCACGTGGCTGCGCCAGCTCACCGAAGAAGGCGTGCGCTGGCGCTGGCCGCAGGGCGAGCCATCCAAGGTGAGAGAGCAGATCGAGTACGAGCTGAAGCTGGTCGAGCAGCTCAAGTACGAGTCGTACTTCCTGACCGTGCAGGAGATCGTGAGCTTCGCGCGCGGCAAGGACATCCTGTGCCAGGGCCGCGGTTCGGCCGCCAATTCGGCGGTTTGCTACGCGCTGGGCGTGACGGCGGTGGATCCGGCCACGACCACGCTGCTGGTCGAGCGTTTTATTTCCGCCGAACGCAACGAGCCGCCGGATATCGATATCGACTTCGAGCACGAGCGGCGCGAAGAAGTCATCCAGCATATCTACGAGAAATACGGCCGCGAGCGTGCCGCGCTGGCCGCCACCGTGATCTGCTATCGAGGCCGCAGCGCGGTACGCGATGTGGCACGCGTGCTCGGCCTGCCATCGGATCAGATCGACCTGTTGTCGCGCACCTTCGCCTGGCAGGACGGCGACGATCCGCTGGACGGCCGCCTGCGCGAACGCGGCTTCGATCCGGATAGTCCCGTGTTGCGGCGGGTGATGGCGCTCACCGAAGAGCTGATGGATTTTCCGCGCCACCTGTCCCAGCACGTGGGTGGCTTTGTCATTTCCGACCAGCCGCTATCGCATCTGGTGCCGGTGGAAAATGCCTCGATGCCCGACCGCACCATCATCCAGTGGGACAAGGATGATCTGGACACCATGCGCCTGCTCAAGGTCGATTGCCTGGCGCTGGGTATGCTCACCTGTATCCGGAAATGTCTCGATCTATTGAAGGGTCATCACGGCCGCGTGGAAACGCTGGCATCGATTCCGCCGGATGATCCGCCTACCTATGAACTGATCCAGCGCGCCGACACCATCGGCGTGTTCCAGATCGAATCGCGCGCGCAGATGGCGATGCTGCCGCGGCATCGGCCGGAGAATTTCTACGACCTGGTGATCCAGGTGGCGATCGTGCGGCCGGGTCCGATCCAGGGCGACATGGTGCATCCGTATCTGCGCCGCAAGCGTGGCGAGGAGCCGATCACTTATCCGTCGGAAGCCTTGAAGGATGTGTTCGAGCGCACGCTCGGCGTGCCCTTGTTCCAGGAGCAGGTGATGAAGCTGGCGATCGTCGCGGCGGAATACTCGCCCGGCGAGGCCGACCAGTTGCGTCGTTCGATGGCGGCATGGCGACGCAACGGCGATATGGAGATCCATCGCCAGAAACTGATGGCCGGCATGCTGAAGAACGGTTTCACGCCGGATTTTGCCGCGCGCCTGTTCGAGCAGATCAAGGGTTTTGGCTCCTACGGTTTTCCCGAAAGCCATGCGGCCAGCTTTGCACTATTGGTGTATGCCAGCTGCTGGCTCAAATGCCATTACCGCGCGGCTTTCATGTGCGCCTTGCTTAACGCGCAGCCGATGGGTTTCTACGGTCCGAGCCAGATCGTGCAGGACACCCAGCGCCATGGCATCAAGGTGCGGCCGGTGGATGTGCGCCACAGCGACTGGGACAACACGCTCGAAGCCGACGACGCCTCGCGCGGCGGCTACGCCTTGCGGCTCGGCCTGCGGCAAGTGCGCGGCTGCCGCGAGGAGGTGATGACGCAACTGATGGCGGCGCGTGCACGCCGGCCGTTCGAAGACGTGGCCGACCTGTGTGCGCGCGCCGGACTCAATAAGCAACAGCAGGATGCGCTGGCCGAGGCGGATGCATTACGCGGCCTGGCCGGCCATCGTCATCGTGCGCGCTGGGCCATGGCGGGCATCGAGGCGCAGCTGCCCTTGTTCGGCAACACCAGTCCGGTGGAAGAAGAGGTCGTGCTGCCGCCACCATCGCAAGGTGAAAGCACGCTGGCCGATTACGCGCGCATGGGGCTCAGTCTGGGGCCGCATCCGCTGCAGCAGATCCGTGCGCGCCTGCGCGCGGCGCGCTGCCTGGATTCGAAGAGCCTGCACCTGCGTCCGCATGCCAGCAAAGTGCGCGCGGCCGGGCTGGTGACGCAGCGCCAGCGTCCGCAGACGGCCAGTGGCGTCACCTTCATCACCATGGAAGACGAGTTCGGACCCATCAACGTGGTGGTGTGGAGTCACGTGGCCGAACGTCAGCGCCGCATCTTTCTCGAGTCGCGCCTGCTGGGCGTGGATGGGCGCTGGGAACACGCGGACGGCGTAAGCCATCTCATCGCCGATCGACTCATCGACCTGAGCGAGTTGCTGGGTTCGCTGGACAGCCGTTCGCGCGATTTCCACTGATCCGTTGCACGATCAGGCGGCGGAGCGACCGATCGATGCGCCGCCATCGACATACAACGTCTGCCCGGTGATAAAGCTGGCGCCATCAGACAGCAGGAACTCCACGGTCGCCGCCAATTCGTCCGGCTTGCCCAGGCGCTTCATCGGCACCACCGAGAGAAAGCGTTGCTCGGCTTCGCTGCCTTCGGGCGTGTTCGCGCGGAACAGTTCCGTTTCCGTCGGACCCGGCGCCACTGCATTCACGGTGATGCCGCTTTCCGCGAGCTCCAGGCCCCAGGTGCGGGTGAAACTGTTCACCGCAGCCTTGGCGGCTGCATACGACGTGCGATTCGCATAACCCAGCGCGACGAAGCTGGTGATATTCACCACGCGGCCCCAGCCCTTGGCACGCATCTGCGGCAGCAGCGCCTGCACGGTCTGGATGGTGGGCACGAGGTTGACGCGCAGGATGTCGTCGAGATCGTTGAGGTCTACCTCGTCGATTGGCGCCACACGCACATAGCCGACGTTGTTGACCACGCCGTCGAAGGAATATTGCTCGACCAGCGCCTTGAGCGCCTTGGCGGTGGCTGCGCGGTCGCCAAGATCGACGGACACCAGGGTGCCCGGGAAGTCCGGCTCGTCGATGTTACGCGCCAGGCCGACGACGTGATGTCCTGCGTTGGCGAGACGTTGGGAAATAGCGCGGCCGATGCCCTTGGTGGCGCCGGTGATGAGGAAAGTGCGGGGTGACATGAGGGGTAGTTCCAGAGGGGAGTGGGGATGTTGTTCAGCGGTGTTTCGCGATGCCGGCGGCTTTCAGCGCCGTGGCTACGGCAGCCGTCATCGTGGTGCGATCGGGATCGACGCGGGCCATCACGCGCAGGCCGAGCATGACGGTCAGGAGATGCGCGGAAGCTTCCGCTGCGGAAACGGATGAGGGCACTTCACCGCTGCGGCGGGCGGCCAGCAGGCAGCGACGGAAAAAGGCGCGGATGGCGTCGATTTCGGCAGCAATCGCAGCGCGCAGTTCGGGCGCTTCGGGCGTGGCCTCCAGCGCCGAGTTCACCAGGAAACAGCCGCGCTGCTGCTTATCGGACAGCGAGCGCTCGATCACTTCATGGAAGAACGCGGCGATCGCCTCGCTGGGTGCCAGAGTCTTCTCCAGGCGGTCGATGCGCTCGCGGAGCGTTGCATCCAGGTAGTGCTCCAAGGCCCGTTGAAACAGCGCCTGCTTGTCGCCGAACGCGTTGTACAGGCTGGTTACCGTCAAGCCGGTGCGCTGTGCCAGGTCGCGCGTAGTGGTGGCCTCATAGCCACGCGCCCAGAAAGCCTCGGCAACGGCTTCCAGGGTCTTCTGTTCGTCAAATTCGCGTGGGCGGGCCATAACGCACCTTCGTTCTGTATCGATCGAGACAATAATATGTATCGACCGATACAGAATTCAAGTGCCGCCCCCGCAAGAGGCGCCCAAGGGCGGCGGCGTCAGGCGGCGTTGGCGCGCCAGCGGTTGTAGGTGAAGCCGATGGCCAGCATCAAGGCCACGGCCAGCTGCGCCAGCAGCGACTGCCAGGTGGGATAGATGCCCAGCAGGTCGATGGACGGCACCGGGGCCACAGTGACGGCGGTCCATCCCGCTTCCTGCAGTGCCGCCACACCCTTGCCGGTCAGCACGATCGCCAGTACGGCGATCACCAGCGAACTCACCGAGAAGAACAGGCCCAGCGGCAGGCGCTGGCTGGTGCGCAGCAAAACCCAGGCGATGAAGCCCAGGATGATGGCGCCCACCACGATGCCAGCAAGCAACCACTGTCCCTGGCCTTCGTTCCACAGTGCCGTGTAGAACAGGATGGTTTCGAAGACTTCGCGATAGACCGAGATAAAGGTCAGGCCGAACACGAACCACGCTGAGCGACGATCGAGCGCCGTGGCCATCTTCGCCTTCAGATAAGACTGCCAGCGGCCGCCGATGCTCTTCTGGTGCATCCACAAGCCAACCGCAAGCAGCACGCCCGCGGCAAACAACGACGACAGGCCTTCGGTGAGCTCGCGGCTGGCGCCACTGATCGAGATGAAATAGCTCGCCACCGCCCAGGTGGCAGCGCCTGCCAGCAGCGCGAGCAGCCAGCCCGCGTGCACATAGCGGGTGGCGTCGTGCCGATCGGCCTTGCGCAGGAAGGCCAGCAGCGCCACGACCACAAGCAAGGCTTCCAGCCCCTCGCGGACCAGGATGGTGAGCGCGCCGATGAAGGTCGTCATCGGGCTGGCCGTGCCTTCCATCAGCAGCGACTGCGCTTGCGCAAGCAGTTGGTCCACCGCGTGCGCCTGCGTGGTCACCGCATCGCCTGCCGCGGACTGCGACAGCGAGGTGCGATAGGCGCCCATGGCGGTTTCGATGCGTGCGCGCAACGCTGCATCGCGTGTATCCAGTCGCGCCTCCATGGGTTCGACGCCATCGAGATAAGCCGAGAGCGCGAGCTGTCGCGCTTCTTCAGGCTTGCCTCTGCGATACGCCTCTACGCTGTCGGCGACGCGAGTGCGCGCCAGTGGAATCCCGGCCAGGGCCTCGTGCACGGCCTCGGGATGCGCGCGCAAGTAGCCGACGATGAGGCGTGCCTGGCTTGGTCCGATCAGGTCGGAAAGGCCGGAAACGCGTGCGCGCGCCAGTTCGCTGGGCGATGCGATGGCGCCGCGGGCTTGTTGATCCTTGCGCCATGCCTGTTCGCCTTGCGCGCTCGCCTCGGGATAGGCGAGGGTGCCGACGAAATAGGCAAGCGACCAGCGGTCGTCGCTGGAGAGCGTCTGTGCGTAGCTGGCCATCGGCGTGCCGGCGACGCCCTGGGTGATCACTTCATAGAGCGACAAGGCACTGCGTTGATCGGCGCGCGATGCGTCGGTGAAATCGATGGGCCGCGGTGACAGCTGCAGTCCCGCCGGACCATCGCCATGTCCACTCGCGCCGTGGCAGAGAGCACACTGCGTCTGATAGAGCGCCGCTCCGCGCGCAAGCTCCGGTGCCTTGGTCGGTGCGGTGGGAATGGGATAGGCCTGCAGCAAGGTGTCGGTCAGCGCGTGCGCCTGATGGGCGACCTCGGACTCCGGTGCCTTGGCGTCGATCAGCTCCACCAGCTTGTCGGCTTGTTCGCGCAGGACGGGCGAGGCGGAGCTGGGCGGCAATGCGGTCACGCGATCGCGCGCATGGCGCGCGAACTCGCGCATCTCGTCGTATTCCGACGCGCTTACCACCTCGCCATGTTTGACCGCGCCCGCGTAATCCGCGGCGAGGTAATCGAGCATTTGCCAGGTCTGCGGCACGCTGGCCGCGGGATCGTTGGCGTCCGCCTGGGCGTGGGCGGGCGGCGAGGCCAGGCCCAGCAGGAGGATCAGGAACGGGAGTGCGCGCAGCACATCACAAATGCGATTGATTCTCATCTGTGCAGTGTACTCTGACTCAGCGCCGTTGCGTCGTTCGTGCCGGCAAACGCGGCGTTCGGTTGCGTCAGGAGATGATGTGCAAGGGACCCAGCACCCGCGAGGGGTGGTCGACCGACAAGCGTCCGTGACCCAGGCCCATGCTGAGGCCCTGCGCCACGCGTTCGGCGGTGCCGATGAACAGCTCGGCCGCCGGCGTGTCGAAGACCTCGCGCGCGGTTTCCCGCCACAACGCCAGCCAGCGATGAAACAGGTGCTGCGGGAACGCGGGCAGGGCGCGATGCACGCCCATCGGGTTGCCGTGATAACGCCCCGAGCGCAACACCAGGGACGACCAGAAGTCGCGCAACAGCACTTTGTGCGCCGGCCAGTCGTGGACGGCCGCGTTGAACACGGGGCCCAGCTCGGCGTCCGCGCGCACCTTGTCGTAGAAGCGGTCGATCAGGGTGGCAATGCCGATGTCGTTGGCAGCGGGAAAAAGTGCCATGAGATGAAATCCATGCTGCGGAGCCTGCCTGCCTTGGGGACGGCGCGGAGCTCCATGATCGGGCTGATTCTGGTCGTCTTTGCCACACCGGTCGATGGATCGATTGCCGCATGCGTCGCACGCGGCCCTGGACCGTGGGGCATCCAATGACTTAAAGCACGGGTGTGGCATGGCGGCCGAGCGCATGCTTCACGGCATCGCCGGAGGGATGCCATGTTCAAGCGATCCATCGTATCGGGACTGATTGCCGCAGCGACCATCGTGCCGCTGCACGCGGCCGAAGCGCCGACCGCCTTGCGCGACGAGCTGGTGCAGACCACGCAGAAGCTGATGGACGCGCTACCCACAGGCGACAAAACCATCTGGGAAAAGGCGGTCACCGACGATGCGGTGATGATCGACGAGTTTGGCCGCGTCGCCAGCAAGGCCGAAACCATCGCCTCGCTGCACCCCTTTCCCGCCGGCATCACCGGCAGCATGGAGATGCGCGATCCGCACGCCTGGGTGCATGGCGACAGCGCCTTGCTCAGCGTGGAGCAGTACGAGCGCGAAACGTATTTCGGGCAAAGCTTCGTCGTGCGCTATCGCGCCCTGCTCACCTTCGTGAAGCAGGGCGGCGAGTGGAAGGTGGCCGGCTTCGAGGATGTGACCATTCCCACCGCGCCGCCGAAGATCGACGTGCCGGGTCTTGTGCTGAATGATTACGCGGGCACCTATCGTTTCGCGCCGAATCGCGCATGGACGGTCTCGGTGGATCATGGCGTGCTCAGCTATGTCACGCGCGCAGGCGGGCCGGCCAATACCTTGCAGCCGGTGGCGAAGGACGTATTCATGGGCACGGATGACGAACGCAACCTGCTGGTGTTCCAGCGCGATGCCAACGGAAAAATCACCGCGCTGATCGAGCGACGCAAGTTCAACGATCTGCGCCTCAACAGGGAAGGCTGAGCGCGTCCCATCGGCGCACACTCCATTGACTCATCGCACGCAAGGAGCAGACGTGAATTCGCAACCAAGCGCCAAGGCGCCGCTCGAAGACCTGAAGGTGCCGGTCAAGCTGAAGCTCGCCGGGCTGTGGACGAGCCTCATGTTCCTTTACATCTACGTCGATTACTTCGGCCTCTACCAGCCCGGCAATCTGCAGGACATGCTGAAGGGAAACATGGGGCCGCTCGGTCCCACCACGCAGGGCGTTCTGCTGGGTACGTCACTGCTCATGGCCGTACCCAGCCTGATGATTTTTCTTTCGCTGGTGATGAAGCCGATGTTGAGTCGCGTGCTCAATATCTTCCTGGGCCTGGTCTACGCCATCATCATGCTCGTCACCATGCCGGGTGCCTGGACGTTCTACCTGGTGATGGGCGCCATCGAGATCGCGCTGTCCCTGCTTATCGTCTGGCATGCCTGGACGTGGCCCCGCCTGGCTACGGGTTGAACGATCGACGGCGAAGCCTCAGCCCGGCCAAGCCGAATGGAGGATGACGCTGCAGAAGTTGCCGCGATGGAAGTGCGGCTCCTTCAGGGCCATCACGTCGGCTTTGACATTGCCGAAGGTCGTGTCGGGCTTGTGGCGTATGCCCTGGTAGAACGCCTCGATGATGTCCTGCTTGAACTGCGCGCTGCGGGGATGCGCTTCCACCACGGTGGCGCGATCGCCAGCGGCGACATTCGAAAAGCCCAGTCCGAGCACATCCATTTCCACGCCGGCGGTGAGCAGGGCGATTTCCGGGCGCATGAATTCGGGAATGCCCGGCGTGGTGTGCAGCGCGATCGAGGTCCACACCAGTTCGATGCTCTGCTGGGGAATGCCGTGACGGCGCAGGAAGTCCGCGGCCGCGCTGGCGCCATCCACTTCGAATCGATGGTCCGGGCTGCTATGGGCGGGCATCAGTCCCATGTCGTGGAACATCGCGCCGATGTAGAGCAGTTCGGGATCGAAGCTGAGCTGCTTCTGGCGGCCGGTAAGCGCGCCGAACAGAAACACGCGGCGCGAATGGTGGTACAGCAGATCGGTTTCGGTATCGCGTACCAGGTCGGTGACTTCCCTGGCGAGCTGGCTGTCCGGAATGGCAACACCTGCAATCGTGGTCATGATGGATGCTCCGTGGTGGCCGGCATACGGCATGCCGCCTTCGCAGCCATTGGAACGCGAAATCCATCCGTCATGATTTGACTCAAAGCATCAAATCATGCCATTTTGTGGCCAGGACGGACGCGTGCCGGAGGCGCCCATGATCCGCACCATCGCCATCCTTGCCTTTCCCGGCGCGCAGCTGCTGGATGTATCCGGGCCGCTTGACGTATTTGCCGAAGCGAATCGACGCCTTGGCAAGACGGTTTATCAGCTGCGGGTGGTGGGCACGTCCGCGCGTGCGATCGAAAGCTCGTCCGGCGTGCGGCTGATGCCCGACCTGACCCTGCGAGATGCGCTCCCGCGCTTCGATACGGTGCTCGTGGCCGGCGCACCCGGCATGGCCCATGCGCCGACTCATCTCAATGCACTGGATTGGTTGCGGCGCGCAGCGAAGCGCAGTCGACGCTATGGGTCCGTGTGCAACGGTGCCTTGGTGCTGGCGGCCAGCGGCCTGATCGAGGGGCGTCGAATCACCACCCATTGGGGCGTGGTCGACGTGATGCGCGAGCGCTATCCGCAGATCCAGGTCGAACCCGATGCGCTTTATCTGCGCGATGGTCCGGTATGCACCGCCGCTGGCGTGACCGCGGGCATGGATCTCGCGCTCGCCCTGGTCGAGGAGGATCTCGGCCGCGAGGTGGCGATGCAGGTGGCCAGTGAGCTGGTGATGTTCTTCAAGCGTCCCGGCGGGCAACTGCAGTTCAGTCGTCATGGCGAAGCCGAGCTGGCGGGACATGCCGCCATCCAGGAGCTGCAGCGCTGGATTGGCGCCCATCCCGGCGAGGACCACTCGGTGGCGGCATTGGCGCAGCGTGCGGGCTTGAGTCCACGTCATTTCGCGCGCGTGTTCCATCAGGAAGTGGGCGTGCCGCCTGCGGAGTACGTGGAACAGGTGCGGGTGGAAGCGGCACGTCGACTGCTCGAACTGGGACAGGAACCGCCCAAGCGCGTGGCCAGCTTGTGCGGCTACGCGGATGCCAATGGGCTGCGCCGGGCCTTCATGCGTCAAGTTGGCGTGACGCCGGCGGACTATCGGCGCATGCATCGACCGGCTGCCGTCACTGAGGAGTGAACGACTCAGCGACTGCGCGAACGATATTTCAGAAAGCGCAGCGTGGCGCTTTCCAGCTTTCTCGGTTGATGCGCCACTGACGCAGGTACCAGGCGCTGCAGACTGCCATCCTTCCATCCCTCGAACGCCTTGGGGTGGATATACGACGTGCGGCAGACCTTGGGCGTGTTGCGCAGCGCGTCGGCCACCTCACGGACGACCAGGTTGATCGCTTCCTGCAGCTCGCGCTCGCTGGCGTCGGCCGGCATGGGCTGCTCGGCAAGCAGGCCGATCGCCATCACCGTACCGGCCCAGGTGCGAAAATCCTTGGCGGTGAAATCGCCGCCGCTGGCCTCGTGCAGGTAGTCGTTGACCATGCCCGAGTCGACGGCATGGCGCTTGCCGTCATCGTCGACGTATTGAAACAGGCGCTGTCCCGGCAGCTGCTGGACGCGTCGCAACAGGCGAGCCAGGCGTTTATTGCTGAGCGTCACGTCGCTCTGCTGTCCGCTTTTGGCGCGAAAAATAAGGTGCAGCTTGCCGGCTTCCGTGCGCAGGTGGCGCGAGCGCAACGTGGTGAGGCCGTAACTGCCGTTGTCCGTGGCATAGGCCTCGTTGCCCACGCGGATCAGCGTTTCATCCAGTAGCCGCACCAGCAGCGCCAACACTTTTTGCTTGGGCCAGCCGGGCAACGCGAGATCGAGACGAACGCGTCGCCGAATGCGCGGCAGTGCAGCCCCGAATTCGGCCATATGCGAAAACTTGCCGCCATCGCGCACGCGTCGCCAGCGTGCGTGGTAGCGATACTGCTTGCGACCCTTGGCATCGCGCCCGGTGGCCTGAAGGTGGCCGCGCGGGTTGGGGCTGATCCAGACATCGACATAGGCCGGCGGAATGGCGAGCAGGCGGATGCGATCGAGCACGCGTGCCTGGGTGACCCGATGCCCGCGGGCGTCGAGATAGACGAATCCCTTGCCCTGGCGACGACGACGCAGGCCGGGTTCGTCGCCGCGCATATAGACCAGGCCTTCGGACGCGGCATCGCGTTCGGGTCGGGTGGCTGCCTGTTGGGTCGCGGTCATGCGGCGAGGCTTTCACGGGCTGCGTGAATCGCCTGATTGGCTTTTGTGACCGGGGCATGGGCTTCGACTCGGGCGATGCCTGTGTAACCATCGTGCGCATGGATGAATTTGTCATGCCCAGGATGCTCAGCAAGGGGCGTACCTTCGTCTACCTGCTGCCATGGCGGGAGCAGGACCTGGTGAAAGTCGGCTACTCACGGCAGCCGCTGGTGCGCATGCGCAACCTGCATCGACGGTTTTTCGACGTATTCGATCTGGATCGCGGCTTGCTGCTGGAAACTGAACGGCTCGCCCAGGCGCGCCAGGTGGAGCGAAGCATCCTGTTGCGGCATGCCGAACAGCGTTCGCCGGCGCCGCTGGTCATACCCGATGCGGCAGCCGGTTACAGCGAATGGCTGCGCGGCGTCTGTCCCGAAGTGACTGCCGAGTTGCAGGAGGTGTCGGTCCGCGACGACCTGCCATTGCACACGCTCAAGGACTGGCTGCAACGGTGGTTCCAGAGCCAGGGCGACGGTCTCTACGAGTGGTCGCTGCGGATGCTGGAGGCCATCGAGTACGAGGCCTTCAATGTGCCGCGCGAACTTCAACGGGGCGAGGCGGCCCGTTCGCTGGCTTATGTGATGGATGCCTGCGAGGCGGTCGACGTGCCGCTGGCGGGGCTCTTTCCGGACACGGTGCTGGCGTGGCGAAGGCAGTTTTAGGCAAGACGCCCCGCTCGCAAAAATCCCACATCGCCGTGATGAATCCGGGCTTAGGCTCCGCCCATGAAGCCCAACCGACTACGCCTGGAACGCAGCCTCGACGAACTGGACATCGAGGTGTCCTCGTTGCTGCAGGCGCATCCTTCGGCAACCGAATTCTGGCCGCGCTTCGCCGAGCTCGCCGACGAGCTGATGCAGCGCAGCGATCCGCTCGATCAGGACTGGTTGACGGCGCGCATCGGCGCCATGTTGACCACGCACGGTGTGCAGGGCTGCTATCCGATGTTCTAAGCGCTATTGCTCGACCTGGATGCGCAAGTCGTTGTCGCCACGTTCGCGGAAGGTCACCACGCGTCCGCCGATGCGTTCAAAGCCCAGGTCCAGTTGCGCGCCGCCCACCTCGAGGCCGTTGACGACCAGTCGGTCGATGCCTTGGGGCAGGCGCGGACGACGCACGTGCACGATGCCGCGGCGTCCGTCGATCTCCACGCCCAGACAGGCCTGCATCAGCATGAACATGGTGCCGGCCGCCCAGGCCTGCGGCATGCAGGCCACCGGGTAGGCCACCGGCGGTTCGCCGGCGCGGCGGGGGAAGCCGCAGAACAACTCCGGCAGACGCATGCCGAAGTACGTGGCGGCCTCAAAGGTCTCGCCGACCAGGCGCACCACATCCGCGCGCTCGCCGTACTGCGCCATGCCTGCGGCGCCCATGGCGACATCGTGCGGCCATACCGAACCGTCGTGATAAGACATGGGGTTGTAGCGCGCCTGTTCGTTCGCCAGCGTGCGGATGCCCCAGCCGCCATCGAAGGCCGCCGAACTGAGCTGGCGGATCACCTGGCGCGCCCGCTTCTTGCGCGGCAGTCCCGTGTAAAGCAGATGCCCCACGTTGGAAGCGCGCACGCGGCATAGCGAATCGTCGCCGTCGCGGGCAATCGCGTAGTTGGCCAGGTCCTCATCCCAGAACAGCTCTTCCACCGCGTGCCGCATGTCGCTGGCGCGGGTGCGCCAGCGTGTCGCGCAGTCGCTGTCGCCGCGGTGCTCGGCCAGTTTCGCCATGCTGCGCAACGCGGCATAGACATAGCCCTGCACTTCGACCAGGGCGATCGGCCCCTGCGGAATGCGGCCATCGGCGTGGAAGACCGAATCGTTGCTGTCCTTCCAGCCCTGATTGACCAGGCCGCCCTCGGCACCGCGCGCATAGGCGAGAAAACCGTGGGCATGCGCATCGCAGGTGGTTTCAATCCAGCCCATGGCAGCCTTGAGCGAGGGCCATAGCTGGTCGATGAAGGCATAGTTGGCGGTGCGTTGCGCATAGGCGCCGGCCAGCATCACGAACAGCGGCGTGCTGTCCACGCCGCCGTAGTACAGACCGAAGGGCACTTCGCCCAGTGAGGCCATTTCGCCCGAGCGCGTCTCGTGCATGATCTTGCCCGGCGCGGAATCGCGGAATGCCGAGGTTTGCGTGGCCTGTCGACTGGACAGATAAGCCAGCACGCCGCGCGCCAGACTGGGATCCACCCATAGCGTCTGCAGGGCCGTGATCAGCCCGTCGCGCCCGAACGGCGTGGAAAACCAGGGGATGCCTGCGTAAGGGTAAGGGCCGGTAGGCAGGTCAGCTACCAGCAGCGCAATATCGGCGCGCGAGCGATCCAGCCAGTTGTTGAACAGGCGTGAATTGCTCTTCAGGCAGGCGCCACGATGGCGACGGCGGCGCATGGTGGCGCGCGCTGCGGCGGCGGCGCTGCGGTAGCGTTCGCGTGTGGGTTGCAGATGCTCGTCGCCCACCTCGAGGTAAATCGAGGTGCTGCCCAATCGTGGTATGGCCAGCTCGAAGTCCGCCCGCTGCGCGGCGAGCTGATGCGGTTTTTCGGAAAACGAAATCACCGTGCTTCGCAACACTTCATCGAGCCCGCGATAACCGAGCTGGACGTGGTCGCCATGCAGCTGGGCGGGCAGTGCTTCGCCGCGCTGTTTGCGGGTCATGCCGCGCACTTCGAAGATGTCGCGAAAATCCGCATGGAAGCGCAGGCGCACCAGCACCGTCAGGTCGCTGTCGTCGAAGTTGTGCAGGTGGATCTGCTCGAACAGGCGGTTGTCCCACAGGAGCCGCGTGCGTTGCACATGGATCACGCCCGCCGGCGCCGCCTTGCCGCCGGTGGGCGGCAAGGGCTCGTTGGTGAGGTCGGCGGTGAACAGCACGTTGTCGTGGCTCACCGCGCCGCTGAGCAGGGAAGGGCGCTCGCCGCCCAGCTCGAGGATCCAGTGGGACAGCACGCGCGTGTCGTTGCGAAACATGCCCTCCGCGCCGCCCAGCATGTCGCCGCGTGCGTCGCTCACGGCAAAGCTGTGCGCCGCCTTGAGCGCAAACATCGCCCGCGTTTCGCCGATGCTGAGGCTGTCCGTTATCTCATTGGGAGTAAACGCGTCTTCATTCATCCGCTCAGGTTCCTACCGCGCGAAGATCGGCCGACTCCATCAAGGCCTGGCGGTAGACCGTCTCGTAGGCGGCCGCCATGACGTCGGCAGTGAAGCGTCGTTCGAAGACGCTACGGATACTCTTGCGGTTGAGCCTGGGAATGCGTTTGACGGCTTCGACCGCTTCGTCCTCACTGTTTACTATGAAGCCGGTCAAGCCATCGTCGACGACGCTGGGCACCGATCCGCAGTTCCATGCGATGACGGGTGTGCCGCAGGCCATCGCCTCGATCATCACCAGCCCGAACGGCTCGGGCCAGTCGATCGGGAACAACAGGGCGCGCGCGTTGCCGAGGAACGCCTCTTTCTCTGCATCGCTGATCTCGCCCACGTATTGCACCAGCGGATCGTCGAGCATCGGCGCGATATGCTCGTGGAAATACGCCTTATCCACCGCATCCACCTTGGCGGCAATGCGCAGCGGAATGCCGGCACGTCGCGCGATGGCGATCGCCCGATCCGGTCGCTTCTCCGGCGAAATGCGGCCGAGGAAGGCCAGATAGCCCTCGCCCGAGTGCGGGTGCGCACGATAGAGCTCGGCCGGAATGCCGTGGGGCACGGTGGCAAGCCAGGACGCATTCGGCATGGGCGCGCGCTGCTGCCTGGAGATGGATACCAGCGGATATTGCGGCCAGCGCGCATAGGCGTCGGCCAGATCGGACAGATCCAGGCGGCCGTGCAAGGTGGTGATGGTACGCGAGGCCACCGCTTCAAACGCCGGCAGGTGCAGCAGGTCGATATGGAAGTGCAGCACATCGAATCGATCGATCTGTCGCTGTACCTCGTGCAGCAGGGTCAGGTGCGCGGCGAGATCGGATTTCAGTGGCGATGGATCGAGCCGGATCGATTGCGCACGCGTGGCGCACAATCGCGCCCGGGTCTGGGCGTCGGCGCTGGCGAACAGGGTGACGTCGTGACCGCGTTTGACCAGGGCGTCGGTCAGATAGGCGACGATGCGCTCGGTGCCACCATAGAGTTTGGGCGGAACCGATTCATAGAGCGGTGAGATCTGGGCGATACGCACGGTCACCTCGCTGATGGCGGACGGCGCCGCGTGGCGTCATCGGTGGAAGGGTGCATCCATGCGGTAGGCCGGGCGACTGCGTTGATGCGCATCAGCCTGGCGGCTGCATGCGTCCAATCGTCGAGGCGGGTATCGCGGCGCTTGCGGTCGATGGTTTGCTTGCGCGGGGCGGTGTTGGTCCGTGCCTTCAACTTTGCGTGGTCGAAGGTGCAGCCTGCGTGGAGATGATGTTTGACGCCACCATTCTCGAAAAAACAACGGCCGCCGATTGCTCGGCGGCCGTCGCGTCGGTGCATGTGGGGCGCTGTATCAGGCCATCGCGAGAGTCGTGCCCGACGCCTTCGGCGTTGCGCCCTTGGCGGCGGGCGAGAGATCGGCAAGGCGATAACCGGCCGTCGGCAAGGTGTGCATCAAGGGATTGGCAAACGGCTTGTCGATCGCGCGACGCAAGATGTACAGGTGCGAGCGCAAGGTGTCCGAATCGGGCAGCGATTCGCCCCACACTTCGCGTTCCAGGCGGGAGCGGCTGACCACGCGGGGCGATTCGCGCATCAGGATGGCCAGCAGGCGCAATCCGATCGGCGACAAAGTGAGCTCCTGCTCGGCGCGCGTCACGCTCAGCGTGCCGGTGTCGAAGGTGAGATCACCCACCGTGAGGACTTCACGCGACACCTGGCGCCGCTCACGACGGATGAGCGTGCGCAGGCGTGCTTCCAGCTCGCGCAGATCGAATGGCTTGCACAGGTAATCGTCGGCACCGGTGTCAAGACCGGCGACCTTGTCGTCCAGGGTGTTGCGGCCGGTGAGCATCAGGATGGGCGCGGCCAGCTTGTGCTCGGTGCGCAGGCGGCGACAGACTTCCAGGCCATCCATGCCGGGCAGCATGCCGTCGAGCACGACGGCGTCGTAGTCGTTGGACGAAGCCAGGTGCAGGCCGGTGATGCCATCGTAGGCGTAATCCACCGTATAGCCCTGGCTTTCCAGGTATTCACCCGTGGCCTGCGCGTTCTGGCGATTGTCTTCCACCAGTATCACGAAACCGGATCGACGTTTCTTGGCGTGCATGTCTTTGCCCCCACTGTGCTGTACGTGGTGAATGGCCGGATCAAATCGTTCCGGTCGTGAGCCACGTGTGAAAACCTCGTTGCCGCCGCTGGGTCGAGTCAGCTGGCGTCAGGATCGCCGCGGGCTCAGTGCACCCGCGCCTCCGAAGCGGTCGAGATATCGTCCGCATTGTTGCGTTTGAACACGTCCTTGGCGACATCCTTTTGCTTGCCGCTTTCCGTGTGCACGGAAATGAGGATGTTCCCCTCGCGGATCTTCGCGTCGTAGCGCTTGGCTTCGAACTCCGGCATGCCCAGACCCACCAGACTGCCGACCACGCCGCCGGTGGCGGTGCCGACGGCCGCGCCGCTGAGTGCGGCCATGATCGGGCCGGCTGCGATAAATGGCCCGACGCCCGGTATCGCCAACGCGCCGACGCCAGCCAGCCAACCCAGTGCAGCGCCGACGCCCATGCCGGCGATGCCGCCCGCGGTCGCGCCCTCCGGCGCCTTGGTGTTGTGCTCGTGGGCGAAGTCCTTGGTGCCCCGGCGATCCGGCAGCAGGGCGGAAATATCGTTATTGGTGAACCCGGCCTGCTTGAGTTCCAGCAGGATCACTTCAGCCTGCTCCGAGGTGCGGGCCATGCAATAGACGGACGTTTGCATGCAGGAGTCTCCTAAGGGCGATGGATGGGGGGTGATGCAGCGAGGATCAGTACTGCTCCTGATGGCAGCGGCGTTCGGTGGTATAGGTGGCGTTTTTGTCCTGATGCGATTTCTGCACCTGGTTGCCCACCACGCCGCCGGCGACCGCGCCGCCGACCGTCGCAAGCGTCTTGCCCTTGCCGCCGCCGACCTGGTTGCCGAGCACGCCGCCAGCGACGGCGCCGATGGCCGTGCCTGCAACGCGATGGGTATCGCTGGAATTGACCTGCTTCACCGGTACGTCTTCGCACACGGTGCGGGTTTGCGTCTGCGCAAACGTCGCACCCGTAAAAGTCATCAGGACGATGGCGAGAGTAGTGATGGCACGCGTCTTCATGCGTCGGTCCTCCGTTGGCATGGCAACGAGAATTACGCGCCAACAAGTGACCAGCCAGTCAAATTTCAATGGTGCAAGTCAGCTGCGGTTGCAGCAATCACAGCGGCGCGTACAGGCTGATGAATCGTTCCGATACGGCGCACCGTGAATATCGGTATTCACGCCGTGCGTGCACGCAGTTCAATCGCCAATGGCGAGGATGAAGGCGTCTACGCAGGAGTCGAACGATGATCGCCGAGAACTTCGTCATGTACGTCGCGCACGGCGAGGTGCCTGCGCCCACGCCCGATCCGGTCAAGCCGCCGGGGCCGCCCAGCCCGGTCGAGCCGCCCGCGCCGCCGGAGCCACCGGCGCCCACACCCGCGCGTCCGCCGTTGACCGATCCCGAGCCGCAGCCGCCACCGGTGGGCGATCCGGTGCCACCGCCGGAGCAGCAGCCGCAGATGTGATCAAGCGAAGCGACGGACGGCATGCCGTCCGTCGCAGGTCAACGAGATGGCAATGATTTACTGCACGGCGTGCTTGATCGCACTCATCTGATCATGGCCCTGGCGCACCGAGGTATAGGCCTGCTGGATGGATTCGCGGGCAGAGAGCGACAGCTTGTCGTCCTTGAGCGCTTCATCGTATTTGGCCTTGATGTGATCTTCGCCGCGTTCCACTTCCTCGATCACCGCCTTGTCGCCATGGCTCATGGAACTGCGCAGGCCGGTGAAGACGCGATGCGCCGAAGCGAGCACGGTGCCGTCATCGGCAGGCTCGCCGCCTTCGCGACGCACGGCCTCGCGCAGATGCGCGGCGACCTGGCGGCGCTCGGCGGCGCGGGTCAGGAAGAGATCGCGGAACTGGGCGTTTTCCGCATCCTTGGCCGCTTCGGCGTAACCGTCGACGCTGTCGATGGTGGTTTCGATCAGGCCGTTCAGTACCTTGATTTCGTGGTCGTGCTGACTCATGGGGAATAACCTCGTCGTGGGGTGTGCGACGACGATGGCGGTCCGCTCGTGAGTGCACTGCCGCTCAAATGTGAAACATCCGGAGTGAGGCGCAGATCCACTTGTCGCATTAGGCTGACGTTGCAAGAGGGCTGTGCGCATCACGCGCAGCCGACATGTTCGCGACGCGATGCATAACGTCGCGCCGCTACAACACAGGCGCCGAAGACTTTGGCCAGATGAGTCGTTGAGTCACCATGACCAAGAATCGCGACAACCTCGATAGCGATCTGGATCGACTGCAAGGCTATGCGCAGGCACTGGCCCGGAAATATCCGGAGCCGCCTTTGTTCTGGCAGGAATTCTCAGGCCTGGCGGAAGAAGTGCTGCGCAATGCTGCGCGCGACGATCACGATTGGGCGCTGCAGCGTATTCGCCGCATGGTGGCAGAGGTGGGCATGGGGGCTCCGCCGGCCAGGACGTGATCGATCAGGCCACGGCCTTGGCGGTTGCGTCGATGGCCGCAAGCAGTGTTCGACGGTCATACGGCTTGTTCAGATAGTGGATGCCCGACGCCAGCCATGCGGGATCGGGCACGGCCTCGCCCGAGGTCATCAGCACGCGCAGCCCCGGATGGGCCAGTCGCGCGAGGCGGGCCAGTTCCGCGCCGCTCATGCCGCCGGGCATGTTGATATCGGTAAACAGCACGTCGGGCTGGCCTTGTTTAAGCCATTCGCTGGCCAGTTCGCCATTGGCCATCGCATGCACGCGATGGCCCTGCGACTCCAATAACACGCTCGCAATCGTGCGGATGCCGTCGTCATCTTCGACGAGAAGAATGGTCAGGACGTGATCGGAGCTCATGGAGTCGCTTAGTGGACGAAAGGCTGTAACCGTTCTGTCTAAGGGCGTGAGCGTCAACGGCGTGTCAAATTTCCATACACATCGATCTTTTACTCAGCGCCTATTCCCAAGCCCTGCTTGATCCCGGATGATGAATGAATTCAATGGGGAGACTGCCATATGTCGATTCTCAAGCCGGCAACCATCGACGCCATCAAGAACAACGAGCCTGCCTTGCTCGCAGGGTGGGTCGCGAACTTGGAGCAGGGTGGTTCGTTGTCGGATAACCGCATCAGTCGCGACGACGTGAGCCGCCAGGCGAAGGAATTCCTGGCCTTGCTGGTGAGCGCGTCGGCCACGGGCGATGCGGCCGACCTGTCAACGACCGATTGGGCGGAATCGCGCCAGTTCCTCGAAACGCTGTCGCGCAGCCGCGCGATGCAGGGCTTCGACTCGTATCACACGGCGCACTTCATCTTTTCGCTGAAGCGTCCGTTGTTTGATCTGCTGCAGAAGACCTATGCGAGCAATCCCTCGGTGCTGTCAGGTGAGCTGTGGGCCATCTCCGAGCTGCTCGACACCTTGGGCATGCACACCATTCGCGCGTTCCAGAAGTCCCGCGAAGAAGTGATCCGGCGTCAGCAGGAAGAACTGCTCGAGCTTTCCACGCCGGTGGTCAAGCTGTGGGATGGCGTGCTGGCCTTGCCGATGATCGGTACGCTCGATTCGCAGCGCACCCAGGTGGTGATGGAGTCTCTGCTGCAGCGTATCGTGGAAACCGGTTCGGATATCGCCATTATCGACATCACCGGCGTGCCCACCGTGGATACGCTGGTGGCCCAGCACCTGTTGAAGACCGTGACGGCGATCCGGCTGATGGGCGCGGACTGCATCATCAGCGGCATCCGGCCGCAGATCGCGCAGACCATCGTGCATCTAGGCCTGGACCTGGGCGGTATCGTGACCAAGGCCAACCTGGCCGACGCGCTGGCGCTGGCGCTCAAGCGCTCGGGCCTGAGCGTGACGAAGGCCGGGTAAGCTCATGGATCGCATTCCCATTCTTCGCATGGGTAGCTTTCTGCTGGTCACCATCCAGGTCGACATGCATGATCAGCTCGCCATGACACTGCAGGACGATCTCTCGGCCAAGATCAGCGAGACCTCGGCCAAGGGTGTGCTGATCGATATTTCCGCGCTTGACGTGGTCGACTCCTTCATCGGCCGGATGATCGGCATGATCTCTGGCCTGTCGCGCATCATGGATGCCGAGACCGTGGTGGTCGGCATGCAGCCGGCCGTGGCCATCACCCTGGTGGAACTGGGCCTCACCTTGTCCGGCGTGAGCACGGCGCTCGATGTCGAGCGCGGCATGAAACTTCTGCGCGAGCGTGTCCCGACGCAATGAGTACGCCGCGCAGTGGAACCTACGCCATCCGCTCTGAGCAGGACGTTGTGCTCGGGCGCCAGGCCGTGCGCAAGCTGGCGCAGGAATGCGGCTTGCGCCTGGTGGATCAGACCAAGCTGGTGACCGCGGTCAGCGAGCTGGCGCGCAACGCCGTGATCTACGGCGGCGGCGGAGACATGGATTGGACGATCGTGGAAGAGGGCGCGCGCAAGGGCGTGCAGCTGGTTTTTCGCGATACCGGTCCGGGCATCGCCGATCTGAAGCAGGCCATGACCGATGGCTGGACCTCCGGCAACGGCCTGGGGCTTGGCCTGGCAGGTGCCAAGCGGCTGGTCGACCAATTCGAAATACAGAGCGCGCCAGGAAAGGGAACGCGCGTCACCATCACCAAATGGAATTGACGCTGCCTGGATCGCTTGGCGTCGCCATTGCGATCGATGAAATCACCCAGGTCGGCCAGGCGCGCCGTTACGCGCAGCAGCTGGCCGATGAAGCGGGTTTCGACGATGGCGATGCCGGGCGTGTCGCGCTGGTGGTGACCGAGCTGGCCACCAATGTGATCAAGCATGGCCGTGGAGGCGCGGTCTATTTGCGAGCGGTCCCTGGGCGACGCACGCGCGGCATCGAGATCGTCGCGGTGGACCGCGGACCGGGCTTCAGTCTTGCCCATTGCCTGCCGGACGGCTTCTCCACCGGCGGCACGCGGGGCATCGGGCTCGGCGCCGTGGTTCGCCAGTCGCAGGTGATGGATGTCTACGCCGATAGCCGCGGCGCGGTGGTGCTGGCCCGTTTCTATCCGCGTCAGCAGGCCGACGATGATCTGCGTTTCGGCGTGAGCCAGACGGCGTTGCATGGTGAAGCGTATTGCGGGGATGGCTGGGCGCTGGCGAGCAAGGGCACCACCTGGTCGTTCCTGATGGTCGACGGGTTGGGACATGGCGAAGCCGCAGCGTTGGCCGCAGAGGCCGCCGTCAAGGCCTTTGTCGCCCAGCCGCTGGCCGAGCCTGCGGCCCTGATGGCGGATCTGCACCAGGCCATGATGGGTACGCGCGGTGGTGCGGTGGCCTTGGCTCGGGTGGACACTGCCCAGGGAACGTTGCGCTTTTCCGGCATCGGCAACATCTCTGCGTCGTTGCTCACGCCGGAGGCCACGCGCGGCCTGGCCTCCCACCCCGGCATTGTCGGTGCGCAGTTTCGACGCGCCCAGGCCTTCGATTTCAGCGATATCATCGGGCAGTTGCTGATCATGCATAGCGACGGGCTGCAGTCGAGGTGGCGCATGGCGGATTATCCGGGCTTGTGGCAGCGGCATCCGGCGGTGATTGCCGCGGTATTGCATCGCGACTTCAATCGGATTCGCGACGACGCCACCGTCATGGTGATCTCCCTGGAGCGGACGCATGTCTGAATCCACTGAACCCCGTTCCGAGGCATCCATGCGCGAGGAGTTGGAGCGCTTGCGCGAGGAGTCGGAGTCGCTGCGCGCCGAGCTTGAGGAAACCAATCAGGGCGTGGTTGCGCTCTACGCCGAACTGGACAAGCAGGCCGAGCAGTTGCGCGAAGCCTCCGAGCTGAAGAGCCGCTTCCTGTCCTATATGAGTCACGAATTCCGCACGCCGCTGGGTTCCATCCTCAGCATCGCGCGCATCATGACCGACGAAATGGATGGCCAGCTTTCGGAAGAACAGCATCGCCAGGTCAAGTACATCTCCAACGCCGCGCGCGAACTGAGCGACATGGTCGACGACTTGCTGGACCTGGCCAAGATCGAGGCGGGGCGCATCACCATCTCGCCGGCCTGGTTCGACATGGTGGACCTGTTCTCCGCGCTGCGCGGCACCTTCCGTCCGATCACCGAGCTGACCGACGCCGACCTGATCTTCGAAGATCCCGAAGGCATGCCCAAGCTCTACACCGATGACCGCAAGGTGGCGCAGATCCTGCGCAATTACATCTCCAACGCCTTGAAGTTCACGCCGCGCGGCACCGTGAAAGTGTCGGCAACTCTGCAGGACGACGGCACCGTGTGCTTTGCCGTGCGCGATACCGGCATCGGCATCCCGCAAGATCTGCAGCAGGATCTGTTCAAGGATTTCAGCCAGCTGGAATCGCCGTTGCAGAAGCGCCTGCGCGGCACCGGCCTGGGTCTTGCGCTGTGCAAGCGCTATGCGGAATTGCTCGGTGGCCACGTCGGCATGGAAAGCAAGCCGGGCGAGGGTTCGGTGTTCTTCGTCGTTCTGCCGCGCACGCTCCCGGAGGCTGCTGCCGATGCCACGCCATAACCAGCTGCTGATCGTCGACGACAACGCCGCGACACGCTATTCGATGCGGCGCGTGCTCGAGCGCCACGGCTATCCCGTGCTGGAGGCCGGCACCGGCGCGGAAGGCCTCGCCTTGATGGCGCAGCATGTGTTTGCCGCCCTGATCCTGGACGTGAATCTGCCCGATATCAGCGGCTTCGACATTGTCCGGCACCTGCGTAGCCAGGCGCCGACGCGCTTGCTGCCCGTCATCCACGTGTCGGCCGCGTCGATCGAAACCAACGATTTGATCACCGGCCTGGATGCGGGCGCCGATGCCTACCTGATTCATCCGGTGGACCCGGACGTGCTGCTGGCCACGTTGCGCACCTTGTTGCGTGTGCGTATTGCCGAAGATGCGCTGCTGGAAAGCGAGGCGCGCTTCCGCGAGATCTTCACCAGCGCGATCGCACCCATCGCGGTGATGGACTCGGGCCTGGTGATCCATGAGGCGAACGAGGCCTTCATGCGGCTGCTGGACAGCGCCGCGGACGACGGCAGGTTGCCGGCGGCATTCGAGCACAATCAGGAAGATGCCATCGAGCAATTGCGCACGCATCTGTCAGAGCGCAAGCGCTGGCGTGGCACCTTCTCCATGAGTATTCGCGGCGTCGCTCGTTACATCGAGTGGCGTATCGCGCCGTATCGTGCGCCGGACCTGGGCCTGGTGTTTGTCGAGGATGTCACCGAGCAGTGGCGGCGCGAGCAACGCCATGTGGCGGCCCTGGCCTCGGTCAATACCCAGCTGGCCCAGGAAATCGCCGAGCGCGAACGCACGGAGTCGCAGCTGCACCAGGCCATGAAGATGGACGCGCTGGGCAAGCTGACCGGCGGCATTGCGCACGACTTCAACAACCTGCTCACCACCATCATCACCGGCATCGACCTGATGAGTCGCCATGTCGCGGAGGGTCGCGTGGAAGGCGTGCAGCGCTTTGCCGATATGGCGCTGGGTTCGGCGCGCCGCGCCGTGTCGCTGACGCATCGCCTGCTGGCCTTTGCGCGCCAGCAGCCGCTCGATCCCAGGCCGGTGGACATCAATCAGCTGATGCGTTCGCTCGGCGACCTGCTGCGCCGGACCATCGGCGAGCATATCGAGTTGCGCTTCGATTTGATGGACGGCACCGGTATCGCCAAGGTCGATGCGAACCAGCTGGAAAACGCCATCATCAACCTGGTCATCAATGCACGCGACGCCATGCCCAACGGCGGCGAGATTCGCGTGCTCACCTCCACGGTCAGCCTGGAAGGCGACAGCGAGTTGCCCGATGGCGACTATGTGCAGGTGGCGGTGATCGACAATGGCACCGGCATCGAGCCTGAAGTGCTGGAGCGCGTGTTCGAGCCGTTCTTCTCGACCAAGCCGATCGGCAAGGGCACGGGCCTGGGGCTGTCGATGATCTACGGGTTCTCGCGGCAGTCCGGCGGTCGCGTATCCATCTGCAGCCAGAGCGGCGTGGGCACGGAAGTGCGGATCACCCTGCCGCGCGGACACTTGCAGGTGGAAGAGGAAGTCGATGCTTCGATCGACCTGGTGCAAGGGCAGGGCGAAAGCATCCTCATCGTGGAGGACAACACCTCGCTGCGCGCGCTGGCCCGCGAGCTGCTCTCCGATGCGGGTTATCACTGTACCGAGGCAGAGGACGTGGAGGCCGCGTTGCGCGCCCTGCGCGGCGATGCCGCCATCCATCTCCTGCTAACCGATGTCGGCCTGCCGGGCATGAATGGCCGGCAGCTGGCTGAGGCGGCGCGCGCATGGCGACCGGCCTTGCCGATTCTCTTCATGACCGGCTACGCCGAGCGTGCATTGACCGGCGAAGAGTTGCTGGACGAAGGCATGGACATCCTGATCAAGCCCTTTGAGATCGACCAGCTGCTGACCAAGGTGCGCGACATGCTCAATTGAGCGCGCCGACTGGGGCGTGAATGCGCACGTGCTGCGCATCTGTCCTTGCCGTGCAGCTAACAAGTGGCGAGCGCAGCTGAAGACGCATTCAGAAGAACGCCGTGTTTTCTTCTATTTTCACAGGGCGGGCACCACCCAATTCCTAAAAACGTCCTGTCGCAATTAGGCGGCTCTGGAGGATGTTATGGATAAGAATCGCGTTGAAGGCACCAAGCATGAAGTAAAGGGCGCTATCAAAGAAGGCGTCGGCAAGATCACCAACAATCCCGCCAAGGAAGTCGCAGGCAATATCGAAAAGAATGCCGGCAAGATCCAGAAGGAAGTCGGCAAAGAGCACGATCGCCAGCGCGACCTCGATAAGCACCATTAATTTGCACGTACTTACGCTCTAACAGGGAGAGCGGCGCTCGGCAGGGCGCCGCTACTCTTCAGCCCGGACTGATTTCCCTGAGCACATCGGCACAGCGCACGCCTTCGCTGGCCATGCGCAGGAGCAAGGCGCGCAGATGCTCATCATCGCGTCCGCAGGGCGTATCCAGGGCCAGATCCGTCAGCAGCACGATATTGCTGAGGATATTGTTGGCACGGTGGACGGCGCCCATCGCGGCGGTAGACGTTCCATTCTCCGCCCCCAGGATCTGCCAGCACAGCAGTGGCCACATCAGCATGCGGATCTCGGCCAGCAAGGCGATGGTATCGCTGACATCGACGTCGTCGTGGGTGAAATAGACACCCAGCGAACCGAATTTCATGGGGCCTTGCTGCAAAGCCACCGCAGCGCCGCCGGCGATGCCCAGCTTCGCCAGCCAGGGGTCGCGACTGAACATGCTGCGTTCGAGCGCAACCGGCGTGGGCGCGCTGAATAGGTGCTCGATCGTGCTGCCACCCAGCGGATACAGATCGCGCGACAGGGCTTGAGCACTTGGGCCATACGACGATGCGAGCGAGCCATGCGTGCCCGCGCCGTTGAGGCGCAACACTAGGCACACGTCGGCGCCAACCTGTTGGCCGATGGTGGCGAGCAGCCACTGCATCGCTTCGGTCGCCGAGGGCCGGCCGAACGCTTCGCCGATCCAGCCTGGGATGGCGCTGCTGAAGCTCGACGGCGATGCATTCATGGCTTGCCTGCAGTCACCGCGTTCGGTGACAGAGAGATCATTCGGTGCGCTCACGCGCTCGGCCAACAGGGTGTCCAAACCCTCCGTCCAGCTCACCAGCGTAGGCGAGCCCGCGCGCGCGAGGCTCGCTCGCCAAGGTGAACGCCCGTCCACGCCACGCCAAACGCCAACGGTAACACCGCCAGGCGCAGCGCGGGCGATACCAGTCCACTTCCGGCAAGCAGCATGCAGGCCAACACCAGCAGCAGATCCGCCCCCAGGCGCCTGCGCCGGCAATCGGCAACTTTCCTGAGGTAAATGGCCATCGCCTCGTCAAACGCCGCCCGTTCCCCGAGCGAGGTGACACTGCGTTCCCGCGTGGCCATCATGCGCATTCGCTTTCCCCCAGCCTGGCGCCCCTACGGCGCGTGAAGGCATGGTAGCGGCTGAGAAGGTGATGACCGTATCAAGAAATCGTGTGAATGGAATTGCGCGCTCTACACACCATAAAGACCCGATTGACAGCCTCGGGCGTATGGGGAAAATCGCGGGATCTACGTTATGAAACGGTGATGTTTCCAGTTCGCTGGCAGCACGCCGTCCTCGCGTTGGCCGGTGTCGGCGATGTGTTCAAGGGGGTTCGATGGAATCGGTAGCCATGCGCTCGCGCATGAGGCGAGGCATCGTTGGCGGGTTCGCGCTATTGGGCGTGGCCTGCGTATTGATCGTGTTTGCCGTGGCGTCGAGTTTTCGCGCCGAACGGTGGGTGGAGCATTCGCTGGAGCTGCAGCAGAGCACCTGGGAGCTTTTCAGTCTCGTGCAGGATGCCGAGACGGGGCAGCGCGGTTATCTGCTGACCGGCGATCGCTCCTATCTCCAGCCCTTCCTCGAGGCGAAGGCGCAACTGCCCGAACGCGAAGATCAGCTGCGCCGCATGGTGGCGCTCAGCCCCGAGCGCGCTGCCCAGCAGAATCAGCTGTTCGATCTGATCGCCGCGAAGATGGATGAGCTGGGCCGCACCGTGCAACTGCGCGGCAACGGCCAGCTCGATGAATCCGCCGCGCTGGTCAAGACCGACGCCGGCCGCCAGCTGATGGTGCAGATACGCAGCGTCGTCACCGGCATGGACCGGGGCGAGCAGGACGTACTGAGCAAGCGCACCTCGGCCATGGATACGCAGCGCCTGCTGCTGATGGTCGCCATCGTGCTGGCGATCGGGCTGGCCTGCGCGCTGGCCTATATGGTGATACGCGAGGGCCGGCAGCACTCTCATGCGTTGCGACGCTCCGTGCTGGCGCTGGAGCAGGAAATCCAGCAGCGCGAAGAAGTCGAGGCACAGCTGCGCCAGGCGCAGAAGATGGAAGCGATCGGCCAGCTCACCGGTGGCGTCGCCCACGATTTCAACAATATGCTGGCCATCATCATCGGCAATCTCGAGTTGCTGATACGGCGGCTGCCCACGGAGGACGCTCGCCTGCAGGGGCCCGCCAACAACGCGCTCAACGGCGCGATGATGGCGGGGGAGCTGACCAAGCAACTGCTGGCGTTCTCGCGCCAGCAGGCGCTGCAACCCAAACCCACCGACATCAATCTGTGCATTCGCGACATGTCCGCGCTATTGCGCCGGTCGCTGGGCGAAAACATCCAGATCGAGACGGTGCAGGCCGGCGGCCTGTGGCCAGCCTTTGTCGATCGCGCGCAACTGGAAAGCGCTATCGTCAATCTCGCGGTGAACAGCCGCGACGCCATGAATGGCTCGGGCAAGCTCACCATCGAGACGGCCAACACCGTGCTCGATCGCACCTACGCCAAGCAGCATCTGGAAGTCACCTCGGGCCAGTACGTGATGGTGGCGGTGACCGACACCGGTGGCGGCATGAGCGCGGAGGTCATGCAGAAAGCCTTCGACCCGTTCTTCAGCACCAAGGAGCTGGGCAAGGGTACGGGCCTGGGCCTGAGCCAGGTGCACGGCTTCGTCAAGCAATCGCACGGGCACATCAAGATCTACAGCGAGATCGGCGTCGGTACGACGGTGAAGATCTATCTGCCGCGCGACTTCTCCGAGGCGCTGGACGAGACGGTTGCGCCCCATCGTGAGGAGGCCTTGCTCTCGCAGCACAAAGTGCTGGTGGTCGAGGACGATCAGGATGTGCGCCTGTTCGTGGTCAACGCGCTGCGCGAGATCGGCTATATCGCGATCGAAGCCGGCGGCGCGGATGCCGCCTTGATGGCCCTGGACGAACACCCCGACGTCCGCGTACTGCTGACCGATGTGGTGATGCCCGGCACCAATGGCCGTCAATTGGCCAGCAAGGCCAAGGAGCGCTACCCCGAACTGATCGTGGTCTACATGACCGGCTATACGCGTAACGCGATTGTCCACAATGGTGTCCTCGACCCCGGCGTGCGCTTGATCAGCAAGCCGTTCACCATGGTGGACCTGGCGCGCGAGATGCTGGCGGCGATCAAGGACGGCACCAGCGAGCACGCCTAGCGGGAGCCAGGCGTTGCTGGGCGGGATTTCACGCGTGGCTCACCGCGGGCTCACGCGGGAGGGCTTTTGCTCAGGGTTCGTCTTTCGAGGAGCCCTGCCATGGCCCGCCCCATCTGGAACGGAACGCTGTCGTTCGGTCTGTTGAACGTGCCGGTATCCGTGATGCCGGCGGAGCGCCGCGTCGACCTGCATTTCCGCATGCTCGACAGCCGCAGCAATACGCCCATCCGCTACGAGCGCGTCAACGCCGACACCGGCGAGGAGGTGCCGTGGAAGGACATCGTCAAGGCGTACGAATACAAGAAGGGCAGCTACGTGGTGCTGCGGCCCGAAGACATCAAATCCGCCTCACCGGAAGGGCGCGAGGCGGTGGAGGTGGAGGCCTTTGTCGATGCCGCGGCCGTAGGCCCCGAATACTTCGAGAAGCCCTATGTGCTGGTGCCCGGCAAGAAGGCCGAAAAGGGTTATGTGCTGCTGCGCGAAACGCTGCGACGCACCGGCAAGATCGGCATCGCACGCGTGGTGATACGTACGCGTGGCTATCTCTCCGCGGTGATTCCCAAGGATGACAGCCTGCTGCTGGTGCTGCTGCGCTATCCGCAGGAGCTGGTAGATGTGGACGATTACGCGCTGCCGTCGGGGAAAACAGCCAGCTATCGCATTACCGCCAAGGAATTGCAGATGGCCGAGCAACTGGTCGATTCCATGTCCGGCAAGTGGGAGCCGGGCGACTTCCGGGACGAATTCCGCGACCGCCTGCACAAGGTGATCGAGAAGCGCATGAAGTCCAAGGGCGTGGTGACGCCGATCGATGACGAGCCGTCGGCGCCGGAAGACGCCAGCACCAATGTGGTGGATTTCATGTCGCTGCTGCAGAAGAGCCTGGCGAGCAAGAAACGCACGCCGGCAAAGAAAGCGGCTTCGCGCAGCAAGGCCAAGGAGACCAGCACTCCGCGCAAACGCGCCACGGCCAAGAAGACCGCCAAGAAAGCACCTGCCCGCAAGCGCGCGTCGCGACGAACCGCTTGAATCTCGGACATGACGCAAGACTGAGCCGAACCCGACCTCGTCACGCAGCGACCACGCAGAACCGACGCGACCCGTATGGCGTGTTTTGCAGGATCGGCACCCACCAGTCAGGAGAGGTAGCGTCATGACACAAGCCAGAATCAACGGTCGCAAAGTGGCGATGCTTGCCACCGACGGTTTCGAACAGTCGGAGCTGATGGAGCCCAAGCGCTTGCTGGAAGAAGCGGGTGCACAGGTGACGGTGATTGCCCCGGAAGGCAAGCAGCAGATCACCGGCTGGAACAAGAAGGACTGGGGTGACGATGTCCGTGTCGATGCATCGCTCGACGAGGCCAAGGCCGAGGGTTTCGATGCGCTGGTGTTGCCCGGCGGCGTGATAAATCCGGACAACCTGCGCCAGCTTCCGCAGGCGGTCGAATTCGTCAAGGCCTTCGGCAGCGCGGGCAAGCCGATCGCCGCTATTTGCCATGGGCCGTGGACTTTGATCAATGCGGGCCTGGTCAAGGGCCACCAGGTCACCTCATGGCCGTCCCTGCGCCAGGATCTCGAAAATGCCGGCGCCACCTGGGTGGACCGCGACGTGGTGACCGACGGTCAGCTCATCACCAGCCGGAAGCCCGCGGATATTCCTGCCTTCGTCGATGCGGTGATTAAAAGCCTGGCGGCCTGATCTATCTGCTTACGAGGACTTGGGCTTTTGCCGTGGGTTGTTTTGCGGCTCATGCGGGGTGTGCTCGTCGGGCATGTTCTTGCCCTTCGATGGCGTGGGTTGCGGTTCGGGATAGCCTGAGGTGCCCGGTGGCTGATGATGCGGGTCCTGCTCTTTCTTGTGGTTGCTCATGGCGATGGCCTTTGCGGGACGTATCCCGAGGCTGTCGCCTGGCTCTTCAAGAAGGCGTCGCGCTGGCGTGAGTGTTGCGTTGTGCGTTCAGGCCCGAGATTCAGTCGCGCTTGCGGGTCCTGAACGCGAGGCTGATGCGCGGGCCCAGCGGATGGGTCTGCTTGGGAATGCCGTGGTCGTAATGGAGCTGGGTTTCCCAGCTCATCAGCAGCAGGCTGCCGGCCGCCAGATCCAGGTCCAGGCGCCGTGCCGGCACGTGTTTCTTGTTGCGGATGTGCATGCGTCGCGTCTCGCCCAGTGAGATCAGCGCGATCGGGTGACCTTCGTGCAGATCGCCGAGGCGGTCGTTGTGCATGGCGACGCTGTCGTGCTCGTCGCGATAGAGATTGAGGCCGATGCTGTTGAACTGCTCGCCGGTGATGGCGCGCACCTGCTCGAGCGCTTTGCCCAGGGGCTCGGGCAGATCCGCATCGTCGGCTGCAAAATGTGCAGTCAGGCGCGGCACATCGAGCTCGCGTTCGTACATCACGCGGCGCTGTTGCCGCCAGATCGGGCTGTCCAGCAGCAGCGCGTGCCACTGCGCCGCCTGCTCGGCGGGGATGACGTTTTCTTCATAGACGATCCGTCCGCTGGTGTCATCCAGCAGCACCAGCGGGCCTTGGGAAAACAGCGAAAATTGCGTCACGGGCGGGCAGGGCAAAGAGCTTGGGAATGGCCTGGAGATGGGGGCGGTCAGCCTGAATTCGAGTGCCCCGTGCGGCGCTCAAAAAGCCCCGTCGTCCGTGGGTGGCTTCGCTCGCCGACTTGGCCACGCGCCCTCTTCGTCGGGGTTGTCGGTATCGAGGAAGGCTTCGGGCAGGTCGAAGGCGTCGACCTGCGCGGCGTATTTTTGCAGCAAGGATTCTGCGCCGGCAGCCGCCTGCAGCGTGGCGAGTTCCTCGGCATAAGCGATCGGGAAAATGCAGGGCAAGCGCAGCACGCGCTGCCGACCGCAGGCCAGGATGCGGTCGGGTGCCGCGGCGTGCGCGGCCAGCATTTTTTCCATATGGCCGACACGGATCGATGCCTGGTTGGCCAGGAGCACCATCAATGCGCGCAACGGTTCTGCGCTGGCCAGCAGCGCTTTCACGCCCTCGGCCAGCGAGCCGCCGGCACCCTCCGACGAGGCCTGGTTTTCGACAGGGACGATATCCAGATTGTTGAGGCAGGCGATGACGCCGTCCCCTTGCGCACCGACCACGACCACCACGGGCTGCAGGCGTGCAGCCAGTGCATCACGTGCGACGCGTCGCACCGTAGGTTCGCCATCGATGGCGATGACCTGCCTGAGCGCATCAAGGCGACTGGCGCTGTCGGCCGCCAGGATGATGCCGCCCACGCGAAGTTTGCGGTGATTCATTGCCGTGTCCACACGTGGAGCAGACGGGCTTCGTCATCGACGGTGACGGGCGGATTGGCGATGTCCATGGTGCAGAGTCAGCGACGAATCGCGTGGAGATTTTGTCAACGTGCCGACAAGCATCACATCGTCGACGAATCAGACAGGTCGATGGAGTCATCAGGCTTGCAATGGCTTAGACTGAGCTCGAACCCACTACGCAGGTATATCGATGGCTATTGATCTGAAGAACCTTACGCCCAAAGAACTGCAGGCTCTCATTGCGAACGCGAGTGCCCATATGCAGGAGGCACGGGTGGCCCACGTGCGGGCCATCAAGGAAAAGATCGATGCCCTGTTGAGTCATGCAGGCCTGAACCTGGACGACGTCTATCCCGCGCGCGGCAAGAAGGTCGCGGGCAAGAAGGGCAAGACCGGCTCGGTAGCGCCGAAGTATCGCGACCCGTCTGATCCATCCGTGACGTGGTCGGGACGTGGCCGCCAGCCGCTCTGGTTCGTGAAGGCGCTCAAGCGTCGCGGCGTGACCGAAGCGGATCTGCTGATTGACGGCGCTGCCAGCTCCGCTGCGCAACCCAAGCGCGCCAAAGCCGCCAAAAAGACGCCGAAAAAGGCCGTGAAGCGTGCGGTGCGCAAGACCACTGCCAAGAAGAAAGCCTAAGACGGCCTGATCGCGCTGCGGTGATCGGCCTCACCATCACCGCAGCGCGATACCTGCTCAGGTCAGCGTAACCGCCAGCGCAAACGTGATGGCCCAGAGCGCGAGCTGCAGCGCCAGCGTAGGCAGGATCTGCCGGACGCGACGACGGCCGGGGGCCGTGAACCAGAACATGATGGGAATCTGCCCGAACATCAGCAGCTGGGCGATGTGATCGGCCAGGTCGTTGACGTGGTGCGCGTGCAGTCCGTACCGCAACAGCTCGGATGCGATCATCAGCAGGACAGCCAGCGACATCAGCAGCGGGAGGGCACCGTCCCAGGCCCGCAGCGGCGCAGTGGCTGCATGTTTATAGGCCATGGCAACACTCTCTTTGCCGATACGGCGCGACCATGCCCGCCCCATGTGGCAGGCGCATGACGGCCACCGGGCGCCGGCATCCGTCCACCGTGGCGCGTTGGCGATGGCCGCGGTTTGCTGCGGATTGGCCGGTTCCCTCGGCTCGCTGGATGGCTACGGGCCGAATACGGAACTTTCGCTCCGGTCGGCGTAAGCTCCGACAACTGCGGGCACCGTCGACGCGCGCCAGAACCCGCCCGACGCGCGTCCAGGCGGCCCACCGGACCAGGCTCATGCACCTTGGGTGACCGCTTTCGGTTTCCCGCCACGACAGGGGCATAGACGCCTGACGCATCGAAAGAACGTGTAGTGGGTTCATCCTCCCAAGGAGAGAGCGCATGTCAACCGAAGCAAAGTGCCCCTTCATCCATGCCGCCGGCGGCGGTACGACGAACCGGGACTGGTGGCCCAAGCAACTGCGAGTGGATCTGCTCGCACAGCACTCGAGCAAATCCAATCCGCTCGATCAAGGCTTCAACTACGCCGAAGCCTTCAACAAGCTCGACCTGCCCGCGGTGAAGAGGGATCTGACCGCACTGATGACCGATTCGCAGGATTGGTGGCCCGCTGATTTCGGCCACTACGGTCCGCTGTTCATCCGTATGGCCTGGCATAGCGCCGGCACTTACCGCATCGGCGATGGCCGTGGTGGTGGCGGACGCGGACAGCAACGTTTTGCGCCGCTCAACAGCTGGCCCGACAACGTGAGCCTGGACAAGGCACGTCGCCTGCTGTGGCCGATCAAGCAGAAGTATGGCCAGAGCATTTCCTGGGCCGATCTGATGATTCTTGCCGGCAACGTCGCACTGGAGTCGATGGGCTTCAAGACCTTCGGATTCGGTGGCGGGCGCGAGGACACTTGGGAACCCGATCAGGACGTCTACTGGGGCAACGAGAAGACCTGGCTGGGCGGCGATATCCGCTATGGCAAAGGCAAGCCCGGTGACGAGAAAGAAGGCGTGCTGGTGGCCGAGCCGGAACTGCATGGCAGCGAGACCAGCCGCACCGATGGCGGACGCAATCTCGAAAACCCGCTGGGCGCCGTGCAGATGGGCCTGATCTACGTGAATCCGGAAGGCCCAGACGGCAATCCCGATCCGGCCGCGGCCAGTCACGATATCCGCGATACCTTCGGCCGCATGGCGATGAACGACGAAGAGACCGTGGCGCTGATCGCGGGCGGTCACACCTTCGGCAAGACGCACGGCGCCGGTCCCGCCGATCATGTCGGTCCGGAGCCCGAAGGTGCGGATCTCGAGCACATGGGACTGGGTTGGGTCAGCACGTTTGGTAGCGGCAAGGGCGCCGACACCATCACCAGTGGCCTGGAAGTCACCTGGACCAGCACGCCCACGCGCTGGAGCAACAACTTCTTCTGGAATCTGTTCGGCTTCGAATGGGAGCTCACCAAGAGCCCGGCCGGCGCCAACCAGTGGCAGCCGAAGAATGGTGCCGGTGCGGGCACCGTGCCGCATGCGCACGACAAGGACAAGCGCATCGCGCCGTCGATGCTCACCACCGACATCGCGCTGCGCGTGGATCCGGTGTACGAGAAAATCTCGCGGCGCTTCATGGAAAATCCGGACCAGTTTGCCGATGCCTTCGCCCGCGCCTGGTTCAAGCTCACCCATCGCGACATGGGTCCGCGCGCCCGCTATCTCGGCCCGGAAGTGCCCAAGGAAGAGCTGATCTGGCAGGATCCGATTCCCGCCGTCGATCATCCGCTGGTGGAGGAGCAGGACATCGCCTCGCTCAAGCAGAAGCTGCAATCGTCCGGACTATCGGTCGCGCAGCTGGTGCAAACGGCGTGGGCGTCGGCATCCACCTTCCGCGGTTCGGATAAGCGTGGCGGCGCCAATGGCGCACGTATTCGCCTGGCGCCGCAGAAAGACTGGCCGGTCAATCAGCCCGACGAGTTGGCCAAGGTGCTGAAGGTGCTGGAAGGCATCCGGGACGACTTCAACAAGGGCCAGTCCGGTGGCAAGAAGATTTCGCTGGCCGATCTGATCGTGCTCGCCGGCAGCGCCGGCATCGAGCAGGCCGCGAAAAATGCGGGCCATCCGCTCAATGTGCCGTTCTCGCCGGGCCGCATGGACGCCTCGCAGGAACAGACCGAAGTGGAATCGGTAGCCATGCTCGAACCGGTGGCCGATGGTTTCCGCAACTTCCTCAAGGGCAAGTACAGCATCCCGGCCGAGCAGCTGCTGATCGACAAGGCCCAGCTGCTGACGTTGACCGCGCCGGAGATGACCGCGCTGATCGGTGGTCTGCGCGTGCTCAACGTGCACACCGGCAAGGATGCCCATGGCGTGCTCACCGACAAGCCCGAAACACTCACCAACGACTACTTCCGCAACCTGCTCGACATGGGCGTGGAATGGACGTCGACCTCGCACGATGTGTTCGAGGGACGCGATCGCAAGAGCGGCAAGGTGAAGTGGACGGGCAGTCGCGTGGATCTGATTTTCGGCGCGCATGCCCAGCTGCGTGCCTTGTCGGAAGTCTATGCGGCGCAAGACGGCAAGGAGAAATTCCTGCGCGACTTCGTGGCGGCCTGGGTCAAGGTGATGAACCTCGACCGGTTCGATCTCGCCGCCTGATCGATGACGACGCCCCGCCGGGAGCAGGTTCCCGGCGGGGCGTTAGTTTGTTCAGGGCGCGAGCTGCAGACGTGTCATGTCGGGTCGCTCGTCGGATGGGTCTTCAGGATCGTGCCGCATGCGTGGGCACAGCGGCCGGCTGCTCTCTTCTTAACTTAAATATGATGTGTATCATATAAAAATCCACGCCACCCCAAACTCCGCCGCGGAAATCATCATGCTCACCTCCGACCCCGTCGTTATCGTCGCCGCCGCCCGTACGCCGCTGGGGCGTTTCCAGGGTGCGCTATCCGGTCTGGCCGGTCATGCGCTGGGCAGCATCGCCATGCGTGCCGCCATCGCCCGCGCCGGCGTTGCCCCGGACATGGTTGACGAAGTCCTGATGGGTTGCGTGCTCCCGGCCGGGCAGCGACAGGCGCCCGCGCGCCAGGCGGCCTGGGGTGCGGGACTGCCGCGCGAGGTGGGCGCCACCGCCATCAACAAGGTCTGCGGCTCGGGCATGAAGGCGGCCATGCTGGCGCACGATCTGCTCGCCGCCGGTTCGGCCCGGGTGGTCATGGCCGGCGGCATGGAGTCGATGACGAACGCGCCTTATCTGCTGTCCAAGGCGAGGGGCGGCTATCGCGTCGGCCATGATCAGATCTTCGATCACATGATGCTCGATGGCCTGGAAGACGCCTATGAACAAGGCCGCCCGATGGGCGACTTCGGCGAGATGGCCGCCGAGCGCTACGGCTTTGATCGCGCCGCCCAGGATGCGTGGGCCATCGAGACCTTGCAGCGCGCGCAGGCGGCGGCACGCGAGCAAGCCTTCGCCGATGAAATCGCGCCGATCGAGCTGCATGACCGCACGGGTACCAGCGTGTTCAAGGATGACGAGCACCCGCAGCGCGTCTCCGTCGAAAAGATTCCCGCGTTGAAGCCTGCCTTTCGCGAAAACGGCAGCATCACGGCTGCCAGTGCCTCGGCCAACGCCGATGGCGCGGCTGCCCTGCTGATGACGCGGCGTTCGATCGCCGAGCAGCAGGGTTGGCCGGTGCTCGCCATCGTCAAAGGCCACGCCACCCATTCGCACGAACCGGCCTGGTACACCACGGCGCCGGTGCCGGCGATCCGCAAGTTGCTGGCGGCGCTGGACTGGTCCATCGACAGCGTGGACCTGTTCGAGATCAACGAAGCGTTTGCGGTGGTGCCGATGATTGCGGCCAAGGAGCTTGGCATCCCGCGCGACAAGATCAATGTGCACGGTGGCGCCTGCGCACTGGGCCATCCCATTGGCGCCACCGGCGCGCGCCTGCTGGTGACCCTGGTGCACGCGCTGCGGCGGGCGAAGTTGCAGCGAGGCGTGGCGTCGCTGTGCATCGGCGGCGGCGAGGCCACGGCGGTGGCGCTGGAGCTGCCCGCCTGAAGCGGGTGCAGGACGGAAGCTGAGGCGGCCCGCGGCCGAGATGAAAGCTCGTTCATCTCGCGCCGGGAAACGAGCGGATTGCCCCGCTTTGGAGCAAGATGGCAACCTTCCCGCGCTCAACGGGTACTTACCGCGGACGCTTGCGCGTTACCCGGCCAGGCTTCCCTCTCCATCACAAGGGCTCCAAGCAATGAAACACTTTCTTGTCCGTTCGCTCGCCATCACCGCCCTGACCCTGGCGACGTCAGCGTTCGCGGCCGCCGGCCAGGGCGATGCCGCGCCCAGCTTCAACGCTCCGGCCAGCAAGGCAGGCAAGACCATCTCGTTCTCACTGGCCGACGCACTCAAGTCGGGGCCGGTGGTGGTCTATTTCTTCCCCTCGGCTTATACCGGCGGTTGCGATATCGAGGCGCATGAGTTTGCGCAGGAGACGGAGAAGTTCAAGGCCGCCGGCGCCACCGTGATCGGCGTGTCGGAGGACAGCATCCAGCGCCTCAACACCTTCTCGTCCGATCCCAACTACTGCGCCGGCAAGTTTGCGGTGGCCTCCGATCCGGACGGCAAGATCGCCCAGTCCTATGGCCTGAAGGTGTCTGCTGCCGATCCCAAGGCCGTCGACGTGCGCGGCGTGGCCATCGACCATGGCTTCATCGAACGCACCACCTTCGTGATCGGACGCGACGGCAAGATCGCTGCCGTGCTTTCCTCGGAAACCGATCACCTGCATCCCAAGGATCACGTGAGCAAGTCGCTGAGCGTGGTCGAGCAGATGAAGAGCCCGAAGGCTCCGTAAGCGCCATGGGTGCGCGGCCAGTGCCGCGCACCTTTCACCGCAGGGCCGCGGCGCTACGAACAGAGCGTCGAGGTGGATGCGCTTGCCACCCGCTTCAGTGAAAGGCGGTATGGAGTGCGGCCAGCAGCAGCGACTCGCTGAATGGCTTGAACAGGCAGTCGACCGCGCCGCGCTTGAGTGCCAGCGTGCGCACGCTTTCATCCCTGCTGGCGGTGATGAAGACGATGGGAATATCCCGCCCGCTTTGCGCCAACACTTGTTGCAGTTCGAGTCCCGACATGCCTGGCATGGCCATGTCCAGAATCAGGCAGCGTGCCGCGCCGACACAGTCCGAACTGAGGAAAGCTTCCGCCGACGGAAAGGCCCGCACCGAGTAACCAAACTCCATCAACAGGTCGGGCAAGGACTCGCGCACGGACTCGTCGTCGTCCACCACCGTAACCAGGGGACCTGCAGCGGTCACAGCTGCCTCGTGTTGCGCGTCGTGCCGGTGGTTGCTGTTTGCGTCGCCGGCTCATCCTGGCTGGCGCGCGGAATGGAAAACCAGAAGCTCACGCCCGGTCCGTCGTTGGGCGCGGCCCATAGCCGTCCCTGATGGCGCTCGATGATGGACTGGCTGATCGATAGTCCTATCCCCATGCCGCCGTCCTTGGTCGTATAGAACGTATCGAACAGTTTGCTCACGCCCTTGGGCCCGAAGCCCACGCCCGAATCGCGTACCGTCAGGCGTACACGGTCGCCGGTGTCGCGTTCGGTGCGGATCACCACCTGCCTGGGACGATCGTCCACCTCGCGCATGGCTTCAGCCGCATTCATCAGCAAGTTGAGGATCACCTGCTGGAGTTGCACGCGATCGCCCATCACCAGCGGCATGTCATCGAGCAGCTCGGCTTTCAACATCACGCGGCTGCTCTTGAGCGTGCTCTGCGAAAGCGCGATGACTTCACGGGTGGCGTCGTTCAAGTTCACCCACTCGGGCACGGTTGCCTTGTTGCTGAAGAGGGCGCGCACGCGCGTCATCACATCGGCCGCGCGATGGCCGTCGCGGATGGTGCGCTTGGCGGTGTCGATGGCTCCCTCGATGCATGGCGGATCGGCAGCCAGCTGGCGCAGGCAGGTGCTTGCATTGGTGATCACGCCTGACAGGGGCTGGTTGACCTCGTGCGCGATCGATGCGGTGAGCACACCGAGGCTGTTGATCTTGGTCATGCTCGCCAGCTCGGCGCGCAACGCGCCCAGGGTTTCTTCCGAAGTGCGTCGCTGGGTGACGTCTTGCACGGCGCCGAGGTACTCGCGTCCGTAGCGGCCTCGCGTGCTGTGGGAAACGATGTGTACGTGCTTGATCGACCCGTTGGGCATCAACAGGCGTATTTCGTAGTCGTGGTCGTTGCCTGCCGTGCGCGCATCGATCCGCTTGTCGGTCAGCAGCGGCATGTCATCGGGATGCACGCGATCGGTAATCCGCTCCAGCGTGACGGTGCTGCCCTGGGCGAATCCAAAGATGCGATACAGCTCTTCGGAGAAGACGATCTCGTCGCTGTCCAGGCACCAGGAAAAGCTGCCGGTAAGGCTGATGCGCTGGCCATCGGCGAGAAATGCCTCGCTGCGGCGCAGCTTTTCATCGGCGCGCTTGCGGTCGTCGATATCGATGCTGATGCCATACCAGCGGATGATGCCGCCGTACTCGTTGCGCAGAGGATTGACGCGGAACAGAAACCAGCGGTACTCGCCGTCGCAGCGGCGCAGGCGGGTTTCGATCTCGCCGGGCTCGTGCGAGGCCAGGATGAGCCGCCAGGAGACCGTGAGGTTGTCCACGTCGTCCGGGTGGACGGCCACCATCCAGCCCCAGCCGAGCGCCTGCTCGGCATTGAGTCCGACATAGTCGAGATAGTGCTGGTTGAAGAACTCCGCCGAACCATCGGTGCGCGCCGACCACACCAGCGCAGGTATGGTGTGGATGGTGGCGTGCAGATTGCGCTCGGCGGTGCGCAGGGCTTCCTCCGGCCGCCGCTGGTCGTCGATATCGATCAGCAGATGCAACCAGCAGGCAATCTCGCCGTCGCCATCTCGCCAGGGCATGCCGATCACGTTGAACCAGCGGTAGACGCCGTCTGAGCGGCGGTGGCGACTCTGCACGTTGTAAGTGGAGCCGCTCTCATAGGCCTTGGACTGCGCGCCAAGGATGTAGGGCAGATCGTCCGGGTGCACGACATCGGACGGCTTGAGGCTTTTCAATTGCGAGAACGTCTTGCCGAAGTAATCGCGCGTGGCCTGGTTGATGCGCAGCAGTTTGCCCGTGCGCGTCGTGACGGCGGCCGGCACCGGCATGCTGTCCAGCGCAGCGCGCAAATCCGGCAAGGCTTTGGGCACGGCTTGTTCAAGCCGTTTGCGTTGGTCGATGTCGGTGGTGATGCCGCACCATTTTTCCACCCGGCCGGATGCGTCCGTCAGCGGACCCATCCGCAGCAGGAACCAGCGATAGTCTCCGTCGCATTGGCGCATTCGCACTTCGAGCTCCCCCTGGGCGCCGGCAGCCGCCATGGCATGCCAGCCCGCAAGCAGCGCCGAACGATCGTCAGGATGTATCGCCATTTGCCAGCCCTGGCCCAAGGCCTCATCGAAACCCAGTCCCGTGTACTCGCACCAAGATGCATTGACGAAGTCCGCGCGTCCGTCGGCAAAAGCCGTCCACGCAGGGACAGGGAGCGCGTCGAAGATACGGTTCCACTCGTGTTGCACGACGATCTTCCTCGACGTTTATGCGCCACAGCTCCGAGCGTCGTCCATGGTACTTTGGTGTCGGCGAGCAGCCTCGACGCCTTGCGGGCCTGGGCAGATGGTGGCCGCTGATGCGTGACTCCAGCGTCGACTCGGGAGCGTGGATGTTGGGCTGGGCAATCGCTGGCCAAGCTCGCGCCACAATGTGTGGAGGCGATGTGACGGCGCCCGGCCCAACCAATACCAAAGCTCGATAGACGCTGCACGGGCGACGGGTGCAGCCTCGCGGACGGGTAGGGCAGCGGGCGCCCGTCGGCTTGCCGCGCTGGCGATGAGACGATGGCGCCGGCGCTACTGGGCAAGACCCAAGTAGACGTCCGTACCGCGACGGCGGGTGGCCAGCGTGCGACTAGGATCAAGGTCTGAACATGAAAGCAAACCAGCGCCTGCTGGCCTCCTTGGTGGTGCTTGCCACGGTATTCCTGCTGGCGACGCACGCGCGGGAACAAAGCGACGCGGCGGCACCGGCGCCGGGTGCGATCCACTTGCCTCGTGAAGGCAGCCTCCCGTCGCTCGATGGCGCCGTGGCATGGCTCAATTCGCCGCCACTGACGCCCGCGGCCTTGCGCGGCAAGGTGGTGCTGGTCGATATCTGGACCTATTCGTGCATCAACTCGATACGTCAGCTCCCCTATGTGCGCGCGTGGGCGAACAAGTACCAGAAACAGGGCCTGGTCGTGATCGGCGTGCACGCCCCCGAGTTTGCGTTTGAAAAAGACCCCGACAATGTTCGCCAGGCGGTGAAGGATCTGCGCTTCGGTCCACCCCTGATCACCGCGATCGATAGCCAGCACGCGATCTGGAACGCTTTCAACAACGAGTACTGGCCTGCGCTGTACTTCATCGATGCCAAGGGCGCGATACGCCATCACGTCTTTGGCGAAGGCGAGTACGACCAGTCCGAGCGGGTCATCCAGCAATTGCTGGTCGAGGCCGGTGCCACGCAGGTGAGTCACGACCTGGTGACCGTCGATGCGCGCGGCGTTGAGGCCGCTCCCGACTGGGACGATGTGAGATCGCAGGAAACCTATATCGGCTCCGAGCGCCGCGAGAATTTCGCCTCGACCGGCGCCAGTCGGTTCAGCGAGCGCAATGTCTACGCCAGGCCATCGCTGCTGAATCTCAACCAGTGGGCGCTGGTAGGCGACTGGACGGTGGGCAAGCATTCGGCCGTACTGAACAAGGCCCAGGGACGCATTGCCTACCATTTTCATGCGCGCGACCTGCATCTGGTGATGGGGCCGGCAACGCCAGGCACATCGGTGCGCTTTCGCGTGACCATCGATGGCAAACCGCCCGGCGCCGCCCACGGTGTTGACGTGAACGAGCAGGGCGAAGGTACGGTCACCGGGCCGCGGATGTATCAACTGATCCGGCAGCCCTTGCCGATCTTCGATCACGAGTTCGCGATCGAGTTTCTCGATCCGGGCGCCGAAGCGTTTGTGTTCACCTTCGGCTGAATCGTTTGCTGCATCCGCCAAGAGGAACGCCATGAAGCGCACCGGTTCGACCGATGACATCGACGTCCGCCGCCGCCAGCTGGTGGGTGCCGCGGCTGTCACGCTGGCTGCCACGCAGCTGGGCGTGGCGTCGCTGAGCCATGCGCAACAGGGCAGCACGGATCCCAAGATGCAGGCGCCGGCCAAGGCAGCTGCGCACACTTCGTTTGCGCCGCTCAAGCAGGTCAAGGCGGGCGATCTGAGTATCGGTTATGCCGAGGCTGGCCCCGCCGGCGGACCGGTGGCCTTGTTGCTCCACGGCTGGCCCTACGACATCTACAGCTTCGTGGACGTGGCGCCCTTGCTGGCCGCGGCGGGCTATCGGGTGATCGTTCCCTATCTGCGCGGCTACGGCACCACCCGTTTCATTTCTGACAGCACCATGCGCAACGGCGAGCCGGCGGCGCTAGCGGTCGACATCGTGGCAATGATGGATGCGCTCAAGATCAAGCAGGCGACCATCGGCGGCTTCGACTGGGGTGCACGTACGGCCAATATCATCGGGGCGCTGTGGCCGCAGCGTTGCAAGGCGATGGTATCGGTGAGCGGCTATCTGATCGGCAGCCAGGCGTCCGGCAAGACGCCGCTGCCGCCCAAGGCGGAGCTGCAATGGTGGTATCAGTTCTACTTCGCGACCGATCGCGGCAAGGAGGGCTACGACAAATACCGGCACGACTTCGCCAAGCTCATCTGGCAACTCGCCTCGCCCAAATGGAATTTCGACGACGCCACCTTCGAGCGGTCAGCCGCCGCCTTCGACAATCCCGATCATGTGGCCATCGCGATCCACAACTACCGCTGGCGTCTCGGGCTGGCCCAGGGCGAAGCGAAGTATGACGAGTATGAGCAGAAGCTCGCCGCCGCTCCTGTCATTACGGTGCCCACCATCACCATGGAAGGTGACGCCAATGGCGCGCCGCATCCTGATCCCAGCGCCTATGCAAAGAAATTCACCGGCAAGTATGCGCACCGCGATATCGCCGGTGGCATCGGTCACAATCTTCCGCAGGAAGCGCCGGAGGCCTTTGCCAAGGCGATGATCGATGTCGATCACCTGTGAGTTGTTGCCGCCGGCTATTCGATTGAAATGGCCAACTCCGCCGGGCGCGGAGCTCGCCACGGCTTGCGTGGAAGATGGAGAGAGGGTCACGGGTTTGCTTTGGACGAGAGGCTGCCGACCGCATGCACGATCGCCACCGCCAGCAGATTGATGATCAGCGCCACCAACCCCGTATACAGCGAGACCGAAAACGATCCCCACGCGTAGTGATGGATCGGCTTGAGTCCATCCGACCAGATCAGCCAGGTGCCGCTGGCCATGCCGGCGATCCACCCGATCAGCAGGCAGCGCGCGGCGACACGCGAGGCGAACAGGCTGAACATCAGTGCAGGGAAGGTCTGCAGGATCCACATGCCACCCAGCAATTGCAGGTCCAGCGCAAAATGCGTGGGCAGATACAGGATGGCCAGCAGCGCGCCCACCTTGACGACCAGCGACGCGATCTTCGCAACACGCGCTTCCTCTTGCGGGCTGACCGCCGGATTCACATAGGCCTTCCAGAAGTTGCGGGTGAACACGTTGGCCGCGCCAATGCTCATCACCGCGGCGGGCACCAGCGCCCCGATGCCGATGGCGGCGAAGGCAAAGCCCGCGAACCAGCTGGGGAACAGCGCCTTGAACAAGGCCGGCACGACATCATTGTTGCTGGCAAGCTTCAGATGAGCGGCATGCCCCATGTAGCCGAGCAGGGCAAGCAGGCCTAGCAGCAAGGTATAGGCCGGCAAGAGCATCGCGTTCTTGCGGATGGTGTTCGCGCTCTTGCTCGCAAAGATCCCGGTCAAGGTGTGCGGATACATGAAGGCTGCCAGCGCCGAACCCAGTGCCAGCGAGGCATAGGGCATGAACTGGGCCGGATCCAGCAGGATGCTGCCGCTGCCCTTGTCCTTGAATGCCTGCGCGGCGGCATCGAAGACAGCGCCATAACCGCCCAGCTTGCTGGGAATGACGGCCACCGCGGCGATCACCGCAATATAGATGAGGATGTCTTTGACGAAGGCGATCAGCGCCGGCGCGCGGATGCCGGAGGAGTAGGTATAAACGGCAAGTATCACGAACGCGATGATCAGCGGAATTTCGCCATTCAATCCCAGGGCGGCAAACACGGTCGCCATGCCCACCAGCTGCAACGCGATATACGGCATGGTGGCGATGACGGCGGTGATCGCCACCGCCAGCTCAAGCGCACGCGAACCGAAGCGGCCATACACCACATCCGGCGCCGTGATATGGCCGTGTGCCTTGGCGTTGCGCCACAGCACCGGCATCACGGCAAACACGAACGGGTAGACGATGATGGTATAGGGCAGGGCAAAGAAGCCGTAAGCGCCGACGGCGTAGACCAGCGCAGGCACGGCAATAATCGTATAGGCCGTATAGAAATCGCCGCCGACCAGAAACCAGGTGATCCAGGTGCCGAAACGGCGACCGCCCAGACCCCATTCATCCAGGTTGGTCGGTTCGGACGATTGCTTCCAGCGCGCGGCCAGAAAACCCATCACGGTGACGAGTGCGAACAGTGCAGTGAAGACGCCGATGGCGACAAAGTCGGGCTCAGTCGTCATGACGCGATTTCCCATAGACGATCCAGAGCAGAATGACCGTGATCGGCACCCATAGCAGCTGGTACCAGTAGAAGAACGGAAAGCCCAACAGCGCGGGCTCGGCCTTGTTATAGAACGACACCCAGAGCAGCCCCAGATAGGGCAGCAGCAGTAGCAGGGAAATCAGGCGAGCGCGATCACGAGCCATGCAAACACCTCATCGGGGGCGGCCATCGCTGCGTCCTTTGCACCGATAACCGCGAATGCCATGCAGCTGCCTTCCACTCTATGACGCCATGCGCAAGGATCGAATAGCCACGAATCGATAGTCAGTCTTCCGTGAGCAGCAACAATCCCGGTGCTCCGCCACGCAGCCTCAGGCCTGCGCCATGCGCATGCGGTGGCGATCCAGAAACTGCAGGGTGAGATCGGCCACTTGCAGCACCTTGGTATCCATCGCGAAATGGCCGGCGTCCAGCAAGTGGACCTCCGCCGATGGAACGTCGTTCTGGTAAGCCCAGGCACCGGGTTCGACGAACGACGGATCGTATTTTCCCCACAACACCAGCAAAGGCGGCTGCTGTGCCTTGAGATAAGCCTGCCACTGCGGATACGAGGCCACGTTCGTTCGGTAATCGTAGAAAAGATCTTCCTGGATGCGGTCCTGGCCGGGTCGGTTCAGGAAGGCGGATTCGTCGGTCCACAGATCCGGGTCGTACAGTTCGGTGTGGGGATCGGTTCCGAGGTGACGTTGTCTGGCTGCCTCGAACGAGATCAGATTCGCGCGCAACTTGTCGGCAAAGGCATGTCGGTCGGCCCAGTATTGACGACGCGTTGCCCACAGTGGCCCGAGGCCTTCTTCATGCGCCACGGCATTCTGGATCACCATCGCGTGGATGCGCTCGGGATGCATAAGCGCGAGCCGAAATCCAACCGGGCCGCCATAGTCCTGCATGAACAGCGTGTAGCGTTGCAGGCCCAGTTGCTTGGTAAACGCTTCGATGACCGACGCAAGATGCCCGAATGTATAGGCGAAGATGGCGGGGTCGGGCGCATCGGAGTGTCCGAAACCCGGATAGTCGGGAGCAATCACGTGGTATCGCACCGCGAGCATCGGTATCAGCTTGTCGTACATCCTCGACGACGACGGAAAGCCGTGCAGCAGGAGCACGCCGGGTGCGCTCTTGCTGCCGGCTTCGCGATAAAAGAGGTTCAAGCCTTGGACCTGAACGCTCTGGTACGTCGTCATGGCATTCACTCGTGTGCTGATCGCGCTCTGTGTGGATCAGCAAGCCGAGTGATTAGACGCGATGCGCCGTAAAGCTTACGTCGATGCGATGCGCACGTCCGTCGACCGCTCGCTCAGCGTCCACAACCGTTCGGCAGCCGCGGGATCGGTCGCCCACGGGCGAACACCGCTCGACAAGGTCGCCTGACCTGCCTCGGTGGCCTCGGTGTCGGGTGCAAGTTCAGCAATATCGCAGTCCTCGCAGTAGACGCCGCCCAGGCCATCCAGTTGCGCACTGGTGGCTGCCCATACGCTGGTCGCCGCGCCTTGCGCCACGCTCTTGAGGCCCAGCGAGAGGTCGACCACCGCCTGGCCGTGTTCGTCGATGGCGCCGATCTTCCGCAGTTCTTCCGCGCTCATGTGTCGGGCCAGGTCGGTGACGATGCGGCCCGGATGGACGGAGAAGGCGCGCACACCGTGGGGCGCACCGCGCGTATCCAGGCCCACGGCGAACAGCGCGTTGGCCGTTTTGGATTGGCCGTAGGCGATCCAGCGGTCGTACTCGCGACGCTCGAAATTCGGATCGTCGAAATCGATTGCCGCATATCGATGCCCCAGCGACGACAACGCGACCACGCGGGCGCCGTTCGCGCGCACCAGCGCCGGCCACAGGCGCGCGGTCAGCTGGAAGTGTCCCAGGTGATTGGTAGCCAGTTGCATCTCGTAGCCGCGTGCATCGCGCATCAGCGGGCAGGCCATGATGCCGGCGCTATTGATCAGGATATGCAAGGGCGAGCCGGAGGCCACGAAGGCTGCCGCAAACGCATCGATGGACGATGGGTCGGACAGGTCCATCGTCGCGATCTCCACGTCCAGGCCGGCCAGGGCGGTCTTGGCTTTTTCGAGATCGCGCGCCGGCACGATGACGCGCGCACCCGCCGCGCGCAATGCGCGCGCTGTCTCGGTGCCGATGCCCGAGTAGCCACCGGTGACGATGGCGGTCTTGCCGGTAAGGTCGATGCCGGCCAGCACGTCCTGCGCCGTGGTGGCCGCGGAAAAGCCGGTATGGATGGGGGCTTGCAAGCTGGGCATGGGGAGGGTTCCGGTGAAGGTGACGCCTAGTCTAGACATCGCGCCTCGTACGATGAATGCTTGAAAATCCCTGATACATGCCCAATCGTTCAGGCATGCTCAACGATCCGCTTTCCGATGTGCTCAAGCTGGCGAATGTGCAATCGCTGGTGACCGGCGGTTTTATGGCATCGGGTCCATGGGCGATTCGTTTTCCTGCGCCGGGCAAGCTCAAGTTCTTCGCGGCGGTGCGCGGCGCCTGCTGGTTGCAGCTGGAAGGCGAGGCGAGTCCGTTACGGCTGGAGCCGGGCGACGTGATCTTGCTCGCCCTCAGGCGCAACTTCGTACTGGCGAGTGATTTGACAGCAACACCACGCGCCTCGCATGAGCTGTTTGCAAATCGCAGCGAGCCGATGGTGGCCGTGGATGGGGTGAATATTGACGAGGCCGAGGTGGTGCAGATCGGTGGCCATGTGCATCTGCATCCTTCCTACGGTGCCTTGCTGTCGGATGTGCTGCCGCCGTATATCCATGTGCATGGCTCGGCGCCGGAGGCACAGGCCTTGCGCTGGATCCTCGATCAGTTGCTGCGCGAGCGCGCCGACTTGCCGGGCTCGGGCCTGGCCACCATGCAGCTGGGCTATCTGCTGTTTATCCAGGTCTTGCGTGCGCATCTGGCGGCAGGCGGCGCGTTGCGTGCCGGCTGGTTGCGGGCGGCGACGGACGCACGTCTCGCGCCGGCTCTGCGATTGATCCACGGCGAACCCGGGCGCGCCTGGCGACTGGATCAGCTCGCGCGTGCCTCGGCCATGTCGCGCACCAGCTTTGCGACGCACTTCAAGGCGGTGGCCGGCGAAGCGCCGCTTTCGTATCTCACGCGCTGGCGCATGCGATTGGCCGAGCAGGCGCTGCGTCGCGGCGATGCGCCGGTGGCGACGCTGGCGCAAACGCTGGGCTATGCCTCGGAGAGTGCGTTCAGTCATGCGTTCAAGCGCGTGGTCGGTCTTTCTCCGAGGCACTATGGCGAACAGCTGCGCGATATGGGCGAAGACAACGATGCCCGGGCCGCGGTAGCCGTCGACGGGCTATAGATATCCGCTCTATGCCTCGGTGCGTACCTTGTGCGGCGGGCCAAGATAGGGAAACTCGCTGAGCAGATCCTTGTGCGGTCCCACCTTGTCGCCCGGCACCTTGCCGTTGGTGATCAGCGGCAGGAACACATCCATCACATCGTCGGTCAGGCCTCTCCCGTTGCGGGGGTAGGACGCCGGTTGTTCGGGATCGTAGCGAAGGATGTCCGGCAGCAACGAGCTCGCTACACGTTTGGCCTCTTCCGGGGTGTAGCCACCGGTGTGTTCCAGTGAGTGCGCAAAGGTGGGAATGAAGCGGGCGTCCTCGGCCGGTTCGCTGGCGAGATAGAGACTCTTCTGATCGCCCGCGAGAAAGACTTCCTGCGATGGGCGCGCCGCGCGATCGGCTTGCACCCAATGTCCATCCACCCGATTGAGCGTGCGATGCCACAGGCCCAGCTGGCCCGTGCCGAGTGCGGTGTTAGGCACTTCAAGCACGATGCTGCATACATCGCCCTCGGTAAAGAAGTCGTCGCCGGTGAACTGGAAATTGTTCAGCGCGCCGCGCGTGTCGAAGAAGAAGGGATCGCTGCGCCAGCCGGCAAAGAAACGGTACTCGCCAGCTTCCGTCACCACAGCCATGGGCCCTGTCGACACGGGCGCCTCCTCGACGATCAGCGTGCCGCTGTCGCCGATGCCCGCAGCCTGCGCGCCCTCAAGTCGGCGCAACGTGGCGGCCAGGGCCCAGCCTTTGCTGGAGAAGAAGCGCACCTGGTACGAGATATTGGCGACGGCATCGCCGTCGGTATCGATCTTCAGTTCATAGATCGCATCCGCCGAGAAAGGCTCGTTGGTGGTGGGTCCTTCGGGATTCACGCCTACCGACGGATGCACGTTCATCACCAGGATGGACTTGTCCGAGCTTCCTGGTTTGGGAAAGGCATACAGGTCGGTGAGATTGAGGCGGGCATCGCCATGGGGAAACCCGAAGTCCGGGCCGGGATAGTGGTGCGACATGATTGACCGCCTGTGCGTGATGGAGGGATGCATGGCGCTGCCCGCGCCGTTTCATCAGGCGCATGCGTCTTCATGACGACATCAGGGCGTATCGCACGCACGCAAACGAACCACTGGATGCTGCGCTGCGTGCGCAGGGCAAGCAATTATGCGGAAGTATGGGTTGCGGTGGATGTCAGGGGCAGCTCTAGTAGGGCGATGCACTCCGCGCACAGCCCATGCCGACATCTCCCCGAGACTCTCCGACCAGGCGTCGCACACGCCCAGGGTATCGGCATTCGCAAGAAGCTGCATTTCATCTATGCCGTGCTGATTATCTTCAATGTGGGTGTGTGGATATGGGCGATTGCCGCCCTGCATGCGAGACCGTCGTTGCTTGGCGTGGCCTTGCTGGTCTATGGCCTTGGCCTTCGTCACGCCATCGATGCCGACCATATCGCCGCCATCGACAATGTCACGCGCAAGCTTATGCAGGCAGGACAACGCCCGGTGTCGGTGGGTTTCTGGTTTGCGATGGGGCATTCGACCATCGTGGTGCTGGTCACAGTGTGCGTGGCCTGCGCGACGCGTTCCCTGGCGGTGTTCCAGCATCTGCGCAACCTGGGCGCGGCGATTGGCACGTCGGTGTCGGTGGCCTTCCTGCTCGCCATCGCGGTAATGAATCTCGCCATCTTCCTGTCGATCCACAAGAGCTATCGGCAATATCGCAACGGCGGCGTATATATCGAGGAGGACCTCGATCGGCTGCTGCATCAACGCGGCTTTCTGGCCCGTATTTTTCGACCGCTGTTTCGCCTGGAGGCGCGCAGCCATCACATGTTTCTGCTCGGGCTGCTGTTTGGACTGGGGCTGGATACCTCAACCGAAATCGCGATGTTCACGGTGTCCGCGCAGGAGACGGTCAAGGGCGTGTCCATCATGGCGATCCTCGTATTGCCCGCTTTGTTTGCCGCCGGCATGTCCCTGATCGACACCACCGATGGCGTGGTGATGCTGGGCGCGTATGACTGGGCATTTGTGCGGCCCCTGCGCAAGCTCTACTACAACATGACCATCACCCTGGTCTCCGCCCTGGTTGCGATCATCGTGGCGGGCACCGAGGCGATGGGATGGCTGGGCGAAACGTTTCGCTGGCAGGGCGCGGCGTGGAAGATCATCGGCGCACTCAACGATCACACCGACAGCCTCGGCTTTGCCGTGATCGGCATGTTCGCCCTGGCCTGGACGTTGTCGTATCTGATCTATCGCGCGCAGCAGCCAGCGGGCGTCGAGCCGCCTCTACGCAAACGCTAGTCGCTCAGGCGGATGCCCTGAACGTCACCACCATTACATCGCGATGCGCGGCTTCGTCAGCCACCAGCGGTCGCACCGGCGTCACGCCGTGGAAAACGCTGGGGTCGTGGATCAACGCCGCGTCCAGCGGATGGGTGAGGGTGAAGTCGCCAAGCAAGCGCCCATCCGGCGCATGGATGGTGGTGGTGCCGCTGGCGATATTGTGGCGGTCGATCAGCAGCACCAAGACGTAGTCGACGCCATCGCGATGGCTGCCTTCGGGCGTGGGCTCGCCCGCGGCATCGCGGGTGGCCTCGATGCGGAATTGATGCACTTCGATATGCCAACGAGGCACAGCTGGTGCGAGCGAGCCGAAAAACGCATGGCAGAAGTCGAGAATGCAACGCATGCTGGCGCCCGCGACGATCGAGGGAACGACCGGCTCGAACCATCGTTCGATATCGCCCTGCAGTGCGTTGTACTGCAGCGCCTGAAAATGCGCTTGATGCGCTTCCGGTTTGACGCCCTGTGCCGTGGCAGAGAACGTCGCGTGCCGACGGCGGCGGAAGCGTCCCTTCGCGGCCAGGTAGGGGTCCGGTTCCAGCTTGTTCCAGCTGTCCACGAAGGCCGGCCAGTCCGACAACTCGCCTACTGCAGTCAGCAGCGGCTGCATGCGGTCGGATGCCGCAAAGGCGAAACCATCGCGGCTGACTTCAGTCAGGAGCGTCGATACGGGCAGATCGGCGGGATTGAGCATCCGCCCATGATAAGTGATCCGGGCATCCGCACCTACCGTGTGCTTCCCGCGTCAGGCGTCCTGCAAAACGTTCATGCCCTTGATCACCGCGGGGCGCGCGGCAAGCTGCGTCATCCAGCGATCCATGGCCGGGCGCCTGGCGCGGGCATCGCCCAGCAGGCTCGGGTTGGCAGTAATCACGGCCGCCACCCACGGATAGATCGCGATATCAGCGATGCCGTACTCGTTGCCGCCCGCATACGCTGACTGCGACAGGCGTTGCTCGAGCACATCGAGCAGGCGATTGGATTCGGTGAGGTAGCGATCGATCGCCAGCGGAATCCTCTCCTTCGCGCGGTTGGCGAAGAAACCAAGCTGGCCGAACATCGGTCCTACACCACCGACCTGCCAGTTCAACCACTGCAAGGCGGTGTAGCGCGCTGAACCGCTGGTGGGCAGCAGCTTGCCGGTCTTGTCTGCGAGGTACTGGAGGATGGCGCCGCTCTCGAACAGCGTCAGGCCATTCTCGCGATCGACCATCGCCGGTATCTTGCTGTTGGGCGATATCGCGACGAAGTCGGGCAGGAACTGCGCGTCGTTGCCGATATCCACCGCATGCACCCGATACTCCAGCTGCAGTTCTTCCAGTGCGATGACCGGCTTGCGGCCGTTCGGTGTTTTCCAGGTGTAGAGATCGATCATGGGGCGCTCATCGATGATGGCTGGGCAGCCGCTGATGGTAGGTCATGCAATGGCGCACATAAACGCGCTGTGAAACACTTCTATTGATACCTGGGGTAACAAGCCCGCGGGGTGCTCAGGCAACCTGCTGCACCAGGAAATCGATGAAGCTGCGCACGCGCAAGGGCAGGTGACGGCCATGCGGGTAGAGCAGGCTGAAGGGTCGCGATCGTCCACCGAAAGTCGGCAGCACCGCCACCAGGCGGCCATCACGCAAGTCGTCTTCCACGATGAAGCGGTAAGTCTGAAACAGGCCGGCACCGTGACGCGCAAGCGTGACGCCGCCGAGCACATCTTCGGACAAGACATAGCCGCCATCGCCGGCGATCTCGACATCCTTGCCCTGATCCCGGAACAACCATGGAATGCGCCGACCGCTGCTGGGCAAATCAAACTGGATGCATTCGTGCCGGTTGAGGTCGTCCAGCACGGCAGGCGTGCCGCGCGCGGCCAGGTAATCGGGCGACGCCACGACGACGAGTTCGGCATCTTCGAGGTGGCGGGCAATCAAGGTCGAGTCGGCGGGTGCGCGCACGCGGATGGCCAGGTCGTAACCCTCTTCGGAAAAATCGACGTTGCGATTGCTTACATGCACTTCCAGCTGCACTTCCGGATGCTGTTCGCGAAACGCGGGCAGCAGCGGCAGCAGCCGGTAGTGGGCGTAGGTGGTCGGCACGCTGATTCGCAGCGTTCCGACGGGGCGCAGCTGCTGGCCCGTGGCCATGCGTTCGGCTTCGATCAGCTGGGCGAGTGCCTGCCGGCACTCTTCGAAATAGGCGCGACCGACGTCGGTCAGGCGGATCTGTCGGGTGGTGCGCACGAACAGCCGCACGCCCATGCGCTCTTCGAGTCGGGCGACCGAGCGACTGACCGCGGCGGGCGTCACACCAGCCGCAGCAGCGGCGGCGGTAAAGCTGCCGAGTTCACCAGCCAGGCAGAACAACTCGATGCTACCCAGCAGCACATCATCAAATTGGCGACGCATGATTCATTACGCCACGTATCAACTGAAATGCATTGAACCACATTTATGGCTATGGAACGCAGGAATACAGTGGACGCCTTGTCAAGCATTCGAGGCAGCAAACATGAAACTCATCCTGGTCGCCGACCCCATGTGTTCCTGGTGCTATGGCTTTGGCAAAGAGGTCACGGCGTTGCGCGAGGCCATCCCGGGCCTCGAGCTGGAGGTGGTCGTGGGCGGTCTGCGCCCCGGTGAAACCGACGTGATGCCGAGGCAGCAGCGCGTCGCACGGCTTGAGCACTGGTCGCGCGTGGAGGCAGCCAGCGGCCTGCCATTCAATCGCGAAGCCTTTCTTGCCAACGACCATCTGGTCTACGACACCGAGCCGGCGTGCCGCGCCGTGGTCACCGCACGACGACTGGCGCCTGCGATCGATCAGCTCGAGGTGCTGCGCGGCATCCAGCGTGCGTTCTATGTCGACGGGCGCGATATCACCAAGGGCGAGGTGCTCGCCGAGGTGGCATCTGCCGTCATGGGCGCGCTGGGTTTTGCAACCACGCCGGGGGATTTCCTCGCTGCCTGGCAATCGGCCGAGGCCGTGACGGCAACGCAGGAGGATTTCCTGCAGGCGCGTCGCTGGGGCATCTCCAGTTTTCCATCTTTGCTGCTGGAAGATGGCGATAGACTTTATAGCGTCGCGCCAGGGTATATCGACGCGCAGCAGCTGATCTCGCGGGTGCGCACCGTGACCGGTTCGCGCCTGGACACCAAGGTCGGATAAGGCGACGCGCATGACCCACGATCAGGCAGTACTCGAACTGGCCAACCGGTACCTGCGCAGCATCTATGAGGGCGACACGCAAGCCTTGCGCGAGGTGTTCCTGCCCGATGCGCGTGTCGAGGACCTGGTGACGGGCAGCTTCCGCTCGCGCACGGCCAGTCAATACGTGGAGGCTGTGGGCTCTCGTCAAAGCCCGCACGCGGCAGGCGAAGCGTTCACCATGAGCGTGCTGTCCATCCACGTGCTTGGCGACATGGCCACGGTGACGGCGGAGCTGCGTTTTCTCGGCAACCACTACTACAACGTGCTGTCGCTGCTGCGTTGTGATGACCGGTGGCGCATTGCGCACAAGCTGTTTGGCCCACCGGTGTGACGATCACTGCGTGCGATCGACGATCGGCAGGGTAAGTTGATGGTCGATCACCGACTGTGGTCGTGGGCTTCTCTTGCCGCATGCGCCTGCTGAAGCCTGGCATCCATGCGCACCAGCTCGGCCAGCGAGCCGGCCATCATCTTGCGCATCACCTGGCCGCGATGGGCTTTGACGGTGATCTCGCTGATGCCCAGTTCAGCGGCAATCTGCTTGTTGAGCAAGCCCACCACGACCAGCGCCATCACCTCCCGTTCGCGCCGGCTCAACGATGCCCGGCGCTGCTCGAGTACCAGGATGTCGAGCTCCTGCTCGAGCGTGGCGCGGCTGTGCGCGATGGCCTGGCGGATCGCCTCCAGCATCACTTCGTTGTCGAACGGCTTGGTGAGGAATTCCGCTGCGCCCGCCTTCATCGCGCGCACCGTCGTGGGAACGTCCCCGAATCCGGTGATGAAGATGATCGGCATGTCGATGCGGTCATGGCCGATGGCGTCCTGCACATCCAGCCCGTCGAGATCCGGCAACGATATGTCGAGGATCAGGCAGCTTGGTGCGAACACGCGCGGGCGCGCCAGAAAGGCCTGGGCGGACGCGAACGTCTCCACTTGCCAGCCTTCCAGGCGAATCATCGCCTCGAGCGCTTCGCGCACGGACAAGTCGTCGTCGACGACGAAGATCACGGGCGTAGCAGACGGGATAGGAGGGTGCGCGGAGTCCCGGTCCGGTGCATGGGGCGGGCGCATCGTTATCTCCGATGGCAGAGGCGCCCCTGTCGCGCGGTTCAAGATGACATGGGGCCGCAACCTGCACGGATCCGCACGTGGCTCACGCAGGCAATCGACGGCGGCTTCAAGTTGATGAGCACGACATCAATCGCCTGCAACCTCGGTTCTACGCTGCGTTCCATGCGTTTTCAATGTGATTATTTTCACTGTATCAAGAGTGAAACGCTTCTTGATCGGCAACGCGAAGGCAGATCGCCAGTCGCCACCGAGCAGTCGCGCTTCGACGGAAGGCTGTCGATGCAGCGCTTTCCAAGGCTTTTTTCCCGGGAAAAATGATACCCAGGTACAATCGACGGGCGTGCTGGATCGACTTACATTCACCTTCGGTTGGCCGGCAATCCGTCGGGGCCGACGTGCAAGCGCAGCGGTGAATGACTATGTATCTGGTCAAGCCACGCTCATCGTTCAATCCCATGCCGGTGCCTATCCGCTGGAGCAAGCCCAGCGGCAACTCGCGTGTCATCGACCGCGTGGGGCAATACCAGCTCCTCCAGTTGGCGCTGATGATCGAGCCCGACGAGATACGCATCTCGGAGTGGTGGCATCAGACGCCTATCGCCGAACTGGGCGGCGATACGGCCGATGCGCTGGTGTCGCAAGGCATGCAACATCTCGTTGAAGCCTTCCTGCTCGCCATCCTGTTCGGCGATCGCGGCTGACCCATCGGGCAGGGCATTCGCGGCAAAACATGGTCTTTAGCCCATGCCTGCCGTACAGGCGGCTGGTGACTGCGGAAATTTGTTCCTGAGTGTTCGGACCAGCGCGGACCTACAGTCCGCCATGGGGACACCCATCTGATGACTCGCCAGTGCTGGCGTCTTCCACAGGTGGTCCTTCCCATGAGCAACAAACTGTTTGAATCCACGAAGATCGGTCGCTACGCCGTGCGTCATCGCGTCGTGATGGCTCCGTTAACCCGCATGCGCGCCGAGCAGCCGGGCGATCGCCCTGGCGAGCTGATGCGCGAGTACTACGCCCAGCGTGCATCCCAGGGTGGCCTGCTGGTGTCCGAGGCGACCGTGGTGGCGCCCAACGGCGGCGGTTACCTGGGTTCGCCGGGACTTTATTCCGACGCGCAGATCCCGGGCTGGAAGCGCATCACCGATGCCGTGCATGCCAAGGACGGCCTGATCTTCCTGCAGCTGTTCCATGCCGGCCGCCAGTCGCACGCCGACCTGCAGCCCGAAGGCGGCGCGCCGGTGACGGCTTCCGTCGTCCCCTACGAAGGCGTGGCGTATACCGCCCAGGGCTGGGTGCCGAGTTCGCCGCACCGCGCGTTGAGCGAAGACGAAGTGCGCGACATGGTCGTGCAATTTCGCCATGCCGCCGAGCGTGGCCTCAAGGCCGGCTTCGATGGCGTGGAAATCCACGGCGCCAACGGTTACCTGATCGACCAGTTCCTGCAGGATGGATCAAACAAGCGCACCGACAGCTATGGCGGCAGCGTGGCCAGGCGCGCCCGGTTCCTGCTGGACATCACGCGCGAAGCAATCGCCGTGTGGGGCCGCGACCGCGTCGCCGTGCGACTGGGGCCCAGTGGTCGCTTTGGCGACATGCACGACAGCGACCCGGTCGCACTTTTCAGCCATGTGGCGAGTGAGCTCGACAAGCTTGGCATTGCCTATCTTCATTTGATCGAACCGCGCGTCAACGGCAACACGGTGGACGACAGCCGCGATCAGAATCCCGTGGCTGCGCGATTGATCCGCCACCATTTCAACGGGCCGATCATTGCTGCCGGTGGTTTCAACGGCGAATCGGCCGAGGCGATCCTGCAGGAAGGCAGCGCGGATCTGGTCGCGTTTGGCCGCGACTTCATCGCCAATCCCGATCTGCCGTTGCGCCTGGCCAAGGGACTGCCCTTGAACCGCTACGATCGCGACACCTTCTACGGTGGCGATGCCGCCGGATATACCGACTATCCGGCCCACGCCGAGTTGGCGGCGGCCTGATCTATCGCACCGGGGCCGGTCAGGCCGGCCTCGGATACCCGGATGCCGCTCACGCGGCATAGATCAGCGCATCCCTAGGGTGAAGCATCCATGCCAAGTGCTCCTGCCATGGCCACATCCACCAAAGCAGACACGGATTCGCTCGACAGTCTGAGCGCTTTGGCGACCTATGTGCAGGCGGCGGAAACGCGCAGTTTCACCCAGGCGGCTCGTGTGCTTGGCCTGACCGCATCGGCGGTGGGAAAGACCGTGGCGAGGCTGGAGGCCAGCCTGGGCGTGCGGCTGTTTCACCGCAGCACACGCAGCATTTCCTTGACGCCCGATGGCGAAGTCTTCCTTGAAAGCTGCCGCCGCGTGTTGTCGGAGATCGACAGCGTCGAACGCGAACTCGCCGGCAACCAGGCCTCGCCCCGTGGCAAGCTGAGAGTGAGCCTGCCGTATCTGAGCGGCCTGTTCGGCAAGGTGCTGGCCGGATTCATGGCCATGTATCCGGATATCGAGCTGGATCTCGATTACAGCGACCGCCTCGTCGATATCGTCAACGAAGGATTCGATGTAGCCATCCGCACCGGCGAGGGCGTGGATTCGCGACTGATCTCGCGCCGGCTTGGCGTTTATCACCTAGTGCTGGTGGCTTCACCTTCTTACCTTGAGCGTGCGGGCGTGCCGAAGATGCCTGGCGATCTCGCTGGGCATGCTTGCATCCATCATCGCTTTCCATCCACCGGCAAGCTCGAGCGCTGGCCGTTCCGTCAATCGGACAAGGGACTGGACGTTGTCGTGCCGGTGGCCGTGTCGGCAAGCACCATCGCGCCCATGCTCGAACTGGCCATCGAAGGTGGCGGTATTGCCTGCGTGCCGGATTTCTCGGTGACTGCAGCCATCGAGGCTGGTCTGCTTAAGCCGGTGCTGTCCGGGCAGCTGGAGTATCAGAACGTCTTTCGCGCCGTCTGGCCGTCGCACCGGCATATTTCACCGCGGCTGCGGGTGTTCCTCGATTACATGAGTGCTCACCTGTTTGCTGACGAACGCAAGTAAGCTGACGAGCGTCCGCTAGCTCTTGCCCAGCGTGGCAAACATCACGATCGCGGCCACTCCCATCACCACCGTCGCCAACCAACCGAAGCGCCGCAGCCAGCCGCTCACCACATGATTGCCCATGGTCTGCCCGCGGCTGGCGACGATCATGATCGCCGCCATCAAGGGCACGGCGCATACGCCATTGACGACAGCGCTCCAGTACAGCGCCTTGATCGGATCGATCGGGGTGAAGATCAAAGCGACGCCGCCCGCCATGGCGGCGACCAGGACGCCGTAGAACACCTTGGCATCCCCGGGCTTGTGCGCCAGGCCGTAGGGCGCATGCAGGGCGCCCGCCACGGCAAACGCGGTCGCGCCGGCCAGCACGGGAACCGCCAGCATGCCGGTGCTGATGATGCCCAGCGAAAACAGCGAGAAGGCGAAGCGGCCCGCGGCAGGCTTCAATGCCTGCGCGGCTTCAGCGGTCGACTGGATATCGGTCTTGCCGTGCGCATGCAGCACCGCCGCCGCGGTGACGATCATGAAGAACGCCACCAGATTCGAGAAAATCATTCCAACGCTGGTATCGATGGCGATGCGCTTGAGCGCGTCGGGCGCTTGCGCGTCGGCGTGCTTCAGTGGCTCGCGCTCATCGCTCTCGCGTATTTCCTCCACCTCCTGCGCTGCCTGCCAGCAAAACAGGTAAGGACTGATGGTGGTGCCAAGCACCGCGACAATCGCCGTGAGATACGCCACGTTCCATTGCAGGTGCGGAAGCAGGGTGGACTTGAGCACTTCACCCCACGGCACCTTGACCACGAAGGCCGTCGCCACATAGGAAAACAGACTCAAGGCCAGCAGCTTGAGGTAGGGCGAATATTTCGCGAAGGGAACAAACACCTGCAAGCCCGTCGAGATCAACGCCAGGACAACGCCGAACGCGACCGCGGAGCCGCCGACAAGCAACTGCAAGGCAGCGCCCATCGCGGCGATGTCCGCTGCGATATTGATCACATTGGCGACGATCAACAGAGACACCAGCGACCACACCGCGGAGCGTGGAAAATTGCGTGACAGGTTGTCCGCCAGGCCGCGACCCGTCACGCGACCCACGCGAGCGCTGATCATCTGTATCGCGATCATCAGCGGTATGGTCAGAAACACGATCCACAGCAGCGCGTAGCCAAATCGCGCGCCGACTTGCGAGTAGGTGGCGACGCCGCTGGGGTCGTCGTCTGCTGCGCCGGTCACAAAGCCCGCACTCAGGCGTTGCCACCACGCCTGGGATTTGCCGCTCTTGGATGCTGGCGCGCCGCCGTCTGCCAGCGGCTCCAGGATGACCTCGTCGCCCTCGGCACTCATGTGGTTGCTCCGATCATTCAAGGCATCGTGAGCCCGCATCTGTGACGTGGTGGAGAGTGCGAGGCCGGCGTTCGGTGAAGGGCGTCAGTGTCGCGACAGCGACGCCTCGTGCGTCGCCGCGCGTGAGTTGTTCTCAGTCGTCCTTCGGCGGCTTGGCCGGAATGAACGGAGACACCGGGTCACTGGCCGGAAAAGTTTCTTCCAGCGCTTCCTCATGGTTCTCCGATTCCTTCTTCTTGCGAGCCTCCCGCTCAGCCGGCGTTTCTACTTGTGCAGGCTGATGGTCGTGCGGATGAGGAACGTCTTTTCGATCTTTGCTTGACATGGGCAGCACCTGCGTCGTGCAGAACAAGGCTGCATGTTCCAGGGCGCCGCGTGACGCGAGTGCAGGACTTTTGTGAGCGTTTGGCTCGACACCTATGCGTGAGCGCGGCGTCGATAGCCTGGTGGTACATCACTGTCGTGCTTATTGCCAACCCAGCCCAAGACTCTTCTGCAATGACACAAAGTCCTTGAGCAGATCGGCCTGTCCTTCGATCAGGTTTTGTTGTGCAGTGAACTGCGTACGCTGGGTATCCATCAGGTCGATCAGCGAGGATGCGCCCGCGCCGTAGCGCTGATGCATCAAGCGCTCGGAGCGATTGGCCGATGCCTCGATCTGCTGCATGCGCGCCACGCTGTCGCGCTGGTGGCCGTAGCGGGACAGGGCGTTATTGGCGTCCTGCAGCGCGGCGAGCACGGTCTGTGTGTACGTCGCGACGGCTTCATCGCGGCCGGCCTCGGCTTGGCGGATGCTGCTGTGGGTGCGGCCGAAATCGAACACATTCCACTGCAGGTAAGGCACGCCCAGCCAGGTGAGGGCGCTCTTCTTCGCAAGGTCGGCAGGGTTTACGCCGGTGGTGCCGAGGAAGCCCATCAAGGTCACCTTGGGAAACAGATCGGCAGTGTGCTGGCCGATCTGCGCGTTGCTCGAGGCCAGTCGACGCTCGGCAGCGCGGATATCCGGGCGCTGTCGCAGCAGGCTTGCCGGATCATCGATGGGTACCGCAGCCGGCAAGATCGGGAGTGCGGTCGGCTTCGACAGTTCCTGGTCGAGCGCCCCCGGCGCCTGGCCGGTGAGCACCGCCAATTGATCGAGCGATTCGGTGATCTGCTCGTCCAGCGGAATCAGGGTCGCGCGCGTGTTTTCAACCTGAGTGGTCTGCCGCTCGACGTCCGCATCGGCGGCGACGCCGCGTGCACGGCGCTGCTGCACCAGTTCTAGCGTCTTCTGCGCGAGATCGGTCGACTGATTCGCCAACACCAGGCGCTGCTGCTGATCGCGCAAGCCGATATAGGCCTGCGCCACTTCGGCGGCCAACGACACCTGGGCATCGGCGAAGTCCGCCTCGACGGCCTGGGCCTGCGCCGATGAGGACTCGGTGGCGCGTCGCACGCCGCCAAACAGGTCCAGCTCCCAGGAGGCATCGAACGCAGCCGTATACAACTGCAGCGGACCACGCCCACTGGAGGTGTTCGTGCCCTGGCCGCTTTGCCCGTTGTTGTTGGACGACTGCAGCAGCGACAGATCCGGCTCGCGCACACGCACGGCTGCCGCGTCCACCGACAGGTTGGGCAGGGCTTTCGTGCGTTGTTGCAGCAGTTGCTCGCGCGACTGCCGCAGGCGCGCCTGTGCCGCCTGCAGGTTGGGGTTGTGTGCCAGTGCTGCGTCGATCAGCGCATTGAGCTGCGGATCGTTGAGCGTGGTCCACCACTGGCTGGGCGCGGGTGTAGTGGCGAGACCTGTCGTTGGTGCACGTACAAAGGCATTGCCATGGCTACCGGGTACATCGGGGGCGCCGCGGTAGTCGGGGCCGACCGTGCAGCCCGAAAGCGCCATGATCGAGGCAAGCAGCGCCAGCAGCAAGGTGCGCGGCGCGCGCGATGGAATCGTAGTCATCACAAACATCCTTAGTGGCCCGTCGCTGCCGGCGCGTGGTAGCGGGGTGTCTTCAGCAGCAAGGCGAGCGGTATGCAGCAGAGCAGGGCCATGCCCAGCACATAGAAAATTTCCGAATACGTCATCACCAGGGCCTGCTGCTGGATCTGCTGGGCCAGTTGAGCCAGCGCACGCATCTTCGAGTAGGTCATGTCGCCGGTTTGCGCGAACCAGCTCGCTGCGTTGGCTGCCATACGATCCTGGCCGAGCACGGAATTGGCCGATAGCGATTCGCGGATGGTCGCCACATGAAAGGTGTTGCGCCGGTCGATGACGGTGCCAATGATGGCCAGGCCGATCGAGCCGCCCAAGTTGCGCGCCATGTTGTAGATGCCGGCCGCATCGCCTGATTCCTCGCGCGACACCGCCGCCATCGAAGCCTGGTTCAACGGCATCATCGCCAGCATCTGGCCGGCGCCGCGCACCAGCTGCGACCAGAAGAAGTCATCGCCGACGGACTGGGCCGTCAGGTGGATGTCGAGCATGCAGCTGCCCACGAAACACAGCAGGCCGGTGATCACCAGGATGCGGAAATCCACCTTGCCCAGCAGGCGCGGCAAGATCGGCATCATCATGAAGGCCGGTACGCCCGATACCAGCATGACCCAGCCCGACTGTTCGGCGTTGTAGCCCGCGATCAGGCCAAGGAATTGCGGAATCACATAGATCACGCCGTACAAGGCCGCTCCCACCACCAGCACGATAAAGATCACGCTGGCGTAGCGCGGGTTCTTCAGCAGGCTCAGGCGCATCACCGGCTTGGCGGCCGTGAACTGCGATATCGCGATCAAGACCATGCCGGCAAACGACAGCAGGCTGAGCCAGATGATCATGCTGGACTCGAACCAGCGCTCGCGCTGGCCTTCTTCCAGTACCACGGTCAGCGAGCTCAGTCCGATCGCCAATCCGAACACGCCCAGCCAATCGGCTTTTCGCAAGGCCTCCCAGTGCGGCTTGTCCGAAGGCAAACCGACGAGCAGCAGAACGATCAGGCCGATGCACACCGGCAGGTTGATGAAGAAGCACCAGCTCCAGCTGATGTTTTCCGTCAACCAGCCGCCCAGCACCGGGCCCAGCAGCGGACCGAGCAAGACGATCAGGCCGAACGCGGTCATGCCGATCGGCAGCTGCGACATCGGCAGGCGGCTGCGGATGATGGTTTGCGCCGTGGGGATCATCGCGCCGCCGGTGAGGCCCTGGCCGATGCGGCCGATGATCATCGCCATCAGCGTGGTCGAGATGCCGCACATCATCGAAAACAGGATGAACAGCACAGCGCAGCCGAGCAGGAAATTGCGCAAGCCGAACACACGGGTCAGCCACGCGGCGAGCGGGATGATCACGATCTCCGACATCAGGTAACCGGTGGAGATCCAGGTGCCTTCGGTGCCAGTGGCGCCGATTTCACCCTGAATCTGCGGCAGGGCCGAGTTGGTGATGGAGATGTCCAGCGTCGCCATCAACGCGCCCAGCGAGCCGGCCGCAACGGCAATCCAGTCCGCGACGCTGGCACGCTCAGGATGCGCGGCAGGCTGGGCGGCTGCCTCAGCCATGACGGCGTTCTGCGGATGCGACCTTGCCGTCCTCGTGCGCCTGACGCGTGTCCACCTTCACCGTCACCGACAAGCCCGGCACCAGCAGCTTGCGGGTTTGCTCGTCGGCTTCCAGGCGGATGCGTACCGGCACGCGCTGCACGATCTTGGTGAAGTTGCCGGTGGCGTTCTCGGGCGGCAGCAGGGCGAATTCCGCGCCGGTGCCGGGTGCAAAGCTCTCGACCACGCCTTGCAGCTCGGTATCGGGCAGCGCATCGACTCGCACGCTGGCGTGCTGGCCCGGGCGCATCTGGCCGATCTGCGTCTCCTTGAAATTGGCGGTGAGATAAACGCCTTCGATCGGCACCACCGTCATCATCCGCGTGCCGGGCTGCGCGTACTGACCCACGCGCACCGTGCGATCACCCACGCGCCCGGGCAGCGAGCTGCGGATCAAGGTGTCGTCGAGGTCGAGCTTCGATTGCCGCGCCGAGGCCTGGGCGGCTTCGAGTTGCGCGCGAGCCTGGGCGATCTGTGCGTTGAGATCGGCGATCTTTGCCTGTGCCTGGTCGAGCGCAGCGGTGTCGGCCGCCAGGGTCGCCCTGGCCTGGTCGCGGTTGCTGGTGAGCACGGACAGTTGGTCGCTGCTCTCGGCGCCGGTGGTGGCCAGCGGGCCGTAGCGGCGCACTTCGTCGTCGGCGTGGCTGCTGCTGATCTGGGCGGTCAGCTGCTGGGCCCTGGCCTGCTCGATCGCGGCGCGCTGCTGCAGGATGGCGGCCTGCGCCCGCTGGATATCCGCCTGGCGCGCATCGACCGTGGCCTGGGCCTGGTCGAGCGCCGCGCGGTACTGGCGTCCATCCAGGCGCACCAGTGGATCACCGGCCTTCACCGTGGCGTTGTCGCCCACGTAGACATCGGTGACATAGCCGCTGACTTTGGGCGCCACGGTCATGCTGTCGGCGCGCAGGTAGGCATCGTCGGTGCTCTGCATATAGCGGCCGACCACCCACCAGTAGCCCAGGGCCAGCACCCCCATGACGGCCAGGACGATGGCGACGGGCAGCAGAATCTTGCCCGCTTTGGAGCGGCGCGAGCTGGGGACGGTGGGATCTTTCTTTACTTCGCCGGGCGTGGAGCCGGAGGGGGCGGGCATGAGGGCGTGTCCAATATATTCCAGCTGGAAGATTTATTCCGATTGGAATAACTTTGTCAAATGTTATATTTGGCAGGAGCAAGCAGGAGAACCGTGCATGAGCCCATCCAAGCGTCCTCGGCACTCGTCGGCCGGAGGCTATGCGCGCGGCGATGAAACGCGCCAGCGCATCATCGACGCGGCCGTGGCCTTGTTCGGCGAGCATGGCTACGCGGGCGCATCCACCCGCGATATCGCGGCGGCGGCCGGCGTCAATGCGCCGGCGCTGCAGTACTACTTCGAGAACAAGGAAGGGGTTTACCGGGCCTGCGCCCAGTTCATCGCCGATGACATCCGTGGCCGATTCGAGCCTGCCATGCGACAGGCGGCAGGCATTTTGAAAGGCGAGGCCAGTGCGGCTGAGCTGATCGACGCCTTCCTTGGCATCCACGAGGTGGTGCTGGACATGGTGCTGACCGACAGCCAGGCATCCAAGCGGCGCCTGTTCATGGTGCGCGAGGTGGCGGGCGATGAGCCGCTGGTGGCCTCACAACTGTTGGAGCGGCGGCTCAAGCAGCCGTTGAACAAGCTGCGCCTGAGCTTGCTGGCGCGTATCACCGGCACGACTACCCGCGATCCGATCACGCGGATACGCCTGCTCACCCTCAAGGGCCAGATCCTGCCGTTCTTCCATCCTCCGGGCGCCTGCCTGGACGCCCTGGGGTGGAAGGAGATCGACGCCACCAAGGGCGCCATGCTCAAGGCGACGGTGATGGAGCAGACTCGCACCCTGCTGGAGAGCTGGCAGGTGCGGGGCTGATCGTCGGCGCGTTTGGCGCCTGGGCGGCTTACTTGCCGCGTGCTTTGAGCTGCGCGTCCAGCCGCGGATAAACGCGACGGACATTGCCTTCGTACACCTGGTGCCGCTCTTCGGCAGAGAGGTTCGCCGCTTCGATATAGCGGCGGGTGTCGTCGAAATAATGGCCCGTGGTGGGATCGATGCCGCGCACGGCGCCCACCATCTCCGAGCCGAACAAGATGTTCTTGACGTCGATCACCTTGAACAGCAGATCGATCCCGGGCTGGTGATATACGCAGGTATCGAAGTACACGTTCTTCATCACGTGCTCGCTCAGTGGTGGCTTGTTCAACATGTCGGCCAGGCCGCGGTAGCGGCCCCAGTGGTACGGCACCGCGCCGCCGCCATGGGGGATCACGAAACGCAGGCTGGGAAAATCGTTGAACAGGTCGCCCTGCAGGAATTGCATGAAGGCCGTGGTATCGGCGTTGATGTAGTGCGCGCCGGTGGCGTGGAAGTTCGCGTTGCAGCTGCCCGACACATGAACCATGGCCGGCACGTCCAGCTCCACCATCTTCTCGAAGAACGGATACCAGGCACGATCGGTCAGCGGCGGCCCGTTCCAATGACCACCGGATGGATCGGGATTGAGGTTGCAGCCCACGAAGCCCAGTTCGTTGACGCAGCGTTCCAGCTCGGCGATCGAATGCCTGATGGTGACGCCGGGTGACTGCGGCAGCTGGCATACGCCGATGAAGGTCTCCGGATAGAGCCCGACGACGCGCGCAATCAAGTCATTGCAATGGCTCGTCCACACCTGGCTGACAGCCTCGTCGCCCTGATGGTGGGCCATGGTGCTGGCGCGTGGCGAGAAGATGGTCATGTCCAGGCCGCGCTCGCGCAGCAGGCGCAGCTGGTTGGTCTCGATGCTCTCGCGAATCTCGTCATCGGAGATGGCGGGGTAGGCCGGCACGGGTTGCGACGGATCGGCAAAGTGCTTCAGCTGTGCGTCGCGGAACGCATCGTGGCCCTTTGGCGCGGTGGTGTAGTGACCGTGGCAATCGATGATCAGGGGGCGCGTTGTTTCAGACATAGGTGAGGCCCTTGCTGGCCAGGCGCTCGCGCATGTCGTAGATATCCAGGCCCAGTTCGCCTGCAGCCAGGCGCGCGCGCTTCGCTTCTTCGCGCGCCTCGCGCTCCTTCGCTTGTTCCAGTATCCGTGCGGCGCTGGCTCGTGGCACGACGCAGACGCCATCGTCGTCGGCAATCACCACATCGCCTGGGTTGACCAGGGCGCCGCCGCAGACCACCGGCACGTTGACCGAGCCCAGGGTTTCCTTGACCGTGCCCTGTGCATGGATGGCCCGGCTCCACACCGGGAAACCCATGGCAGTGAGATCGCGCACGTCGCGCACGCCCGCATCGATGATCAGGCCCCGGCAGCCGCGCGCCTTGGCCGAGGTGGCCAGCAGGTCGCCGAAATAGCCGTCTTCGCAGGGGCTGGTGGTGGCGGCAATCAGTAGATCGCCTTCGCGCAACTGTTCGATCGCCACATGCATCATCCAGTTGTCGCCGGGCGGCATCAGCACCGTGACCGCCGAGCCGGCGATGCGTGCACCGCCGTAGATGGGGCGCAGGCTGGAGTGCATCAGGCCGCTGCGGCCCTGTGCTTCGTGTGCGGTGGCGACGCCGACCTTGGCCAGGCCGTCAATGACGTTGGCGTCGGCACGTTCGATGTGGGTTACTACGACAGACATGTCTCATCCTCTTTCGAACATCAATCGTTGGCGGCGGCAGGCTTGAAGCCCATCAGTACGCCGATGTCCATGCGCAGGCCGATGGCATAGACCAGCAGGTTCTTCGGCAACACCGCGGTTTTCGGAATGGCGGAGTTGTCCGGGTGCACGATGTACTGCACGCTCGGCATCAGCTCCAGGCCCTTGACGATGTGGTAGCTGTAGGTCAGGTCGGCAGCCGTCTGGTGGCGGGCGTTCCAGCCGCTGCCGCCGAGCTTGGCGCGCTCCTCGGCAAGAAAGTCGCGCTCGGCCGTGGTCAACTCAAACTCCGAGATGTTGAGGCCGAGCGTGTCGTACGGACGCGAGGCGAACGGCCCGGTCATCACAAAGCCGGCATAGATCTGCTGGCGCATGATTTCCTGCTGCTCCAGCTGCTGCACCCAGCCGCCGAACACGTTGAAGCTGCGCGGCGAACTCGGATCCGGACGCCAGATCACCTTGTCGCCCATCAGGTAGATGCCGTCGCGCACGTGGTTATCGGTGGCAGCGGTGCCGCCCTTGATGCCCAGCGGCTGGCCGCGCGTGTTCATGTCGATGTCGGTCAGGGGAGCGGTGCTCACATAAGCGCCGCCCTTCAGCTCGAACGGAAACTGCTCCGTGCGCGGATCATTCTTCACCCAGCCGAATTCCACCGGCACGGTGTAACCGGTGGCATGTTCGATGCCCCAGTTCAGACCATTGCTGGGTTGCACGGTGGGATTGACTTCGAACGCACCGACGTCGACGTAAGTGTTCTCGGTGGTCTTGTACTTCACGTTGCCGCCCCAGGTCGCCGACGGCAGCAGGCTGAGGCCGGTTTCGGAAACCAGCATGCGCGGCTCGCCGCAGGTGTTGGCGGAGGTGAACTGGCAGTTCACCACCAGGTGGCCGAAGTACGTCGTACTGCCCAGGCGGCCGACCTGGATATCCAGCCTGTCGTCCAGGCCTTTGTACTCGTACGAGAACAAGCCCAGATGCCAGCGCGTATAGGGGTTTTTGTAGATGTATTGCTGCTTGGTATAGGTGCCGGTGACCAGCGCGTTGAGGCTCAGGCCGTAGTCGCGATAGACGGTGAAGTGGAAGGTGGACCCCGTCCATCCCCAGATCTTGCCCAGATCGAGATCTGCGCCGACGTAGAACTGGCCCACGTTATGGCTGCCCTGGGCGACGCCGCCGGTGGTGTTCTTGGCGAATTGATCCACCAGGCTGGCGCGGATGTTGACGCCGTCGTCGATCAGGTTCTGCACCCATGCCGCGCGAGGCAGGCCTGGCTCACGCGCAGGCGGCTGTGCGGGAGCGAGCGTGTCGGCCGGAGCGACGGCGCCTGGCTGCGCATCGGCCTGCGCGGCTGCATAGCCGTCGGCCCAGTTGGCGCCCGGTCCGCTGTCCGCCGTTGCCTGCGTGTCCTGCGCATGAGCGGCAGGCATCAGCAAGGCGGCGAGCAGACCAAGATACAGCGATTGACGTGTCATCGACCTTTTCATTGACAAACTCCTCCCCGCCGCGGCGCCGTCAGGTGCCGCGAGACACATGTTGTTTTGAAGGCCGACGTCCTGTTAACCCGCGTGTAGTTCTTTTTGTAACTGTTCGCGATCGACTGCCTGTTCCCAGCGGCCAACCACTACGGTGGCCACGCAATTGCCGACGATGTTCACGAACACAAAGCCCGCCGACAGAATGCGATGAACACCAAGAATCAAGGCGACGCTGCTGACGGGTATGGTCTTGGTCGCCGCCAGCGTCATGGTCAGGACCGCGATGGCCGAGCCCGATACGCCCGCGCCGCCCTTTGAGGTGACCAGCAAAATCAACAGCAGGCCCAGCTGCCCCTGCCAGCCCAGCGCGGTGTCGGTGGCCTGCGCCAGAAACACCGTGACTGCCGCAAAGTAGAGGCAGGTGCCGTCATGGTTGAAGCTATAGGCCGTGGGCAGCACCATGCCGACCACCGATTCGTTCACGCCAAGACGGGTCAGCTTTTCAGTCAGCTGCGGAAACACGCTTTCCGAGGAACTGGTGCCAAGCACGAGCACCAGCTCCTCGCGGATATAGCGCATCAGCTTGAGCAGGCTGAAGCCGCACACGTACGAAATCGGTGCGAGCACCAGCAGCAGGAAGGCCGCGCAGGTCAGCGCGAACACGCCCACCAGTTTCGCCAGCGGCAACAAGCTGGCGGCGCCGAACTTGGCGGTGGTGAAGGCGATCGCGCCAAATGCCGCGATCGGCGCAATCTTCATCACCTGGCGGATGATCCAGAACAATGCGAGCTGGGTGGCATCGACCACGCGCAGCACCGGCTGCGCTTTTTCACCAAGGCTGGCCAGGCCGCAGGCAAACAGCACGGAAAACAGCAGCACCTGCAGGATATCGCCGCGACTGAATGCGCCCAGCGCCGAGGTCGGCACGAGATTCGTAAGAAAGTCGCCAAAGCCCTGGGGTGCGGTTGCGACGTGGTCCGTCGCATCCATTCCCTGCTTGAGCGTGGCGAGGTCGACATGCATGCCCACGCCGGGCTTGAGTACATTGACCGCGACCAGGCCGATCACCAGCGCCACGCTGGTGACCAGTTCGAAATACACCATCGCCTTGAGCGCGATGCGACCCACCTTGCCCATGTCGCGCACGCTGGCGATGCCGTGCGTGACCGTGCAGAAGATGATCAGCCCCACCACCATCTGGATCAGGCGGATGAAGATATCGCCCAGCGGCTTCAGCGCGGCACCGATGTTCGGCCATACCACACCGACCAGCACGCCGAGCACGATGCCCACCACCACCTGGAAGGTCAGGTCGCGATAGAGCGGGTGCCGCTGCGACGTCAGATGGGTTTGGAGGTTCACCGGTCGGGTCATCTGGAAACTGAACTCTGGTAAGGGATCGCGTTGGCGCTATGGCGCAATGTCAGGCCGACTTGCCTTCGAGCAAAGCGTGCGCGGGACCCAGCACCTCGTCGAGGCCAAGCTTGCGCGGTAGCAGTGCCTGTTCCAAGCAGGCGTCGATGATCCAATCCAGGGGACCGGACAAGGCATCAAAGCCAGACAACGTCTTGCGCGGACCTGCGGCGGACACCTGCTGCCGGCCTTCGGCCTCCACCAGCAGGGCATAAGCGGCGCGCACGGCGTCCGGCTCGCGCCGGCAGGTCTCGGCACTGGCCGCGACCACATGGTTGATCGGCACAAAGCCGTGCAGCTGCGCCCAGGCCAGGTCCTTGGCCTTGGCATCGGCGATCACCGGTACATAGTCGTCGCCCTCGGGAAGATCATTGCCGAAGATCGCCGCGTCGATGTCGCCATCGTGCAGCATGGCCAGCAAGTCCTTGCCATGGGCAGGGTGTTCCACGAACGGCGGGTCCTGATACTGCGTGACATGTGCCGGATCGTGGGTGACCCAATGGATGTCAGAAGTTGCAAGCCCGGCATCCTCGACCAGGTGCGCGCGCACCCACATGCCCGTGGTCTGCGTATACGAACGCACGCCGACGCGCTTGCCGCGCAGTTGTTCAGGCTTGAGCTCGCCATGCGGGCGATAGGAAACCAGGCAGCCGCGCTGAAAACGCGAGGCAACCACCACGGGCAGCAACACTACCGGGCGCTGATAGGCAATCGCCTGCAGCGCCGTGACGATGGCCAGCTCCGAGATGTCGAACGCCGCCTCGCGCACCATCGGCGCAAACGCCTTGTGGATCGGGCTGATCTCGGTGAAGTCGAGCACCACGTGGTCACTCTTGAGCGTGCCGTTCTTCAGAGGTGTGGTCAGGGCCGTGGTCTTCAACACGGTCTGCAGATGGGCCGGCTGACTCATGCCGATACTCCCGCCAGCGCCGGATAGATGCGCTGGACCGTGCCGCCGAAGATCATCGCCTGCATCGGCGGCGGCAGGCTGGACAGCACATCGCGCGCCGTCGTCGCCAGTTCATGCAGCGAGCCCTCCGCAGCGGGGAAGTTGGAGCCCCAGGCAATGCGCTCGGCGCCAAACGTGCTCACCAGCTTTTCGAGGAAATCGATGGGGTGGGAGAGGCCTTTGGCTGCCGCCGCCAGCGTGCGATTGGTCAGCTTCAGATGCACGCCGTCGAACTGGGCCATCTCAAACAGCATCTGCGCCGCTTTGTACGGCACGCCATCGTCCAGGTCCGGGCGGGCGCAATGATCGAGCAGCACGCGCACACCAGGGAAATGCTCCAGCAACGTGCGCAGCGTCGGCAGGCCTTGCATGGTCATCTGCAGGCAGACAGGAATGCCTTTGCGTTCTGCATGCGCCCACGCCGGATAGGAATCCTTGTGGCCCAGCCAATCGGACTGACCGGGCATGGTGGTGCCGGTGGTGAACAGGCGAAAACCGTGCAGGCCCTGTGCTTCCCAATGATCGATCCGCTCGACCGCATCGGGCGCCAGCGCATCGATTGAATACACCCCGGTCAGTCGATCGGGATGAGCGCGCACCGTATCGACGACATAGCGGTTGTCGTGCCCGTACACAGTGGACGCCTGCACCACCACGGCCTTGGCAATGCCCGCGGCGTCCATCGCCTTGATCACGCCTGCTGCATCGACGGGACGCTGCTGCGACCACTCGGACTGATGGCCGCCGATCGGGTTTTTCGGGTAGGTGGTCGTGTCGGAGGCGATGGCGTGCAGGTGGGAATCGATGATCTTCATGGGCGCAGTCAGTTCACTATCGGCGTTCGCGGGGAAGGGCGTTTCTTTCTTGCGTCGCAACATTGGATAGATCAGCGAAAGTGGGGGGATCGGCGCCTTTTGATGCTGCGTTGCGTCATTGAAAAACGCTGGCGCGACTTTCGAGATTGATATCGATTGTTACGAGAGAGTTTTTTCGCTCTCCGGTCGTGAGCGGAATCTGCGCCGAAACACTGGTGTTGCCAAATTCGTTTTATTATTGACACATAAGTAAATACTATTGATTGCGCATGGATAAGATTTACTCCCTCAATCTTCGCCACCTCGATGCACTGAGCGTGATTGCACGCGCCGGCAGCATGAGCGTGGCGGCTGAGCAGGTCAGTCTTTCGCAACCGGCGCTGACGCAGGCCGTGGGCAAGCTGGAGCGCAATCTCGAAATCCGTTTGTTCGAACGGCAGGTCGACGGCACGCGCCCGACCATCAGTGGACGGGCCTGGATCATTCGCGTGGAACGCGCGTTGCGCTATCTGACTCACGGCGTGCGCCTGGTGCGCCGCTCGGCGCGTCTGGCGCCGCTGAACCAGATCGAGCGACGCATCAGCATGGTCCAGCTGCGCGCCCTGGTGGCCGTCGTTCAATGCAGCAGCTACGCCACCGCTGCAGAACAGATCGCGCTATCGCAGCCGGCGGTGTATCGCGCCGTGCGCGAGCTGCAGGATGCGCTGGGCTCGGAATTGCTGGTGCGAGCAGGACGCGTCGTGCGGCCCACCGACCTGGCCAGTCGATTCGTGCGCTTCGTTCGCCTGATGTTGGCGGAGCTGCGCACCGGCGTCGATGAAATCGCGGCCGGCAAATACGGCGGCGGCCGCATCAGCATCGGCACCTTGCCGATGGCGCGCGCGGTGTTTCTGCCGGACTTGCTCGCGCGATTCGCGCAAGAACATCCGTCTGCCTCGGTGGATGTGCGCGAGGCGCCGTATGGCGAGCTGCTCACCTCGTTGCGCCATGGCGATATCGACCTGATGATCGGCGGCGCCATGCGCCATCCTGCGCCGGCCAACGACGTAGAACAGGAGGGCTTGTTCGATGACGAGCTCTTCATCGTCGGCAACAGCGCCCATCCGCTGCGACAGCAAGAACGGGTGGCGATCGACGACTTGCTCGCCTATCCCTGGGCCGTGCCGGCACCCGGCGTGCCGATGCGGCGCAACTGGGAAACGCTGTTTCGCGTCAACGGCATCGAGCCGCCGACGCCGCGCATCGAATGCAGCTCCGTCCTGGTGACGCGCGGGCTCATGCTCAAAGGCGACTGGTTGAGCCTGATGTCGCTGGACCAGTTCATGTTCGAGCGCCAGGCTGGCGCGCTGACTGAAATCCCCATCGAGGGCGGCGTCCTGCGTCGGCGCATCGCGATGACTCGCCGCAGCGACTGGCGGCCGACACCCTTGCAGGAGCAGTTCGCTACGCTGGCGCGGGAGATGGCTGCCGAGCGCACTGAGCGCGCGGACGTGCGTGTTCGTATCGAAGTCAATGCATCCACGGATCGCTGGGATGTCGAGGACTTGCACTGATCGTGGCGCACGCCACACCATGGACGGGCTGCAGAGGGAAGGGGCGTGCGATGGGCCAGACAAACGGATTTGCATGGAACAAGTTGCGGGGCGCGATGATCGCGCTCGTGCTCGCCCCTTGGTGCCTGCTGCATTTCGATCCGCCCCGATCCTATTTGTTCGCCTGCTCACTGCTTTGTTCGGCTTGGTACGAGGCGTTTGGCCTGCTTCCCAACATCAGGAGCAGCGCGACCCTTCCCCAGATCTACCAGGCGTTTCGCGCCATGCCTGCGGGAGGCAGCGGCCTCAGCAGTCGCCTCGTCGGGCTGCTTGGCATCGTGCTCGCCATCGCCGGGATGCTGGCGCCGGGGGCGTGAGCGATCGGCGGGCTTGCGCATTCGGTCAGTCCTTTTCTCTGTTTGCCCGGCGCGTTGATCCAATGAATCGCCGCTCAGCAAGCGCTCTCGACGCGAGGCGAGATCCAGGTTGCCACCTGGCCTGAGCGGGCTGCGACATCCTGGCAGCCCGCCTTGCACGGGGCTTTGCCTGCAATAATTAATCGAACGATTAATAGATTAATCAAGCGACTAATATGGCTTCGAGGCGGGCGATTTCTTCCGCGGCTGACGCTGCCTTCGCCTTTGAAAGGCCCTTCACGCACTGAGATGACGATCGGAGTAGCGAGTGATGAACACACAGGTATTGGTGGTGGGAGCGCGTCCGGTGGGATTGACGATGGCGGCGGAGCTTGCGCGCTACGCATCAAGGTTCGCATCATCGTAGAAAGGGGACGGAGGTAGTTATCCTCAACTGACGACCTCCATCCCTGTTTTACTCAGGCTGCCACGGCTTGGTGGATGTCCCGCACGACCTCGGTGATCTCACCGGTGTCGGTGTTGTAGAAGTAGCCAAAGATATCGACGTGGCTCGGCGTACCCGGACTGGCCCGGAGTACGCCGACGTCATGCTTGAGGGATGCTTCAAAGTCGTCGATGCACACGCTCTGAGTCTCGTAAGCGTGCGAGATATCCGCGCCGTGTTCATGCCGGAAGGCGTCGACGATGCCTTCGGCCGAGTACGAGGTAGCGCCGCAGTTGGAGTGATGAACCACCACCACGCGCTTGATGCCGAACAGGTGCTGGAGGATGGAAACCGAACGCAATGCATCGATGGCCCGGCCGGCGGCCACACTGACCGCAGCCAGGGTGGTGGTGGAGCCGACGCGGTTCCCCGCGGCATCCAGGATCACGTCACCGGGGTAAACCTCGTCCCCCAAATGCCTGGCAACAGCGGCGGGAATCCCGGTGACACGGGGATCGAGGCAATAGATCACCACCGTCTTCAGTGGCACCGCATGCGAGAAAGCTTCGCGCATTGCCGGCTCGTTGAAACCTTCCTGCGCACTGAACACAAATTCGCTGAATTTGCCCTGGTTCTTGCTCATACGTGTCTCCTGGACCTGAGAAAGCCGACCCGTTCCGTGCGCATCGGTGGATCGGTGAAGAGGAGTGTGAGCAGGGTGCTACGGCATCTCAATAACCTCGGAGGTTATAAGGCCGCCGGCACGGCATCGGTACACTGTTGGCAGGCCAACTCCCGTGACACAGGAGAGCAGCCATCGCCAGCGAGGAATCGAACGTGATCAAGGCAAGCCTTTCAACCACGGGTGAATTGGGCAGACTGTTGAAAGCGTGGCGCGGCATGCGCAACAAGAGCCAGGAGGAGTTGTCGTTCGATACGGGAATCTCCCAGCGCCACCTCAGCTATATCGAGAGCGGCCGCAGCTCGCCGAGCCGGCACACGTTGATGGCGGTGGCCGACGGTTTGGACATGCCTTTTCGAGAACGCAACCAGCTGCTGCTTGCGGCCGGCTATGCGCCGCAGTATCAGGATGACGCGTGGGACGCCCGGTCTTTGTCGACCGTCCAGCGGGCGCTCGAACGCATGCTGGCGCAACACGAGCCCTATCCGGCCCTGGTGATGGATCGCTATTGGAATGTGGTGATGGCGAACGACGCCGTGCGACAGCTCTTCGGCCGTTTCATCGATCTCGATCGCTGGCCGCGCCCGCGCAATGTGCTGCACTTGCTGTTCGACCCGCAGGGATTGCGTCCCTTTGTTGGGGATTGGCCCGCGTTCTCGCGGGCGATGTTCCAGCGCGTGCGGCGCGAAGCCGTGGGAGGCCTCATCGACGACCGGCTGCACGAACTCATCGCCGCTTTGCGCGCTTATCCCGACGTCGACGAAGGCGCCGTTGACGGCGATGCCGCGGAGTTGCCGGTGGTTCCGCTTACTTTTCTCGATGGCGAACTAAGACTCAGCTACTTCTCCCTGGTGACAACCGTGGGAACGCCGCGGGCACCGGGGCCGCAGGAGCTTCGACTGGAATGCCTGTGTCCGGTCGACGAGCCCACCGAATCCTGGCACCGCACCTGAGACGACATCCGATTGCGTCAAGGCTGGTGGATCCCTTGCAACTACGAGCATACACCCTTATTTTGGATATAAGAGCATATGCCCGTATTATTCGAGAGAACCAGGTCATGAGCGAAGCAAGCATTCTTGTAAGTGGCGCGACGGGCCGCACCGGCGGTGCCGCCATCGACGAACTGCTGAAAATGGGCCAGCGGGTACGTGCCTACGTGCGTTCGGACGACGAGAGAGCGGCAGCCCTAAGGGCTCGAGGCGTGGAGACCGCCATCGGCGATTTCACCGATATCGACCAGATTCGCGCGGCGATGGAAGGCGTCAGCTCTGCCTATTTCCTGCACCCGATCGCGCCGGGTATCGTCGAGGCCGCTGCCTATGTGGCGCAGGCCGCGAAAGAGGCGGGCGTCACGGCCATCGTCAATATGTCGCAGATTTCCGCGCGCCGCGAGTCCTCCAGCCATGCGGCCCAGGACCACTGGATCTCCGAGCGCGTGTTCGATTGGTCCGGCGTGCCCACCACGCATTTGCGTCCTACGTTTTTTGCCGACTGGCTGATCTACCCGCACTTTGCGCATGAGATCTGGGCCCGGAAAAAGATCGAGTTTCCGTTTGCGGATGGACGTCATGCGCCGATCGGCTCGGGCGATCAGGGGCGGGTGATCGCGCATATCCTGGCCAACCCCGCCGGGCACGAGGGCAAGATCTACACCCTGCACGGCCCCGTCGAAATGAATCACAGCGAGATCGCTGCGGCCATGAGCGAGGTGCTCGGCGCACGCATCGACTATGCACCGACCTCGATCGACGAATTCAGGCACAAGATGGAAAACGTGTATAAGTTCCCTCCGTTCCTGGTCCAGCACCTGGTGGAAGTGGCCCAGCATTACCGGGAAGGCATCTTCCAGGGCACCAATGATGTAGTCGAGAAGATCACGGGTACGCCCGCGCTGTCGGTGCCGGCCTTTATCGAACAGCATCGCGCTGCATTTGCCTGATGTCCGCGTTACACGAGGGTTGAGGAGAGTCGAGATGTCGCCAGCCAGGTCGCCCATCGGCGTCGATCAATGCCACTGTTTTGCGATGCGGAAGGCTGCCCGGCAGATCTCGCGCCTGTATGACAGCCACTTGCAGCCCACCGGTCTGCGTATCACGCAGTTCCTGATATTGGCAGCGCTGAACCAGGAGCAGGGCGTCTCGATCAACGACCTTGCCGAGCGTCTCGATACCGAGCGAACGGCGATGGGAAAAATGGTTGGCGTGTTGGAGCGGGACGGTTTCGTCCGGCTCCGACCGTCGCCGACGGACGGTCGCAGCCGTCTCGTTGAGCTCACCCCGGATGGCAAGGATCTGTTCGAACAAGCGGCGCCGCTATGGCGCGAAGCGCAGCGGCAATTCAGCGACATGAATGGCGCCAAAGACGTGCGAGCCCTGCGGCAAGGTCTTTCAGGCATGAAGACGGGCGATCTGGCCACCTCATCATTCGAGTAAATATCCGCCTCCATGCCGCAGGCATCGCCTGAGCGCCCTCTTGGCTAGAACGTGTAACGCACCCGCCCATACCAGTAGGCGCCATTGCTGCCGATCGGCGAGATCACGTCGTACGGGAAATTGCCGCCGTAGTTGATGTCGCTGTTGGAGCGGGTGGGGTACTGGTTGGTGACGTTGTCGCCGCCGAGCGCAAAGCTGAGGTGGTCGGTGGCGCGGTACTCCACTTCCAGGTCCAGCTGGAAGCGGGGCGCATAGGTCTGGGTGGGGATATAGCCGTCGCCAAAATCGAATACGCGCGTGGTGGCGCCTTGACGGGTGACGCGGCCGAGCAGGCCCCACTGTTTGTTGTCCCATTTGGCGGTGAAGCTTCCGCGCTGGCGCGGCGCTGCATCTGTCAAGGTGTTGCGCGCTTCCACGCCGAACAGCACGTTGTCGGCGCCGGCCGCGATCAGTGCTGGCGGGGTAGCTTCGACACTTCGGACCTGCGTGTTGTTGTGGCTATAGGCCAGGGTGAGCAGCAGGTTGCCGTTGGCGACCTCGGTGCGATAGTTGCCGACCAATTCCGCGCCACGCGTGATGGTATTCACGGCATTGGTGAAGAACTGCACGCTCTGCACGCCGGCCACGCCGAAATTCTGCTGGATGTATTGCTCCAGCCCGTCGTTGTCGATGGTCTCGGACAAGGTGACGCGATGGTCGATGGCGATCTGATAAGCATCGAGGGAGAAGTCAAAGGCGCTGCCGAGTTGACCGGTGATGCCGATGCTGAAGTTGCGCGATTTCTCCGGCTTCAGCGGTTGCGCGCCAAGATCGCGTGCCAAGGGATTGTTGACCGACAGAATGCGCCCCGTCACCAGCTTGCCATCTGCGCCGTAACCCGTCGTGGTGGCCTCGTAGCCGATCTGGCTCAGCGATGGTGCGCGCAGATTGTTGGACGCTGCGCCGCGCAAGGCAAACCCAGGCGCAAACTCCCAGCGCGCACTGAGCTTGCCGCTCCAGTTGCCGCCGAAGTCGCTGTAGTGTTCATGGCGGCCCGCCGCGTCGGCGAAGAAGGTGTCGGTGATGTCGCTGGAAACCTCGGCATAGGCCGCCTGCACGCGCCGTGAGAGATCCGCCGCGTCCTGCGGCTGCAGGCCGCCGCCAGCCTGCGCTCCGGCAGGTGCGTCGATCGGTCCGACGGCGTAGGACGCCGGATCTCCCGCGCCGGTGCGGAAGGTTTCATAGCGATACTCGCCGCCGACGGCGAGCGTGACAATCCTGCCAGCCACGTCGTACTGGCGGTTGGCGTCCAGATTGGCCGTGCTCTGATTGAACGCGTAGCTGCCGATATGGAAGTAAGTGGGGCTCGCTGCACCGAGCGAGGCGTTGAGCGAATCGCGCAGATCGTAGTCGAACGCGTTCCTGCCCCAGTTGAGGCTGCCGTCGTAATTCCACTCGCCCAATGTGCCGCGTACGCCGCCGGCGGTTTGTGCATCGCGGTTGTGGCCGATGGACTGCGGCAGGTAACCATCCGGATAGATGGCAGGCACGTTCGCATTGCTGTCGGGATAGCGGAAATAGTTGTCGCCGATGGTGTGGCGCTGCGTATACGTACCGAAGGCATACAGGCTGGCGTGTTCGTTCAGCGGCAGCTCGCCGTTGAACCAGCCGTTGTAACTCTCGTTGGGCGGATCGCCGGCGGCGTAGTTGCGGTGCCCGCGCAGGGCGAGGTTGGCCGGCGTGGGATCGGCAATGAAGTCGGGCACGGTGTCGTAGCCGGCGCGATTGGTGCCGGCATGGTGACTGGTCTCCACGCCCGCATGAAGATAGCCGCTGCCAGCCAGCGTGGTGCCGAAATCCGCGGCCGCATAGCCGCCCTGACCATCGGTGATCTCGCGATTGGTGGGCCGGAAATGCGTATGGTAGGCGCCGTAATCGGCCGTGACTTCGCCACCGCTGGGCGCATCCTTGAGGATGATGTTGATGACGCCGGCAATCGCGTCGGAGCCATATTGCGCACCGGCGCCATCGCGCAGCACCTCGACACGCTTGATGGCGCTGATGGGGATGGCATTGAAGTCGACCGGCGTCGTGCCATTGCCGATCTTGGTATCGGTGTTGACCAGGGCCGAGGTGTGAAAGCGCTTGCCGTTCACCAGGACGAGCACTTCGTCAGGCGATAGTCCGCGCAGCTGGGCCGCACGCACATGGTCCGATCCGCCTGAGTTGGACTGGCGCGGGAAATTGAACGAAGGCAGCAGCACGGCCAGCGCTGCGCCCAGTTCGCCGTTGACTGCACCGGCGTTTCGCAAGTCCTGCTCGCTCAATACATCCACCGGCACGGGCGAATCCAGCGACGTGCGATTGCTGGCGCGTACGCCAGTCACCACGACCTGGCCCAGCGTCTTGGGCTGCTCATCGGCGGACTGTGATTGTGCCTGGGCCAAAGGCGCGGCCAGCGTTGCGGTGACGAGTGCAGTGAGCAAGCGGACGCGCGGCGGCGCGGCGTGGCGGTTCGACATGGCAATTCCTTCGGGGTGCAACCGTCCGTCGCGTGAGCGGTGAGGGCGAACGCAGGACAGGATGGATTGATAAGTACTGGCGCCGGGGAGGCGCGGACGAGCGATTACGCCAGGCAACATCGCCGCATGGCGAGGCCATGCGGCGCGTGCGGGCTCTCAAGCATGTAATCGATCATGTTCGACAAACCTGATCCCCAGGTACAGCTGGCAGTGGGCTCGACCTCGCAAGGCGGCCGGTGGTTATTTGTTGCATTGCGCAAGTCATGTTGTCAATACTGCGCGAAGACCAGCGAGCTTTGACGCTCTATCCGTATAGATGTCCAAATTGGTATGAGGAAATAGCCATGTTTCATTTGCGTTTGGCGTGGGCGGTGCTTGCTGCCGGATTGCTATCCGGTTGCGTTGCCTCGGTGGCTCCCGCGACTGCCACCTTGCATGGCGACGCAGCGCATCCCGCTCAAACGCAGGGGTGGGTGGATACGAAGTTGTATTTCGGTCTGGGCATCGTCGGCGATGAAAGCCATGGCATCAGCGAGCAGCGCTGGCGGGAATTTCTCGACGCGCAGGTCACGCCACGGTTCCCCGATGGCTTGAGCGTGGTCGACGTGTATGGCCAGTGGCAGGGCAAGGGGCAGACTGCACCGGAGCGCCTGCGTTCCAAGATGCTGGTGATCGACTATCCCGATACGGCGGAGAATCGAGCTAAGGTGGAGGCCATACGCGCTGCCTGGAAGCAGCTGACGGGTGACCAGTCCGTGCTGCGGGTGACGCAGCCTGCCGAGGTGTCGTTCTGAGATGAGCAGCATGCGTTCGCAACATTGGCTCTCACCCGGCGACATCAATGGTTTTCTTGGACTGGTGGTCGACAACCTGTCGATCATGGCCTTTCTTGCCACCGCCTTGATCGGGATCTTCGGGTTCCCCGCCGATATCGTGTTTCTGCGCATGTTCCCCGGCACGACCTTCGGCGTGCTGCTGGGCAACCTGGCCTATACGGCGATGGCGCGCCGGCTGGCGAAGCGCGAGGGCCGCGACGACGTCACCGCCATGCCGCTGGGCCTGGACGCGCCCACCAGCATCGGCATGGCTTTGCTGGTGCTTGGTCCGGCGTTCCTGCAATTCAAACAGAGTGGACTCGATGAGCACGCGGCGGCGATCGCCACCTGGCAGCTGGGCATGGCCTCGCTGGTGATCATGGGCGTGCTGAAGTTCGTGCTGTCCTTTTTCGGCGGCATGGTGCAGCGGCATGTGCCACGTGCGGGTCTGCTTGGTTCCATCGCAGGCATTGCGCTGGTGCTGATGGGCTTTCTTCCGCTGATCGAGATACTCAAGGTGCCGGTGGTGGGCTTCGCCGGCCTGGGCGTGGTGTTGTACGCGCTGGTGGCGCGTGCACGCATGCCGTTGGGGCTGCCTGGTGTGCTGGTGGCGTTCGTGATTGCCGCACTGCTGTATTACGGCCTGGGCCCCTTGGGCTGGCTGGGTAGCGGCTATCACGCGCCGGTCGCCTGGCAGTGGCGTTTTGCGCTGCCGCTGCCGACCCTGGAATGGATGAAAGGCCTCGCAGCAGCCACGCCTTATCTGCCATTGATCCTGCCGTTTGGCTTGCTGATGGTGGTGGGTGGCATCAATGTCACGGAAAGCGCGCGCGTCGCCGGCGACGATTACCGCACGCGCGATATTCTGCTGGTGGAAGCCTTGGCAACGCTGGTGGCAGGCTTCTGCGGCGGTGTCGCGCAGACCACGCCCTATATCGGCCAGCCGTCGTACAAGGCGATGGGCGCACGCAGCGGCTACACGCTGCTGACGGGCCTGGTGATCGGTCTCGGCGGCGTGTTCGGTTACCTGTCCAACCTGGTTGAACTGCTGCCGTTGTCGGTGCTGGCACCGATCCTGGTGTTCGTGGCGATCGGCATCACCGTGCAGGCTTTCGAGGCAACGCCGGTTCGCTATGCCGCGGCCGTCGTGTTCAGCTTTTTCCCGGCCATTGCGCGCATGGTGACGATCAAGCTGAGCGATCCCACCTATGTGCCGAGCGACCACTACGCCGCGCTGTTCGCCGAGCATGGCCACGGCATCTCCGAGCTGGCGGTGATCACCGTGCTGGGCAACGGTTTCATCATCACCTCGATGATCTGGGCGAGTTTCCTGGTGGCCCTGATCGATGGCCGAACGCGTCGCGCGGCCGGCATCCTGCTGTCCGGCGCGGCCTTGAGCCTGTTTGGCATCATTCACTCGGTGGAGCTGACTGGCGGGATCTATGTGCCCTGGACACTCGATGAGGCGTCAAGCCAGCTGGTCTGGCAGTTCACGGGCGCCTATGTGGTGCTCGCCATCGTGTTGCTGCTGCTTGCGTTGGCAGCGCCGCGTGAAGCCCGCCGTGCATCCTGAGCGGATGTCGCGCGACGTGAGGATGGATGGCATTGACCGGCGATAAGCAAAGCAGCTCCCGGGCGCGAGGACGGCACGGATTCACGCTGTCCCTCGTGGTGGCTACGCTGCTCGGCGTGCTTGTGGGCTGGCTTTGCAATCGCACGTTGACGACGGATCGGGCGACCGCCATCGCTGCTGACCTTTCTGTCATCACGGATGTCTTTCTGCGGCTGATCAAGATGATCGTCGCACCTTTGGTGTTTGCCTCGCTGGTATCCACCGTCGCGCGCATGGGTGGTGCGGCGGAGATCGGGCGTATCGGCATCAAGACATTGGCCTGGTTCGTCGCGGCCTCCTGTGTGTCGCTCACCGTGGGCCTGCTGATGGCGCACTGGCTGCAGCCGGGTGCCGCGTTGCATGCCATGCCCGCTTTTGCGCAATGGCCGGCGGCAAGCGGCAGTGCAGGCGTGGCCACGAGTTTTTCGCTGGGGGACTTCATCAATCACCTGATCCCTCGCTCCTTCGTCGAAGCCATGGCGGACAACGAGATCCTGCAGATCGTGGTGTTCTCGCTCCTGATTGGCCTGGCGGCGGCATCGCTGAAGGACAAGGCGCAGGGCTTTGTCGAGCTGGTCGATTCTTTGGCCGCGGTGATGTTCAAGATCACGGACTATGTGATGAAGGTCGCGCCGCTGGCGATCTTCGCGGCGCTGGCCAGTTCTATCTGCCTGCACGGCATCGCCATCATGGGCACGTATGCGCGCTTCGTGGCGGGCTTCTACCTGGCGCTGCTTATTCTGTGGGTACTGCTGCTGGCCGCGTTAAGCCTGATCATCGGATCGCGCAGCCTGCGTTTGCTGACCAGCATCCGGCAGACGGTGCTGCTGGCGTTTGCCACGTCCTCGTCGGAAGCGGCGTATCCGCGCCTGCTGGAGCAATTGGTGGCGTTCGGCATACCGCGGCGCATCGCCAGTTTCGTGCTGCCGCTGGGATACTCGTTCAATCTCGATGGCGCGATGATGTATTGCACGTTCGCCATCCTGTTTATCGCACAGGCTTATGGCGTCGAACTCAGTGTGGGGCAACAGATCACGCTGTTCGGGCTGCTTATGCTCACCACCAAGGGGCTGGCCGGCGTGCCGCGCGCCGCCATTGCGGTGATTGCCGTGACGCTGCACTACTTTCACCTGCCCGACGCCGGCGTCGCGCTGGTGCTGGCGGTCGATCACGTGCTGGACATGGGGCGCTCGGCGACGAACATCGTGGGCAACTCCGTGGCGGCCAGCGTGGTGGCGTCGTGGGAAGGGCAGCTTGATGCGCCCGCCGATAGCGATCGCCCATGAAGATCCTTCTCCACACCGTTGCTCTGAACATCGCCCATCCCTAGCGAGGTCTTATGCCTGCCATTGCCTATCTCGAATGCTCCCGCTGCCATGCGCGACTGCCGGCCGATGTGCCGCAGACGCTGTGCACGCAATGTCCCGAACAACCTGCGGGCGCGCTCTACGTGCGATACGACCTCACGCCACTGCTCGGTAGCTCGCCAGCCGATGTGGTGAGCGGCGGCGATGCGAGCACGCCATGGCGAGGCATGTGGCGTTATCGCGCCGTGCTGCCCGAGGTGGCGCCCGTGACACTGGGCGAAGGTTGGACGCCGATGCTGCGCAGCAAGCGTCACGATGCGCTTTTCCTGAAGGAGGAGGGCGCCAATCCCACCGGTTCGTTCAAGGCGCGCGGGCTGTCGCTGGCCGTGACCATGGCGCGTCACTATGGCCTGCGCAAACTGGCCATTCCATCGGCCGGCAACGCGGCTGGTGCGCTGGCTGCCTATGCCGCCGCGTCGGATATCGAAGCGCATATCTTCATGCCGCGCGATGTGCCGCTCGCCAACCTGGTGGAAGCGACCGCCTATGGCGCCAAAGTGACCCTGGTCGACGGCGTGATTTCCGACTGCGCGCGCATCGTCGGCGAGCGCAAGGCGAGCGAGGGCTGGTTCGATATTTCCACGCTCAAGGAGCCGTTCCGCGTGGAAGGCAAGAAGACCATGGGCTACGAACTGGTCGAGCAGCTTGGTTGGGAATACCCCGATGCGGTGTTCTATCCCACCGGTGGCGGCGTCGGCCTGATCGGCATGTGGAAGGCGTTCGACGAGCTCGAGCAACTGGGTTGGGTGAAGCCGGGCAAGCGGCCGCGCATGTTCGCCATTCAGTCGTCCGGATGCGCGCCGGTGGTGAAGGCCTTTGACGAAGGTGCTGCGGTCAGCCAGATGTGGGCGGATCCGAAGACGGCAGCCTCGGGCCTGCGCGTGCCCAAGGCGTATGGCGACTACATCATCCTGGATATTTTGCGCGCTTCGGGCGGCAAGGCTGTGGCGGTATCCGATGAAGACACCTTTGCGTCGTTGCGCGACTGGGCGGCCAACGAAGGCATCTTCCTGTCACCGGAGGGCGCAGCGGCCACCGCTGCCTACGATCAGTTGATCGCCTCGGGCGATCTGAAGGCGTCCGACCGCGTGGTGATCTTCAACACCGGTGCAGGTTTGAAGTACACCGATGTGATTGCCGCCGAGCTGGGCCTGTCAGGCGCACAGAGTTCGTAGCCTCAAGCCAGGGCTTCGCGTCGCAGGTCATCGGGATCGGCCGTGTGGAAGTGGCGCCTGAACGCCACTTCGCCGGTCACCGGCTCCTGCAGTTCACGCGCGTAGCGGTGGCCGGCGTAGATCGCATGGGCGATCAGGCCGGGCGCCTCGGCGTCGCCGATGCAGCGTACCGAGCGGATGCCGGCGCCGCCCCAGTGACCCTGGCGTTGCAAGAGCTGCTGGTAGAGTGCGTCGTCGGGCAGGCGCGAGGTGATGGTGACCACGGCATCGCAGGGGCGCTCGGTGCGCTGATCGTCCCAGCTGTTTTCCAGCGTCAGCGTTGAGCCGTCGAAGCCGGCGATGTTGTGCGACACCACGGCCTCGATGCCGAGCTTGGCCATGCGCTTGCGGATATGGCGGTAGTCGAGCGTGTTGACGCTCCATGGGGCGATGCTGTCTTCCGGCGTCACGTAGGCGACCTCGCAACCGCGAGCGCGCAGCAGTTCGGCGGCTACGCTGGCGTAGTAGAAGCCGTCATCGTCGAAGATCGCGACGCGGCCTTCGGGCAGGCGGCCATCCATCAGGTCATCGAGCGTGAACACGCGTGCGTTGTCCGCCAGGCTGGGAATGCCCAGTCCATTGCTGCGGCCAAAGCCATCGCGTCGCCAGTGACAGCCGGTGGCCAGCACCACGTGTTCGGCGCCGAAATCGATCACGTCCTGCGCGGTGAGCGGCGAATCGAGATAGACGCTCACGTTGTTGAGCTTGCCGATCTGTCCCATGCGCCAGTCTCGCACGCGTGCCCACTCGGCGAGTCCGGGCAGGCGGGCTTCGCGCGTGACACGGCCGCCCAGTTCCTTGCGCGATTCGGCCAGGCTTACGTCGTGGCCGCGTTGGCCGAGTGCGCGTGCCGCCTCCAGGCCTGCCGGGCCGCCGCCAACCACCAGTACCCGGGTAGGTTGGGGCGCGGGGCGGATACGTTCGGGATGCCAGCCCTTGCGCCACTCTTCGCCCATGCTTGGATTCTGCGTGCAGCGGATCGGCGAGATGGTCATGTCGCCGGAGACGCAGATATTGCAGCCGATGCACTCGCGGATATCGTCAACGCGACCTTCTTCGATCTTCTTGGGCAGGTAAGGATCGGCGATCGATGGACGCGCCGCGCCAATCAGGTCGATCACGCCGCGCCGGATCTGCGACACCATGGTGTCGGGCGAGGTGAACCTGCCCACGCCGACCACCGGCTTGGTGGTGGTCTTCTTGACGAAATCGATGAACGGTTCCTGCGCGCCTTCGGCAGCGAAACGCGAGGGCACCGAATCGTTGTACCAGGCGGCGAGATTGACGTCCCACAAGTCGGGCAGCTCGGCCAGCATGCCGACGATGTCCTGTGCCTCGGCCAGTTCGACGCCGCCGGGCCCGAGCAATTCCTCGGTGGCGAAACGCAGCGCGACGGCGCAGGTGTCCCCGACGGCATCGCGGGTGTCCTGCAGGACTTCGCGCAGCAGGCGCACGCGGTTTTCCAGCGAGCCGCCGTATTCGTCGCTGCGCTGGTTGCGGCGGCGCTGCAGGAAGTGCATGGGCAGCGACAAGTCATGCGCAGCGTAGACATAGATGATGTCCATGCCCGCGCGCTTGCCGCGCAAGGCGGCCTCGCGATGCCAGCGGCGGTACTCGCGGATATCGTGCAAGGTCATCGCGCGGGCTTGCGAGGGATAGCCGTACTTCGATACCTGGTGCGAGGGGCCGAGCAGCACTTCGCGTGAATAAAGATTGGATGCGGTCGGACCATTGTGCGAAAGCTCGAGCGCTGCGAGCGCGCCATGTGCATGCACTTTGTCGCACATCAGCGCGAGCGCGGGAATATCGCGGTCGTCCCATAGGCGTGCTTCGACGTAAGGCGTGAGATCGCTGCTGGGGTGGATCTCACATTCCTCGGTCGACACCACCGCCCAGCCGCCTTCGGCCTTGATCTCGCGCATGGCGGCGTGCGCCAGCGGCATCGCGTGGCCCATGCCGTTGCAATGGGGTACCTGGAAAAAGCGGTTCTTTGCCGTGACGGGGCCGATCTTTACCGGCGTGAACAGGATGTCGTAGCGCGGATCTCTCATCGAACTCATACCTTGGCCGGTGCGGTTGCGCTGTGCGGCGATTTGCGACGCAGTCGCATGATGGCGTAGAGGGGCAGGCCCGCCGCGATCAGGCCCATCGCAAGCAGGAAGGGCTCGTGACCGCTGCCCACGAAGGCGAACACGGCATAGATCGCACCGCCAATCGCCACCAGCAATACCTTGCGGCCCATGCCAAAGGCAGCGTTGCGACGCCACAACACGGCCAGCGCGAGCGAGCAGCACAGATACAGCGGAAGATTCGCCGCCGTGACCACGCGGGTGAGGAAGGTGAACGCCGCCACCAGCGACTGGCTGTAGCTCATCCAGGTCATCACCGATGCGAGCAGGCCGGTGACGACCAGCGCGATGGCGGGTGCACCGCGGCGATTCTGTCGCGCGAACACGGCCGGCAGCACGCCGTTATTGGCCATGGTGCGGGTGAGTTCGCCCATCAGCAGCGTCCAGCCATTGAGCGCGCCCAGCCCGCTCACCACCACGAACAAGGCAAGCCATCGACCGGAGCCGGCCGCGGAGAAGCGATCCATCAGCAAGGCGAACGGCGCATTGGCGTTGGCCAGCTCCGTCTGATCGATCAACAGCAGTGGCACGGCCGAGACGACGATGTAGACCATCGCGACAAGAATGGCGCCTGCCATGGTGGCGCGTGGAATCGTGCGCCCCGGGTTGTTGACGCGCCCGGCGGGAATGCTGGCCGACTCGATGCCAAGCATCGCATACAGGGCGATGGTCGAGGCAGCCAGGATGCCGCTGAAGGTGATCGGCGTGGCCGGCGGGTGCGCCACATAGCTTGCAGGGGAGGTGAGCAGGACCCATCCACCGAGCATCGCGATGGCAACCATGGGCAACAGCTTCAGCGCCGAGGTGACAATCTGCACGGCGCCTCCCGAGCGCACGCCGAACAGATTGACGATCACAAACAGCCACAACAGGCCCAGCGCGAACAGTGCCGGCTGGATCACCGCCAGTTGCGGCATGACCACGGTGATGTAACCGACCACGCCGGTGGCGAGCGCCGCATTGGTCAGCCACAGCGAGACCCAGTACGCCCACGAAGCCATGAAGGCAGGGAGATCACCGAGGGTGCAGCGAATGTACTCGTACGGTCCGTCGGCTCCCGGCAGCGCTTTGGACAGATGCGCGAATACGCGGGCCAGGATCAGGCAGCCGACCAGGGTCACCAGCCAGCCGATCAACGCATTGAAACCGTAGGGAGCCAGCGACGAGGGCAGGATGAAGATGCCCATGCCGATCACGTTGCCGACCACCAGGGCGGTGCAGGTCCAGAAGCCGATCTTTTTGCCTTCGCTCACGTCATCTGCACTCGTTGGGTTAGTCGAGGGAAACCGTCTCACCAGCCTTGATCACCCCTTGCACCTTGCGCAGGCATTCGACGTCCTGCAGCGGGTCGCATGCCACGGCGACCAGGTCGGCCGCCTTGCCGGGCGCAATCGAGCCGAGTTCCTTCTCCTTGCCCATCAGGCGTGCCGCGTCGATGGTGGCCGAGCGGATCGCCTGCAGAGGCGTCATTCCATACTTCACCATGTACGCGAATTGACGGGCGTTGTCACCGTGCGGATACACGCCGGCATCGGTGCCAAAAGCGATGTGCACACCGGCTTTTACTGCTTTGCGGAAACCATCGCGCTGGGCATCGGTGGTTTCGATGTTTTTGCGCAAAGTCTGCTCGGACCAGCCCTCGCGGCGACCCACGCTGTCGATGTAGTCGCCGTTGTAGATGTCCGCCACCAGCCAGGTGCCGTGCTGCACCATCAGGGCGATGCCTTCGTCGTCGATCAGCGAGCCGTGTTCGATGGAGCGCACGCCGGCGCGGGTCGCCCGCTTGATGCCTTCGGCGCCATGCGCGTGCGCGGCGACGAACTTGCCACGCTTGGCCGCCTCCACCACGGCGACGTGGATCTCCTCTTCGGTGTATTCCGATACGCCTGGCTCGGTGTTGTCGGCGAGCACGGCGCCGGTGGCGATCACCTTGATGTGATCGACGCCATGGTCGAGCAGAAAGTCGACATGTTTGCGCACGTCTTCCACGCCCTTGGAGACGCCAACCCGGAATTCCGGCGGCACCACCGTGCCCGGCGGCAGCCCGGTGATTTCGCCGCCACCGCCGGGGATGGTGATGTACGCACCGGCAACGAACATGCGCGGACCCGGCACATAGCCGGCGTTGATGGCGTCGCGCAATGCGATATCGGCAAAGCCGCGGAATACGCCCACGTCGCGCACCGTGGTGAAGCCGGCGCGCAGCGTGTCGTGCGCATTCTTGGCGCCGATGAAGGCATCGCGGGCGGGGTTGCTCTTGAGCGCGGCGCCGTAGTCGGCGGTTTCCATCTCATCGGCCAGATGGGTGTGCATGTCCATCAGGCCGGGCACGACGGTATAGGCTGTCCAGTTCAATACCTTGGCGCCATTGCCGCTGCTGGCCGCCCACGGCTGCACGGACACGACGCGACCTTCAACGATGGTGACAGCCTGGTCACTGAGCAGCTTGCCGTTGTCCACGTCGAGCAGATGGCCAGCGTGTACGACGGTGCGTTGTACGCCTTGCGCATCAGCAACGGTCAGGGCACACGCCATCGCGATGGCGCACAACAGGCCGGACAACTTCATCGTCATGCAGGTTCTCCAGCGCCTTGGGCATAGGCCGTGCGCAACAGGTTGTGGAAATGCCAGACGCCGCCTTCGCGCTTGGGGCACAGGCGGCCGGGCGAGTAGTAACCGGAGGCGAGGCCCTTCTGCACGGCCTCGCAGATATCGATGTCTTCCTGCTGCACTTCATCGCTGAACATCTGGTCGGCCGCGATGCGTTTCTGCGCCGCCTCGTCCTGCGCGTAGTAATAGTCGAACTCCACGCGGCAGCGGCCCGGTCCCAGCGGCAGGATGCGGTTGGTCTGCAGGCGTCCCGGCATGATGTTCAACATCACGTTGGGGTAGATGAAGTAATAGAACGCCTGGCCGTCGCCGTAGATCTCGGCGCTGTTGCGCAACGGGGAGGATTGCAGCGAGTGCCATGGGAACAACTCGGTGTCGTAGGCGCGATAGTCCAGCACCCTGGACAAGCCCGGGTGCACATGGGGCAGGTGGTAGCCCTCCAGGAAGTTGTCGATGTAGACCTTCCAGTTGCAGTCGATGTCGTAGCTGTCGCGGCGCAGATAGCGCATCGCGGACAGGTCGATGGGGGCGATGCGTTCGGCGATGCCGCCGTAGACCTCGTCGAAGGCAGGCGTGTGTTCGTCCAACGCCACGAACACCAGGCCTTGCCACTCGTGTACGCGCAGCGGCGGCAGGCGGATATCTTCCACCTTGAAGTCACAGGCGTCCTGCATTTCCGGGGCGCTGCGCAGCTGGCCTTCGAGGGTGTAAGTCCAACCGTGGTACTTGCAGTGCAGCGAACGCGCGCCCTTGCCATTGCACAGCGCAAGCGGGCCGGCGCGGTGGCGGCAGACATTGGGGAAGGCGCGCAACACCTTGTCCTGGCCGCGCACGATCAGCACAGGTACGCCGCCGATATGTTCCACCACATGGTCGCCCGGACCGGTCAGCTGTTCCTGATGGGCTACCAGCTGCCAGCTGCGTGCGAATACCGCACGCTGTTCCATCGCCAGCATGGGATCGCCGAAGTAAAACTTCGGGTCGAGTGCGCGAGCGAGCGTGAGGTCGGTGATCTTCGTATCAGCGTGCATGCGAGGCGGGCTTCCCGGGATAGACTGATCCAACAAACGGTCGAACTCTGGAGTCTCCATGCCCCGCTGTCGTCTCGCGTTTGCACTGTGTGTCCTGTGCGGTGTCGCCTCGGCGGCCGAGCCGCGCGCCAGGGAACTTGGTATTCCCTTCGATGGCACACCCGGTCCGCTCAATGCGATCACCGACGTGGCCGGCGTGACGGTGGGGCAGGTGACGCTGATCGAGGATCTGCCGAACGGACACAAGGTGCGCACGGGCGTCACGGCGATACTTCCCCGAGGGCACGACAGCTTCGACGTTCCTGCCTTCGGCGCATCGTTCGCGCTCAACGGCAATGGCGAGATGACCGGCACGGCCTGGCTGGAAGAGTCGGGGGAGCTGGAAGGCCCGGTGATGCTGACCAATACGCACAGCGTCGGCGTGGTGCGCGATGCGGTGATTGCCGAGCGCGTGCGTGCGGGTGGCGCGGATGCATCGGGCTACTGGTGGTCGCTGCCGGTGGTGGCCGAAACCTGGGATGGCGACCTCAACGACATCAACGGCTTTCACGTCCGTCCCGAGCACGCAGCGCAAGCCCTGCGTGACGCCAAGAGCGGGCCCGTGGCCGAAGGCAATGTCGGTGGCGGCACCGGCACGATCTGCCACGAATTCAAGTGCGGTATCGGCACCGCCTCGCGGCGCGTGCATATCGGCGAGCGCGACTACACCATTGGCGTGCTGGTACAGGCCAATTACGGACTGCGCGACAGCTTGCGCATCGCCGGCGCGCCGGTGGGCAAGTATCTTCGCGACGACCGCGTGCGCAGCGGGGCCCATACCGCCGCCGCGGACACCGGCTCCATCATCATCGTGGTGGCCACCGACGCGCCGCTGCTGCCGCAGCAGCTCAAGCGCATCGCCAAGCGCGCCGGCATGGGGCTGGCCCGCATGGGCAGCTTTGCCGGCAATGGGTCGGGCGACATCTTCGTGGCGTTCTCCACCGCCAATGCCCAGGCGCTGCACGATACGCCGCTGCAGCAGGCGAGCTTCATCGGCAACGACCATGTGGACCCGTTGTTCGAGGCCACGGCGCAGGCGGCGGAGGAGAGCATTGTCAATGCGATGATCGCCGCGCGCGACATGCAGGGTGATGGCGGGCACTACGCCAAGGCCATCCCGCATGCGGAGCTGATCAAGCTGCTCAAGCGCTTCGGGCGATACGAGCCGTCGCATTGACGTTGTACTGATCACGGATTCGCGCCCGCCGATTTGAGGAAGCGGTCGTACCAGGCCAGGTTGCGTTCCAGGCGGTCGCGCAGGTAACTGGGTACGGTCAGCCCGTGATGCTGGCCGGGATACATCACCAGTTCGGTCGGCACGCCCAGCGAGCGCAGCGCCTGGTACATCTGCTCGGCGCCGATGCAGGGCACGTTGAAGTCGCGCTCGCCGCACTGGAACATCGTTGGCGTCTTGATCCGGTCCGCGTGGAGGAACGGGTAGCTCGCGCGGTCGTAGGCGTCGCGATTGGCCCAGGGCGTGCCGAGCTCGAGTTCGTACTCGCGTGCGTACTCATCGTCGCCATACATGCCATACATGTTGCCCGAGCCTGCGCCGGCGATGGCGGCCTTGAAGCGCGTATCGCGGGTGATGACTTCGTCGGTGAGAATCGCGCCGTAACTCCAGCCGCCGATGCCCAGGCGGGCGGGATCGGCAACCCCCAGCGCTACGGCGCGATCGACGCCAGCCAGCACATCCTGGGTGTCCTTGTTGCCCCAGTCGGCGTAGATCGCCTTGGCGAATTCAAAGCCGCGGCCCGAGCTGCCGCGCGGATTCACGGCGAGCACCGCGTAGCCATGTGCCGCGTAAACCTGCCAGTCGGGCATGAACTCGTGACTGAACTGGTACACCGGGCCGCCATGGACGCGCACGATGGTCGGATAGCGTCGACCCGGCACATACCCCAGGGGTTTGGTCAGCAGCGCATCCAGAGGAGTCTCATCAGCGCTTTGCAGGTGCAGCGTTTCGGTGGTTGCCAGGTGTTTGCCATCCAGCCACGCGTTGTGATCGTCCAGCAGGCGCAAGTGGTCCTGCTCGACTGCCGACAGTTGCGGGGGGTGCAGGCTATCGCCGCCCAAGACGACTACGCGGCCGTTGTCCGATACGTCCAGGTCGGTATCGAAACGATCCCCGTGGGTCAGTTCGGCGATTTTTCCACTCGACAGATCGACGCGGGACAAGTGGGTGACCTGCGCCTGCTCAATCAAGACATAGACGCTGCGTCCGTCGGGCGACCAGCGCGGCTTGGTAAAGCAGCGATCGATCGGAGCCGGCAGCATGGCCTTGCCGGTGGCGACATCAATAATCGCCAACTGCCAGGGGGCGTAATAGATCCACTTGTCCTCGCCGCTTTGCAGATAGGCGATACGCGTGCTGTCGGGACTCCACGTCGGGCGCGTTTCCCAGTAAGGGTCGAGATCGGCGCCGGAAAACGTGGTGAGCTGTCTTTCTTTGGCGCCGGCACGCGGAGCGATCACATAGATGTCGTAGTTGAGGTGGCGATCGGGATCGGCGCCGCGCCTGGTGACATAAGCGATCAGTTTGCCGTCTGGCGACCAGGCGGGCAGCTGTTCGTCATGTTTTCCGGAGGTGAGCGCGGTGGCGGTCCCGCTGGCGAGGTCCACCAGGTAGAGATGCTTGTGGCGGTTGCCCAGCCAGCCGGTGTCATCGTCCTTGAACTGGAAGCGGTCGGTGGCAATGGGCAGCGGATGCCTGGGTTTCTTGCTGCCCGGCGGATATTCGGGATCGAAGGCGATGGCCGCGAGTTGTTTGCCATCGGGCGAAAGCACGAAGTCCTCGACGCCGCTCGGCAGGTTGGTGACCCGATGCGCTTCGCCACCATCGGCCGGCATCACCCAGACCTGGGTCTTGGTGTCGTCGTCGCTGGCTTCGCCATCGAGCTTGCGGTCGGCAAGGAAGGCGATCAACTTTCCATCGGCGGACCACTGCGGACGACTCTCGCTGCTGTCCGGCGTGTGCGTGAGTTGCACGCGACCGGTGCCGTCATAGCGCACGCGCCACAGGTCCGATTGCGGTTCATCGCGTTCCAGGTTGGCCTTGCTCACGGTGTAGACGATCGACTCGCCGTCGCGCGACAAGGCCGGCTCACTGACATCGGCGATGCGATTGATGTCGGCGGCGTTGAATCGCGTGTCGTCGGCCTGGGCCGCGCCGGGGCAGCACAGCAACACCCACACGACCAACGTCGAGCACACAGTTCGCTTCATCGGGTGCCTCGTGTGGATTCGGTGGTTGCGGTGTTGCCGGCCATGGCGCGATACGCTTCGCGTGCCTGGTTGAGGTAGTCGAGCGTTGCCCGCTTTTCTTCGGCGGTGTTGTAGTCGTCGCGAGCGGACGCCGCTTCGATGGTTCGCGTCAGCCAGTGGGCAAACCATGCGGCGTCGCTGGGTGCACTTGGCGCACGCACGTGATCGCCAAGCCAGACTGGATTGGTAGTGGCGTAGGGGTAGATATCCAGCACCTGCGGATCGCCGCCTTCGTTCCAGGCGCGCAGCAGCAGCCAGCCGCCGTCCAGCTCGATCTCGCCTTCTGCGTCGAACGCATGATGATCGCCGCCGAGCGCGAAGCTTTTCACCACTTTGCCGTTATGCACCAGCTCCAGGTGTTCCACGGCCACCGGCGAGCGCAGGGCGACGCGATAGCGATGTTTGCCTGGCGCAACCGCGTCACCGGGCCTGGCGTCGTCCAGCAGCAGGCCGAGCAGCGGCCCATTGCTGGCGAACCCGTGACCGGCCTTCAAGGCCGCCATGGCGGACGCTGCATCGCGTTTGCCGGCGGTGTCGAGAAACACGCGATTGAGACCCACCGGCCCGCGCAGCGAGGCATAGTTGGCCATCGCATCGGTGCCCGAGCCGGTAGGCAGGTGGAAGCCAAGATTGAGCAGGCGATACCAGACCTGGGCGGTCGCCTTGTGGTCGGAGAAGCCGATCACTTCCATGTAATCCACCTTGCCGTTGATCACGTCTGCCGGCAGTTCGTTGCTCAACACAGCGTCATGCGCTGGATCGGGCAGGGTGTCGAATGGATGCACGTAACCGACCAGGCCGCCCTGCGCATGCGCCAGGTCGGCAATCACGCCGTTGTGCGGATACGGGCTTGCCATCGCCGTATGCCGATAGGCGGAAAAATCCGGCGTGATGTAGTGGTCGCCGAGGTTGAGCAGGCCCAGGTGGCCCCAGAAGCTGGTGTGATATTCCTGGCCGTGCAGTACCAGGCTGTGCGGCAGGCTGGCCGGATCGGCATCGGTGCGGAAGGAGGCGATATCGGGAATGCGTTCTTCCTTGTTGACCACCAGGTCATAGGCGATATCGAGATCTTCGGCACGCGCCTGGCGCGCAAGGTTCGCTGGCGTATTGCGATAGTGGCCGCCGTAATTCATATGGATATGCAGGTCGGCGCTGATCCAGTTGCCGAACGCCGCGGGCAACGCTTGCGGAACGAGCGTGGCGCGCACGGACAGATCGGGGCCTGCCGAAACCTTTATCGTCTTGCGCCAGGGCGCATAGGCAAAACCGTGTTGCACCCAGATCTTCACGGCGCCGACAGGCACGTCCAGCGCACACGGCGGCGCGCAGTGGAAGTAATGGGTTTCGGCCGATTGCAGGGTTCGGTCGAAGCCGTCGTCGGCATGCATCCAGGCATCATCCGGTGCGTAGGCCCGGCCGTCCTGGGCGAGCACGGCGACGCGCGCGGGTGTGCGCTCGCCGTGCTCGTCGACGATGTCGAGCACCAGGCGAATGCGTGGCGTCTTGTATTGACGATGGGCTGGCGTCACCGTGGTCGTGGCGCCGCCGAGTACCGTGATGACGCGCAGGGCGGTGTTGCCGGTTTGGTTGTCGACGTAAACGATGCGCTTGCCGTCGGGGGACCAGCGCGCATTGCGGCGGTCGAAATCACCGAAGGTCAGCGGGAGCGGCGCAGCGCCGGTGCTTGTGGTCAGCCACAGCTGCTGCCACTGCCGACCGTGGTAGCTGGTGTAGAGCAGGCGCTTGCCGTCCGGATTGAGTTCGGGCCGCGCGTTCCAGCTGGTCTCTTCGCTGAGCAGCTTGCTGCGCTTGCCTGGATTGGCCACCGGCACCGACCACACATCACCCGTGCCCCAGGCGATCTCCGGATTGCTGAGGTAGTAAATCGTCTTGCCGTCCGGCGACCAGGAGGGATTGATGGCGTGGTCGAAGGCCGAGTAGTAGTAACGGTCCAGCGCCGTCTTGCGCTCACCCGGCAGGGCGCGCGCATGGTGCAGGCCGTTCGCATCGATGTCGGCCATGAACAGGTTGAAATGCCCGGTTCCCTGCGTCGACACCCAGGCGATTTGGCGGCCGTCCGGCGACAGGCGCGGCTCGACATTCACCGCGCCGCCTGAGGTCAACGCCTGCTCGCGTCCCGTCGTCAGGTCGAGCCGCCACAGTTCGATGGCGTTGCCGTCGTAGCGGGCGAACACCACGCTGCGGCCATCGCGAGCGACGTCCGGTTGATTGTCGTAGGCGCGCGGGGCGTGGGTCAGCTCGGTCGCCGCATCGCCGTCGATGCGCTGCCGCCATAGCGAGCCGCCCATGCTGTAGATCAGCGCGTCTCCGTCAGGCATGAAGCTGGCGAAGTCCGGCCCCGTGGTGAGCTGCGGCAGGTACAGCTCGCGCCAGTAGTAGTTGTGCGGCAGGTCGACCTGCTTGAGCACGCTCTCGCGCGCCGCCTGCGCCGAACCAGCGCAGGCGAACAGGGCGAACGCGATGGCCGGGCGACGCATCCGGTCAGTGTCCCGCCAGTGCCTGATCGAGACTGGCGCGCAGCAAGACCATGGCCTCGTCGATCTCGCTGGTGCTCACGCTGAGCGGCGGCATGAAACGCACCGTGCTGGTTCCGCAGGAGAGCAGCAGCAATCCGTTGTGGAACGCGCGGGTGACCACGGCGTCGCACAAGGCGCGGGCCGGCGTGCGCTCGGCATCGGCTTCCACCAGTTCCATGCCGATCATCAAGCCCTTGCCGCGCAGTTCGCCGATGCAGGGATAGTCGCGCGCCAGCTCATGCAGGCGTGCCATGAAATGCGCGCCGGTCGCCGCCGCGTTGTCGGCCAGGCCTTCGGAGACCAGGTCGAGCGTGGCATTGGCTGCGGCGCAGGCGAGCGGATTGCCGCCATAGGTGTTGCCGTGCGCGCCGCGCTTCCACTGCGACATGAGCGATTTCTTCGCGACCACCGCGCCGATCGGCAGGCCCGAGCCCAGGCCCTTGGCCAGCGTCATGATGTCCGGCACCACGCCGGTGTGCTCGCAGGCAAACATCTTGCCTGTGCGGCCCACGCCCGATTGCACTTCGTCGAAGATCAGCAGGATGCCGTGCTCGTCGCAGAGCTCGCGCAGGCCGGCCAGGAAGCCCTCGGGCGGCACGATATAGCCGCCTTCGCCCTGGATCGGCTCGACCAGGAACGCGGCGACTTCGGAAGCCGGCACGCTGCGCTCGAACAGCATGCGGATGTAGTCGAGCACGGCCTTGCCCTGATCGGCGCCGGCAAACAGCGGGCGATAGGGATTGGGATACGGCACATGGGTCACGCCCGGCATCGTCGGCGCAAAGCCAAGCTGCTGCGTGTACTTGCTCGAGGTGAACGAGAGCGAGCCCATGGTGCGGCCATGGAAACCGCCAAGGAACCCGATATAGCGCGGCCGGCGGGTCACGTAGCGCGCCAGTTTCAGCGCGCCTTCCACCGCTTCGGTACCGGACTGGCAGAGGAAGCTCATCGCCGCTTCGCCAGCCAGTGTCTGCATCGGCGCCACGCGTGCAAGGCGCTCGCCCAGGCCGAGCATCTGCGCATGCCAGTAGTCGCTGGAAATGTGCAGGAACTGATCCGCGGCCTTCTTCACTGCATCGACCACGCGCGGATGGGCGTGACCGGTGGCGCACACCGCAATGCCTGCGGCGAAATCGAGGAAGCGATTGCCGTCGACGTCCCACACTTCGGTGCCGCGGCCGTGCGACATCGCGAACGGGTAATCGCGCGGATACGAGGGCGAGATCACCTCGGCATCGCGGGCGATCATCGCGGTGGCCTTGGGGCCGGGCAGGGCAGTCTTGATGTGAGCCGGATTGGGCACGGTCATGGTCACGGCAATCCTTCAGCGGGCAGCGGAATATGGACAGGGCGCGCGTGCGCCTCGAGGGTGCGTGCGTTGAGTGCGCGCAAGGTGTTGAGTTCGTGTGCGCTCGGAGCGGCAATCGTGTCCAGCTGTTCGGCGATCCGCAGCGGCCAGCCGATCGCGGCGCGTGCTTCGTCGACGCTCGTGCTGGCGTACAGCGCCACCAGCTGCAGTTCTTCGGACTCGGGGTGCGGCGCGAGCATGCCGATGTCGGTAATCACTGCACGCGGGCCGCCGCCCATCGCTCCTGCGCGTGCCCGCGCGCCATGGCCGTCGAGATAGCCGGCGCTGGTGCGAAAGTCGAGCTGCTCGACGAAGCTGCGCGTGGAGGCCTTCGCCATCACGAACACCTGCTTGGCGTGCAGCGCGATTTCAGGCGCGCCGCCGGCGCCGGGCAGGCGCGTTGTCGGTGCGTCATACGGGCCGATCACGGTGCTGTTGAGGTTGCCGTGGCGATCGATCTGCGCGGCGCCAAGAAACCCTACGTCGACGCGTCCCGCCTGCAGGTAGTAGCTGAAGACTTCGGGGAGCGAGATCACGCAAGCGGCAGTTTCGGCCAATTCGCCGTCACCGATCGACAGGGGCAGCACATCGGGCCGGGTGCCGATGGTGCCCGACTCGTAGATCAGCACGATCCCGGGTGCATGCGTCAGGCGCGCCAGGTTGCAGGCTGCGCTGGGCAGTCCGATGCCAACGAAACAAACGGCGTGGTTGGTCAGCAGGCGCGATGCGGCGATGGTCATCCACTCGTCGCGGGTGCAATCACTCATGATGCCGCCTGCTGCAAACCGGCGAGGAACGACCGATGATCATGGGCGCCGATCACGTTGACGTTCATCCAGGACCTGAAACTGTCGCGTTCACGCGCAATCGCGTCCCAGCGCTGATAGAACGCGTTGTCTCGCGTGTAGTGCCCTTGCGCATACGACGGATACGCGCCACCGGGGCAGTGCACCACCGCGCTCACGATCCAGTGCGGAAGCACGATCGCATTCATCGCCGGCGGCAGTTCCTCGACGATTTCCTCAACGGTGACGATCAGCGTCTGCGCTGCCAGCGCAGCTTCTCGCGCGGCGCCGACGATGCCTTCGATGGCGACATTGCCTTCGCGGTCCGCGCGCTGCGCGTGCAGGATGGTCACGTCGGGATTGATGGCGGGAACGGCGGCCAGCGACTCGCCGGTGAACGGACAGGTGACGTGGCGGATATTCGGATTGCGCGCGGGCAGGTCGGTGCCGACATAGCCGCGCAGCACGCCGAACGGCAGCCGCGAGGCGCCGGCGCAGAACGCCGTGGCCATGCCGGCATGGCTGTGTTCGTCCAGTTCAAGCGCATTGGGCCACTGGTGTTCCACGGCGTCGCGCAGGCGATGCAGCGAACCCACGCCCGGATTGCCGCCCCAGGAAAAGGTGAGCTTGCGCGCGCAGCCCATGCCGATCATCTGGTCGTAGACCAGGTCGGGCGTCATGCGGATCAGGTGCAGATCGCGCCGGCGCTGGCGGATGATCTCGTGGCCCGCCGCAAACGGGATCAGATGAGTAAAGCCTTCGAGCGCGATGCTGGCGCCGTCGGCGACACAGTTCTCGATCGCATCGGCAAGCGAGAGATGCATGGTCTTACTCCACCACCGTGCGCGATTGCTCGCGCAGGTATTGCGCGAGGTAATAGAACGAGGCGATCGCCTTGCCGGTGGAACCCGAGCCCTTCCACCCGCCAAACGGTTGGTAGCCCGGCCACGCGCCGGTGGTGGCGCCTTGCGGGCGATTGGCATAAGTCACGCCCGCTTCGATGTGGTCGTGGAACCATGGCACTTCATCCTCGCTGCCGAAGAAGCCTGCGGTAAGGCCCATGGGCGAGTCGTTGGCCAGGCGCATGGCCTCCTCGCGGTCCTGATAACGGTGCAGCATCAGGATGGGTACGAACATCTCCTGCTGCCACAGCGGATGGGACAGCGGCGCCTCGGCGAGCAGGGGTTCGACGTAGTAACCCTGGGCCAGCGCCGGCTCGGCGGCATGACCTTCGCCCAGCTGCGCGCCGCCACTGATCAGGCGGGCGCCACCGCTGCGCAGCGCGTCGGCGTATTGGCGGTAGTTCGCATAGGCCGCCGCATTGACGACCGGTCCCAGCCAGTGCTCGCGCCGGCGCGGATCGCCGACGCGGATCGCGTCAATCTGCGCCCGCATGCGTTCGATCAGGGCATCGGCAACTTGCTCATGAACGTACAGCCGCGACAACGCCGAACACTTCTGGCCGCCCATGCCAAAGGCCGAGCGCACGATGCCGGAAGCGGCACGATCCAGGTCGGCATGCTCGGTGACGATGCACGGGTTCTTGCCGCCCATCTCGGCGATGCAAGGGCGCGGATAGTCGCCGCCCGTCATCTGCTGCATCAGCTGCCGGCCCACGGGTACCGAACCGGTGAAGGTGATGCCCGCCGTATGCGGATGGCGCACCAGCGCCTCGCCCACTTCGCGTCCCGCACCGGAGAGATAGTTGAAGACGCCGGGCGGCAGTCCCGCGTCGCGAATGCAGTCGGCCAGCAGGCGTCCGGCCCATGGCGTATCACTGGCGCCCTTGAGCACCACCGTGTTGCCGGTCACCAGTGCAGCGGCCGCGGGGCCACCTGCCAGGGCGAGCGGAAAATTGAACGGCGCGATCACCACCCATACGCCGTACGGCCGCATCACGCTGGCGTTGTGCGACGCCACGCCATCCATCGGATCATCGGGCAGCACATTCGTGTAACCGGCATGGCTTTCGAAATCGTCGGCGTAGTGACGGAAGAAGTCGACCGTTTCCTGCGCCTCGCCCAGCGCCTCCATGCGGTTCTTGCCCACTTCGAGGGTGAGTGCGGCCGCGATGTCATAGACGCGCTCCTCCATGATCTCGCCCACGCGGCGGATCAACCTCGCGCGCTCGGCCACCGGCGTGGCGCGCCACGCCGGGTACGCAGCGCGCGCTGCAGACATGGCGGCATGAGCATCGGAGGCGTCGGCCAGGGCGAACGAGCCCAGTCGCAACGCGTGATCGAACGGCGCGTGGCGTTCCACATAATGGGCGGCGTCGCAGTCGGCGCCGTCGATGAACAGTGGGTGGCGCGCACCGGCCTTCGCCTCGACGCGTGTCATGGCTGCCTCGAAGCGCTCGTGCATCGCCTCCGGCGGGTTGTACATGGTCGCGTAGGTGAGGCGGAAGCTCATGGGTGTTTCCTCTAGAGTGCCGAAGGAAAAAAGCGCGTCAGCAGCCGATCGAGCAGGGCCAGTGCATCAGCCAGGTCCTGCTCGGCGATCACCAGGGGCGGCGCCAGCAGGATCAGGTTGCCGCGGCAGGCGAACGACGCGCCCTCGCTCATCGCTGCATCGACCAGCGCATGGAGTGCATCCGGTGTTTTCGGCCAGGGCGACAACGGTTCGCGGGTCGCCCGGTCAGCCACCAGCTCGATCACCGCGAACAGGCCGTGGCCGCCGCGCACATCGCCGATGACGGTGTGGCGCGATTGCATGGCCTGCAGCTCGTTGAACATGCGCAGGCCCAGCGTGCGCGAGCGTTCGATCAGGTTCTCCTGCTCGTAGGCGCGCAAGGCCGCAAGACCCGCCGCGCACGACAGCGGGTGACCGCAATAGGTCAGCCCGGTATAGAGCATCTGATGTTCGAGGCGCGCTGAAATTTCTGCCGACAGCACCACGGCGCCCAGCGGCAAGTGCGCGCCGGTCAGGCCCTTGGCCAGGGTCATCAGGTCCGGCTTGCCCTCATCGCCGTAGCGCTGCCAGGCAAACCATTCGCCGCAGCGGCCAAAGCCGCTCATGACTTCATCGGCGATCAAGGCCACCTGGCGCGCCTGGGTCGCTGCGCGTAAGCCGGGCCAGTAATTGTCGGGAGCGACGATGCCATTGGTGCCCGCGTTGGGCTCCATCATCACGGCGGCTACATTCGTTGCATCGAGATCGTCGATGGCTGCCGCCACAGCTTGCACGGCCAGCTCGCCGCAGGTCGGCGCATCGTAGCTGCCGAATGCGCCGTGATAGGCATACGGCGGCGGCACATGCAGCACACCGAAGGATGCGGGATCAACCTGGGCCCGCGTGCGTGCATCGCCGGACAGCGCCATGCAGGCATAGCTGGCGCCGTGATAGGAGCGATCGCGCGTCACGATCACGCCGTACGATTTGCTGCTTGCCTGGCGCGCGAATTTCACCGCGTTCTCGTTGGCGTCCGCGCCGGCCAGGGTGAAGAACACGCGGCCGCCTTCGAAGCCGGCCTTTTCCACGATCGCCTCAGCCAGTTCTGCACGCGGCTGCGCGCCCCAGGCCGAAGTGACGAAGCACAGCTGCTCGGCTTGTCGACGGATCGCCTCGACGACGGCGGGATGTTGATGGCCCAGGTTGCTGCACTCGGCCAGGCTGCTCATGTCGAGAATGCGGCGGCCGTCGGCCAGCACCAGGTGCGCGCCGCTGCCGCCAACCACGGTCGGCGCCTGCCATTGTGACYGCACGCACCAGCTGTGCAGGACGCTGTCGTGTTCGCTTGCCAAGCCTCTCCCCCCGGATATCGCTTGTTCGATTACCGAACGTAAATTCGTATTGCGAACTCATTGGAATCCTTCTACGCTCGAGCTGTCAATGGACACTTGCGACCTATGGCAGCGGAACCGTTCGAGGACAGTGCTGACTACGTGCAATCGCTGGCCCGCGGCCTGCAAGTGCTGCGCGCCTTCAGTCACGACATGGCCAGTCCAAGTCTTTCCCAGGTGGCCGAACGCGCCGGTTTGTCGCGCGCAGTAGCGCGCCGCCTGCTGCTGACGCTGCAGCATCTGGGCTATGTGGGCAGTCGTGGCCGCAGCTTCTTTTTGTTGCCCCGTGTGCTGGAGCTGGGCTACAGCTACCTGTCATCGCTGGACCTGACCGAGCTGGCGCAAGAAACGCTGGCCTTGCTGTCGGAGCGGGTAGGCGAATCCTGTTCGCTGGCCGTGCTGGATGGCAGCGACATCGTCTATGTGCTGCGCGTGCCGGTGCGGCGCGTGATGAGCGTCGCGCTGGGTGTCGGCGCGCGCTTGCCGGCTTACGCCACCTCGCTGGGGCGTGTCGTACTGGCCGACCTGCCAGACGCCGAGCTGACGGTCTGGATGCGCGAGCAGAAGTTCCAGGCGATCACGCCCTATACCTTGCACACCATGACGGCGCTCAAGGCCGAGATAAAGCGCGTACGCGAACAGGGTTATTCGATCGTGGCACGCGAGCTGGAGCTGGGCCTGTGTTCGATCGCCGTGCCAATTCACGCTGCCGACGGCCGCGTGGTGGCCGCGCTGAACGTGGGCATGCCCTATAGCGACAACACGCCCGCGCGTGCGGTGAAAATGATCCTGCCCGCCTTGCAGGATGCCCAGCGCTCGGTCGAATACGCCATCCAGCGCGGCAACTGGCAACCGCATATGGCACTGACGAGGGCCTATGCATAGCGCTTTTCTGGTCGACGCGACCCGCACGCCGTTTGGACGGCATGGCGGCGCGTTGTCCAGCGTGCGTGCCGACGACCTGGCGGCCTTGCCCATCGCGGCCTTGATGGCGCGTCACGCCAGACTGGATTGGGCGGCAGTGGACGAAGTGATCCTGGGCTGCGCCAATCAATCGGGCGAGGACAACCGCAACGTCGCGCGCATGGCCTCGCTGTTGAGCGGACTGCCCGCAAGCGTGCCCGCCGTCACGGTGAACCGCCTGTGTGCATCGGGACTGGAAGCGATCGGTCAGGCCGCAAGGGCGATTGCCGGCGGTGAGGCCGAGCTGATCATCGCCGGTGGCGTGGAAAGCATGTCGCGCGCGCCCTACGTGATGGCCAAGGCCCAGGGTGCATTGGCCCGCGACCAGCAGCTCGAAGACACCACGCTGGGCTGGCGTCTGGTCAATCCACGCATGCGGGAAAGCCACGGCGTCGATTCCATGACGCAGACGGCGGAGAACCTCGCGCGCGAACATGGCATCGATCGCGCCGATCAGGATGCCTACGCGTGGCGCAGCCAGCAGCGCGCGGAACAGGCGCGGCAACAGGGTTGGCTCGCCGAAGAAATCACCGCGGTCGAAACGACATCCGGCAAGCAGGCCGTCACCGTCGATGCCGACGAGCAACCGCGCCCCGGCTCGACCTGCGAACAGCTGGCCGCACTCAAGCCCTTGCTTGGCACGGGCACCAGCATCACGGCCGGCAATGCTTCCGGTCTCAACGATGGCGCCGCGGCCGTTCTGCTCGCCTCCGAACAAGCCGTGCGCAAGTACGGCCTCGATCCGCTCGCGCGCATCACCGGCATGGCGTCGGCCGGCGTGGAGCCGCGCGTGATGGGCATGGGTCCGGTGCCGGCGATCAACAAGCTGCTTGCGCGTTCCGGCCTGGCCTTGTCCGACTTCGATCGCATCGAGATCAATGAAGCGTTCGCGGCGCAGGTGCTGGCATGTGCGCGTGCACTCGGCCTGGCTGACGATGCGGCACAGCTCAATGCGAACGGCGGCGCCATCGCGCTGGGTCATCCGCTAGGAGCCAGCGGCGCGCGCCTGGCGATGAGCGCTGCGCTTGCCTTGCGTCGCCACGACCAGCGCCGTGCACTGGTCAGTCTTTGCGTGGGCGTGGGCCAGGGCTTGGCCCTCGCGATGGAGCGGGCATGAATCGTGTTTTGACCAGCGCAGTGTTCGCAGCACTCAGCTTGCCTGCCATGGGCAGGGCGGGCGATACCGCAGTCGACGCGCAGAACGCTTTGGGCCGAGAGCTGCTCAACGAGCTGATCACTACCGACACCACCTCCGAGCACGGCAGCACCACGGTGGCGGCAGATCGCCTGGCCAAGCGCTTCATCGCCGCGGGGTTTGCACCGGTGGATGTGCAAGTCGTGGGCGACGATCCCAAGCGACGCAATCTGGTAGTGCGCCTGCATGGCCGCGGCGAGCGCGAGCCGGTCCTGCTGCTCGCCCATCTCGACGTGGTCGAAGCACGACGCGAAGACTGGCACGTCGACCCTTTCGCACTGACCGAGCGCGACGGTTATTTCTACGGCCGCGGGACGATGGACATCAAGGGCGGCGGGGCAGGGTTGGTCACCGCCTTGCTGCGCCTGCACCGCGAAGGCTACAAGCCCAAGGGCGACTACGTCCTCGCGCTGACCGCTGGCGAAGAGGATGGCGTATCCAATGGCGTGCAATGGCTGCTGGCCCATCGGCCGGAGCTGATCCGTTCGGCCTATTCGATCAATGTCGATGGCGCAGGCCCGGAGATCCGCGGCGGCAAGCCAGCGGTGCTTTCGGTCGAGACGGCCGAGAAGGTCTTCCTCAGCTACACGCTTACCGTACGCAATCCCGGCGGCCATAGCTCGCTGCCCACCTCCGACAATGCGATCTATCGGCTCGCCAAAGGGCTGGACCGCCTTTCGTCGCTGCAGTTTCCGTTGCGCACCAACTCCGCCACGCGTGGCTATTACACCGAACTGGCGAGCTTCTACTCGGGCAAGACCGCCGCCGATATGCGGGCGGTCGGCATGCAGCCCTCCGATCCGGCGGCGCTGATCCGGCTTGCGGCGTCCTCGCCTTATAACAACGCACAGCTACGCAGCACCTGCGTGCCCACCTTGCTGCAAGGCGGCCATGCGGAGAACGCGTTGCCGCAGATGGCCCGCGCCACCATCAACTGTCGCCTGCTGCCGGACGAGGATCCGGACCAGGTCGACGTCATGCTTAAAAATGCCGTGGCAGATAACGGCATCGACATCAGCCGCGTCGCAGCACCTCAGCCCAGTCCGCCCAGTCCGGTGGACGCGGCGTTGTTTGCGCAGATCGCAAGCGTGGCGAAATCGCTGTGGGGTACGGTGCCGGTGTCGCCGATGATGTCGGCCGGCGCTTCCGATAGTGTATTTCTGCGCGCAGCGGGCATGCCGTCGTATGTGTTCAACGGCTTGCCTTATGACGTGGACGATGACCGCTCGCACGGACAGGACGAACGCATTCTGGTCAATTCCTACACTCAGTCGTTAGAGTTCAACTATCGGTTGCTCAAGGACCTATGAGAAGCGTCTGCCGCCTTATGCCGACCGCCATCACCCTGTCCATGCTGCCATGGACGCGCGCACGATGACGGCGCGCGACGCCAGCGGCACCCTGGAGCAGGCGCTGGCGCACGCTGCGCGCCTGCTGGAGAGCCACCCGTCGATGGCCGCCGAGCAGGCGACCGAAATCCTCAAAGTCGTCGAGAACCAGCCGGTGGCCATGCGCCTGCTCGCAGGGGCGCGCGCGGCGCAAGGCGACATGCAGGGCGCCATCGACGTGCTTCAGGAGCTGGTGCGCACGCAGCCCAATTGGGCGTACGCGCAGCTCGACCTGGGCATTGCCCTGGGTCGTAGCGGGCAGGGACAGGAGGCCATGACGGCACTGCGCCTGGCGACGGTGTTGAAGCCCGAGCTGCCGCAAGCGTGGCGTGCGCTGGGCGATGTCCTGATGGCCGCTGGCGAGCACGCGCAGGCCGATGCGGCTTACGCCCAGCACGTGCGCTGCTCGACGCGTGATCCGCGCTTGCTGTCGGCCGCCACCGCCCTGGTTGAAAACCGTATACCGGATGCCGAGGCGCTGTTGCGCGAACATCTGAAACAGGCGCCGACCGATGTGGCAGCGATCCGCATGCTCGCGGAAGTCGCCGCGCGCCTGGGGCGGCTCGAAGACGCGCAGCATCTGCTCGCGCGTTGCCTGGAACTGGCGCCCAGTTTTCATGCGGCGCGCCAGAACTACGCGCTGGTGCTGCATCGGGGCAACCAGCCGGAGCGCGCGCTGGCAGAAGTCGAACAGCTGCTCGGCGTTGAGCCGAACAATCTCGGTCACCTCAACCTGAAGGCGGCGGTGCTGTGCCGCATCGGCGATTACGAGCCGGCCATCGGCATCTATGGCGACCTGGTGGCGCGCGATCCGCGTCATCCCAGCGTGTGGATGAGCTACGGCCATGCACTGAAGACGGCAGGGCACACCGCGCGCGCCATCGAAGCCTATCGTCGCGGCGTGGCGCTGCAGCCTTCGTTTGGCGAAATCTGGTGGAGCCTGGCCAACCTCAAGACCTTCCGCTTCAGCGCCGACGATCTTGCCGTCATGCGCCGGCAGCTGGCACGCGCCGACCTTGGCGAAGACGATCGCCTGCACCTGGAATTTGCCATCGGCAAGGCGTTGGAGGACGGCGGCGAGTACGAGGCGTCGTTCAGTCATTACGCGCAAGGCAACGCGATACGGCACGCACAGCTCAACTACCGCGCCGATGAAACCGCAGCGCGCGTCGAGCACATCCGCGAACGCTACACCAGCGAGTTCTTTGCCGCGCGCGCCGGCTGCGGCCATGCGTCCGGCGATCCGATCTTCATCGTCGGCCTTCCGCGCGCCGGCTCCACCCTGATCGAGCAGATCCTTTCCAGCCACAGCATGGTGGAGGGCACCATGGAGCTGCCGGAAGTCACCTCGATCACCCGCAGCCTGCGCGAGCAGGCGCACGCCGCCAGTGAAATGCCGTACCACGAAACGCTCGCGGCGCTCGATGCGAACGCGCTGCACGAACTGGGCGAACGCTATCTCGAACACACGCGCATCCAGCGCAAGACGTCGGCGCCGCTGTTCATCGACAAGATGCCCAACAACTTCATGCATATCGGCCTGATCCACCTGATGCTGCCGAATGCGAAGATCATCGATGCGCGCCGGCATCCCCTGGCCTGTTGTTTCTCGGGCTTCAAACAGCACTTTGCGCGCGGACAGAGCTTCAGCTACAGCCTTGAGGACCTGGGTCGCTACTACCGCGACTACGTGGCGCTGATGTCGCATTTCGACCGGGTGCTGCCCGGGCGCATCCATCGCGTCATCTATGAACACATGGTCGAGGACACCGAAGGGGAGGTTCGGCGTCTGCTCGACCATTGTGGCCTGCCGTTCGAGGAATCGTGTCTGCGCTTCTTCCAGAACGAGCGGCCGGTGCGTACGGCCAGTTCGGAGCAGGTGCGTCGGCCGATCTACCGCGAAGGCGTGGATCACTGGCGGCATTACGCCCCATGGCTGGAACCGCTGGAACAGGCGTTGGGACCGGTGCTCGGGTGTTATCCCGAGCCGCCGGCATGGGGAGTCCTATAGCAAGTAGATCGTCGTCACTACCGGGGAGGGTAAGTCGATGCATAGGGTCAGGCCGAGACAGCCAATACGAACAGAGAGGGTGCGACTAGCCCGGTTGCCGCTTGCCGCGGCGATCTGCCTTGCCGTAGCGCCATCCGTGTTTGCGCAAGACAACAGCCAGCAGAATCAAAACCCGAACCAGAGTCCCGCCGCGGCGCCCGCCGCTCCAGCCAAGCCCAAGACGCTGGGCACGGTGACGGTGACCGCACAGAAGCGCGAGGAAAATCTGCAGAAGGTACCCATCAGCATCGACGTGCTGGGCGGAGAGCAGCTGCAGGAACTGCACGTCAAGAGTTTCGACGACTACGTGAAGTACCTGCCCAGCGTTTCGTATCAAACCTTCGGACCGGGTTTTGCGCTGATCTATATGCGTGGCGTGGCCAGCGGCGGCGACGGCAACCACTCCGGCTCCTTGCCAAGCGTGGGCGTCTATCTCGACGAACAGCCGGTCACCACGATCCAGGGGCCGCTCGATATCCATATGTACGATATCGCGCGCGTCGAATCGCTGTCGGGTCCGCAGGGCACGCTTTACGGTGCCAGCGCGGAAGCGGGTGCGTTGCGCATCATCACCAACAAGCCCGACCCGAGTGCCTTTGCCGCCAGCTACAGCGTCGGCATGGACTCGGTCGATCATGGCGGCATCGGCTACGAGGCCGACGGCATGGTCAACATCCCGCTGTCGCCGAGCACGGCGATCCGCCTGGTGGGCTGGCACGAGCACGATGCGGGCTACATTGACAACGTCGTTGGCGAGCGCACGTTTCCCACGTCCGGCATCACCGTCAGCAATGCCAAGGGTTGCTCGACGCCGGAGCTGGTCTGTACCGGCGCTGCCAAGAAGAACTACAACGACGTCGACACCAGCGGCGCGCGTGCGGCGTTGAAGATCAACCTCAACGACGAGTGGTCGATCAGCCCGACGCTGATGGGGCAGCAGACGATCGCCAACGGCAACGTGGCCTCCGATCCGCAGGTGGGCAGCCTGGCGCTCACGCACTTCTATCCGGAAAAGACCAATGACCGCTGGATCCAGGCGGCGTTGACGGTGGAAGGCAAGATCGGCAACTTCGACCTGACCTATGCCTATGGCCGCCTCAAGCGCAACCAGGAAGAGTACAGCGACTACAGCGACTACTCGTTCTGGTACGACACCCTGGCCGGCTATGGCGCCTACATCTACGACAACAGCGGCAAGCTGATCAATCCGTCGCAGTTCATCCAGGGCAAGGACCACTACACGATGAACAGCCACGAGCTGCGCATCGCCTCGCCCAAGGAGGATCGCCTGCGCGTGGTGGGCGGCCTGTTCTGGGAAAAGCAGGTGCACGACATCGAACAGGCCTACATGATCAATGGCCTGGCCGATTCGCTGGCGGTGCCGGGCTGGCCCAATACGCTGTGGCTGACCGAGCAGCAACGCAATGACCGCGACAAGGCGGTGTTCGGCGAGGTGTCCTACGACTTCATACCCGAGACCTTGACCGGCACGATCGGTGGCCGCTACTTCAAGACGGACAACAGCTTGCAAGGCTTCTACGGCTTCAGTTCCGGCTACTCACCCTCATCGAGCTATGGTGAAGCCGGCTGCGTGACGCAGGAGCCGTATCACGGCGCGCCTTGTTCGGACTTCTTCAAGAGCACCAACGAATCGGGCTCGCTCGGCAAGGCCAACCTGACCTGGCAGATCACGCCCGAGCAGATGATTTACGGCACCTGGTCGGAAGGCTTCCGTCCCGGCGGCATCAATCGCCGAGGCAGCCTGCCGCCGTACAAGTCGGACTATCTGACGAACTACGAATTGGGCTGGAAGACGACCTGGTTCGACAACCGTCTGTCGTTCAACGGCGCGGTGTTCCGCGAAAAGTGGAAGGACTTCCAGTTCAGCATCCTGGGCGCCAACGGTCTGACCGAAATCAAGAACGCAGGCCAGGCCCAGATCGATGGCCTGGAGTCTGACCTGAACTGGGCGGCCACCTATAACCTCACCATCGGCATGGGCATCGCCCTGTACAACGCCAAGTTGACGGAAAACTACTGCGGCTTCACCGACACCAGCGGCACGCCGATCACCTACTGCCCCGCGGGTACCGTCAATCCGCTCACGGGTGACACAGTGACCGGGCCGCAGGCGCCCAAGGGCACGCAGTTGCCGGTGACGCCGAAGTTCAAGGGCAATTTGATTGCGCGTTATGCCTTCGACGTTGCCGGCATGGAGGCCTTCGTGCAGGGAGCTGTGGTGCACGTGGGCGAGCGCACCTCAGATCTGCGCATCCTGGAACGAGGCCTGGTGGGCAATCTGCCTGCGTACACGACGGTGGACTTTACCGCCGGCATCAAGAAGCACGGTCTGTCGCTGGATATCTACATCAACAACATGTTCGACAAACGGGGGCAACTGTACCGCTACACCGAATGCGCGGAGGCCGTCTGCGCCGCCCACGACGTGGTGCCGGCGTACCCCAATGGCCAGGTCTATACCGTCATGACGCCACCGCGCACGATCGGCATACGGCTGAGCCAGGAGTTCTAGTTCGACGCCGCCGTGCCGAGGACGGCAAGGCGCGGTGCGGGTTTGGCTCAAGTCATCCGATGTTGCGTTTCCCTAGCCGGGCCCTCGGGCCCGGCCTTTTTTTGTGACGATGCGGCAGCCCTTCGGCAAGCACCAGAAACCCCGGCCAGCGTTAAGATCCGACTCCAAGGGGAAAGTGGAGGCGGCGGTGATGTGGAAGCGGGTGGTCGGCTACGGGGCGCTGCTGGCGGCAGGTACCGTTGCCCTGCAGTGGCTCGACTACCAGCGCCTGGCGCGGATGCATTCGGGCGATATCTATCTGTTCCTGGTCGCGGCGGCCTTCCTGGTGCTTGGCATCTTCCTGGGCGTGCGGGTCTTTGCGACGCCGGCGGCCCCCGACTTTGACGGCAACCCGAAGGCGCAGGCGGCGCTGGGTCTTAGCGGGCGTGAGCTGGAAGTGCTGCATGAACTTGCCGCCGGCCATTCCAACAAGGAGATCGCCGCGCGCCTTCATGTGTCGCCGAACACGGTCAAGACGCACGTCGCCAGGCTGTTCGAGAAACTGGGCGCGAAGCGGCGTACCGAGGCGATCCGCCGGGCACGCGAGCTGGGTATCGTGCCCTGACGCTTTGTTATTTCGGATGAAATCGTCCAAATCACCCATTCGGGCGATTGCCGGCCGGCTCCCGAATGCAGTCAATAGCGACACCATTCATCACCGGGGAGCACACCTTGTTACGGACCATCCTTAAGTACGGCGTGATCGCCGGCGTGATCGTCGGCGGCTTCGAATTCGTCACCTTCATCGCGTTCTCCGGCATGCCGCCCATGAGGTACGGCATGCTGATCGGCTACACGACGATGCTGATCGCCCTGAGCGCAGTGTTCGTCGGGATCAAGCGGCATCGTGACGTGGACCGGGGCGGGGTGATCGGCTTCTGGCCGGCACTCGGCGTCGGCCTGGGCATCAGCTTCATCGCCGGCATCTTCTACGTGATCGCTTGGGAAGGGGTACAGGCGATGACCCATATGGATTTCGCCACGTCCTATGCGCAGGCGATCATCGCCAGCGAAAAGGCCAAGGGCGCCAGCGCCGAGGCACTGGCCAAGCTGAGCGCGGACATGGAGGCCTTCAAGATCCAGTACGCGAACCCGATGTACCGCCTGCCGATGACCTTCGTGGAAATCTTCCCGGTCGGCGTTCTGGTGTCGCTGATCTCGGCGGGATTGCTGCGCAACAGCCGGTTCTTGCCGGTGCGGCGGAGTTGATGCGCTTTCGGGCGCTCAGGGTTGTGCTGCTGACGAGCCTGGCCGTCAGCAGCGCAACTGCGAGATGAAGGCACGTCCGGTGGGGCCGGGAAGGGCGTCCTTGCGATAGACGATATGCATGGGGAGAAACGTGTCTTTGGCGATTCCCTCCACCTTGATCCTGACCAGGTTGCCGGCGTCCAGATCTTTCTTGACCATGTGCAGGGGCATATGCCCCCAACCCAGGCCGGCATTCAAGAACGCGTGCTTCGCACCCAGGTCGGCCAGGCGCCAGGTGAGTGGCGAGAGCACGCCGAAGCTCCGGCCATCCGATAGCGGCGTGCGATCGGTCAGCACCAGCTGGATCTGTTTCTCGATGAGCTTCTTGCTGATGCTGCCCTTGTGCCTGGCCAGCGGATGCGATGGCGAGACCACCGTGATAAAGGGCAGGTCGATCAGCGGCTCCGAGGCCAGCTCATCGGGTATCACCGGCAGCGAGCCCACGATGCCAATGCGGCACGTGCCATCCATCACGGGGCGGATCACTCCGCCCAGTGCTTCCACGTAGACACGCAACGGCGTGTTGGGGAAAAACTCGCGGCAATAGCCGGCAGCGCGGGTGAGCCCATCCATCGGATACATCACGTCGACCGCGACGGAAAGCTCGGGCTCCAACCCTTCCTTCATCGAGCGAGCGCGCGCCTTGAAGCCGTCCATTTGATCGGCCACGCCGCGCGCCTCGGTGAGTAGTGCCGCGCCCGCTTCGGTGAGTTTGGGATAACGCTCGCTGCGATCGAACAGCGTGACGCCCAATTGCGCCTCGAGATTGAGCAGGGTCTGGCTCACCACCGATTGCGCGCGCCGCAACTTTCGCCCGGCCGCCGAAAAACTGCCTTCCTCGGCAGCGGCAATGAAGGTGCGCAGCTGGTCCAGTGTGACGGCGTCGAGCATATATCGTCCAGAACGATAGTTTGCATCGAAATATATAGGCTATTCAGATGCATGGGCAAGGCCTAGCCTTTGTCCATCGCAGACGAGGTCGCATGAAGGCTGTCACTCCCCGCCTGGCGCCATCCGAACCGACCACCCAGCCGGTGGCCAATCAAGCAACCCACTTAACGAGAGACATCACCATGAACACTCAAGTTGAAACTGCTCGCTACGCCTCATCGATAGGCAACACGCAAGACACCGCTGTCTTCACGATCAAGAGCAGCGCTGAACTGCTCGGCCGCGTACTGATCGTGGCTCTGTTCCTGCTTTCCGGCATCGGCAAGATGGGTGCCTACGCGGCCACCGCGGGCTATATGGCTTCGGTTGGCGTGCCCGGCGCCGTGCTTCCGCTGGTGATCGCCACCGAAGTTCTCGGTTCGCTGGCCATCATCCTCGGCTGGAAGACCCGCATCGTGTCGGTGCTGATGGCCGGTTTCACCGTGCTCACGGCCATCCTGTTCCACAACCACCTCGCCGATCAGATCCAGATGATCATGTTCATGAAGAACGTGTCGATTGCCGGCGCCTTCCTGCTGCTGGCCGTCCATGGCGCAGGCCCGATCAGTCTTGACAGCAAGTCGCGCTGATACCTCGCCTCCATCCCAGTTATCGTCCACCAGGAGATATCTCATGAGCTACGCCATCATCGGATCAGGCGCCATCGGCGGCGCCCTCGCCAAACAGTTTGCCCGCAACAAGATTCCGGCCGTCATCAGCAATCGCCGCGGACCGGCTTCGCTGGAAGAGGAAGTGAAAGCCTTCGCTCCTTCGGTAAGCACGAAGGAAACGGGCGAGGCATTGAACGCGGAAGTCATCATCCTCGCAGTCCCGTTCGGGGCAGTGGAGGAAGTGGCGAAGTTGCGCAGCGACTGGACCGGAAAGATCGTGGTCGACGCCACCAATGCCATCGAGTTTCCTGCGTTCAAACCGCTGGACCTTGGCGGCAAGCCCTCCAGCCAGGTCGTGGCGACGAAGTTCAAGGGCGCCAAGGTGGTCAAGGCCTTCAATACACTGCCGGCCGCCGTGCTCGCCGACGAGCCGCGCGTGGGCGACGGCCATCGCACCCTCTTCGTCTCAGGCAATCATGCGGACGCCAACGAACAGGTCGCCGCGCTGGTCACCACACTTGGCTTCAGCCCGATCACCCTGGGCCGTCTCGAAGAGGGTGGTCTGCTGCAACAGTTCGGCGGCCCGCTGGCGGTGCATAGCCTGATCAAGCAGCGCTAAGAAAGCCTCCGCGCAGCATGCCAACGCAAGCCCATTCAGCCGCCCGGCTTCGACGGGTGGCTGGTTTGGCTTTCAACGTCGGAGGCCTATGGAACGCCATCAAGCGATGCTTGCTTGCGGAAGAGGGTAGCGGTTGACTCCCCTCTGATCGTCGCCGCGCAGGCCTTCGCGCAATTGCCGCAAGGCGATGCTGAGGCCTATGCGGTAACCGCTGCCGATGTTGCCGTTGATGATGACGGTGGCGAGCGGAGCTTTGTGAAAGCCGGCGTCGTGTTGCAGCTCGGCATCAATCTCTTCGTGAACTTCGATATACGGCGCGCCCAGATGGTCTAACGCGTCAGCCAGGCCGGCCTCGGGGTGCTCACGTACTTCTGATGCCAGGTCACCTGGATCGAGCAGTACAAACTCGGTGCTGTCGGTGCCGGCAGCGCACACCTGACCGACAAAGTGGCTCAGGTCCTTGCATCCTCGAAGCTCCAGCGTGCATCCCGCCGCGCCGGCTTGTTGCTGAAGTTGTTGTTGCAGTTCCTGGGGAAGCGAGTGGCCGGACGTGTGCGGCCCATGGACGATCACAATGCTCACAGCATGGTGCTTTTCGGCGCTCCTCGGAGCGGATGAGGCATGCTGGGTCCGGCGGGCGTAAAGGCGCTACATCGAAATACTGCGGGGGCGTAAATTTTCCGCCTCGAGGTGGGTGCTGCGGGAGTGCGCCGTCATGACTGGCCGTCCAGGCAGCCTGTTGGACGACATCCAAGGGAATCTTGGTCCCCCGCAGTGATGGCCGGCCATGACTGGGCGCTGGCCCGGGGTCTGTGAGGGATTTGCTCCGGGACCCTAAACTTTTTTCCGCGCCCTGGGATAAGGACACAAAGGCCCTTTAAAGAGGGCTCCTTTGATGACTTATTCGGGGAGTGGTCGCATGGTCGCAGTGATTTCAGGGAATGGGCTGGGTCTGGGCAATACGTCGTTGACTCAGCTGGGCCAGACGTCGGGAGGACAAGCGTCCATTGGGCAGGCCGGCATCGGCCAGTACCTCAATCTTGCGACCGGTAACCTAGTGCTGCAGAACGCCGACGAGGGCCTGATCTTCGACGGCTTGCCGCTCAACGTTTTGCGCACCTACAACAGCCTGGGTCAGCTGACTGGCAACCAGGGCTGGCTATTCGGCTTCACCCGCAACGTGGGCGGCTTGACCGGCACCCTCAACACGGCCGGCAGCACCATCACCCGCACGGCGGACGACGGTTCGACAGTGACCTACGCGTACAACGCCACCCTGGGCAAGTACGTCAGCCAGGGTCAGAACGGCGCGGCCGACACGCTGAGCTGGAACGCCGGGACGTCGACCTGGACCTGGACCGATGGCGGCAGCCGCGTGCAGGAAACTTACAACGCGACGGGCCAGTTGCAGACCCTGGCCGACCCCGAGACGGGCGCTCAATACACCTTTGGCTACACCGGCGCGCAACTGACCACGATCACCGCGGGCGACGGCGATCAACTCACACTGGGCTACACCGCGGGCGCGCTCAGCAGCCTCTCGATCAGCGAGATTCCGCCGGGCGGCAGCACGGCGGTGGTGCGCCAGCAGGTGAGTTACGGCTACGACGGCCAGGGGCGCCTGCAGACGGTGACGACCACGCTGGGTTCGGACACCGATGCCACGTCCGCCAGCTACACCACGACCTATACCTACGATGGCAGCAGCGACCGCGTCGCCTCGGTCACGCAGAGCGATGGCACCACGGTCAGCTACACCTATGCGCAGGACAGCAATGGCACCTGGCGCGTCGCCACCATCACCACCGGCAGTGGCGCGGCGGCTCAGACGCTGACCCTGGGCTACACGCTCGGCACCGACACCACCACGGTCACCGATGGCCTGGGGCGCGTCTGGGCCTATACGTATAACGCCGCCGGCCAATTGGCCAAGGTCACCGCGCCGACGGTCAACGGCAGCAGCCCGACCACGCAGTACAGCTACGACGCCAGCGGCAACCTGACCCAGGTCGTCGATGCCAATGGCGGGATCACGTCGTATACGTACGACAGCAACGGCAATCGCCTGAGCGTGGAAGATCCGACGGGTCACACGATCAGCTACACCTATAACGTCGACAACCAGGTCACCAGCCAGACTACCTACAGCGTCCCGGCGCAGGGTGTGATCGGGCAGGGTGGCTACGTGGCTCCCAGTGGCGCGCAAACCACTTATTTCGTTTACGACAGCAGCGATCGCCTCAACTACGTTGTTGATGCCCTGGGCCATGTGACCGAGCACGACTACGGCACCAGCAGCGGTGTCACCGTGCTGAGCAGCATCAAGCAATACGTCGGTGCGAGCTACAGCCTGGCGGGGCTGAGCCCAAGCACGCCGCCGACTCTGGCGCAGTTGCAGAGCTGGGTGGCCAGTAGTCCGGTACAGGCCGTGCTTGGCCAGATGGAACGCACCGATTACAGCTACGACGTGCGTGGCCAGTTGAGCCAGTCCATCCAGTGGGGCGCGCTGAGCAGCGCCGGCGTGGGCACGCTTAGCAGCGACACCAGTGCGGTGGTGACCAAGTTTACTTACGACGCTCAGGGCCGTTTGCTGCAGCAGGCAACGCTGCGCGGCAGCGCTCGCACCACAGCGGAGACCACCAGTTACGCCTACGACGGGCTGGGTCGACTGATCAGCAGCACAGACCCGCTGAACAATGTCACCAGCTATGTCTACACCGATAGCGGCAATCAGCTAGCCATCATCCAGGCCAACGGCCTGACCACCACGCAAGTGCGCAACAGCGCCGGCGAGCTGCTCAGCAGCGCGCAGTCGGCCAGTGGCCAGGCCAGCCGGGTGACGTCTTATCTCTATGACGCCGCCGGCCAGCCGGTGGCTGTGATCGATGCGGGCGGCAATGTCAGCTACACCTTCTACGATGCGGATGGTCGCGTGTCGGGCACGGTGGATGCGACCGGCGCCGTCACTGCCTATACGTACGATGCCGACGGTCACGTGGTGGCCACCACGCAGTACGCCACCACCATCAGCACGGCCGGTTGGGTGAGTGGAGGCGCACTGACCGCGAGTTTCCCGGCCAGCGTGCCTGTGCCGACGGCCAATGCCAACGATCGTACGGCCCACACGTTGTATGACGGGGCCGGTCGAGTTATCGCCACCATCGATCCCCTCGGCAACGTCGTTACGACGACCTATGACGGCGATGGCAATGCGTTGAGCAGCACGGCTTACGCAACTGCGCTGACGGGTACGCAAGTCACCGCCTTGGGTAGCGCGCCGACCTGGGCAGCCCTGCAGGCGGACCTGACCAGTAACGCGAACGATCGCATCACGCACTCCGTATTCGACGCCGACAACCAGCCGGTGGCATCGATTGACGCATCGGGCTACGTCACCGTGTCCGCCTATGACACGGCCGGTCGCGTCGTCAAAACCACCATCTACGCCACGGCGCTGACGCCGGCCCAGCTAACGGCGCTCGGCAGCACACCGACGCTCGCTGCGCTGCAAGCCGATCTGGCCACCAACGCGGCCGATCAAACCACGCGCACCTATTACAACGACGAAGGGCGGGTGGTTGCCCAGATCGACGCGGATGGCTATCTCACGACGACCGCGTACGACGAGACGACGCATACCGCGGTCACGACCCGCTACGGCACGCCATTCACCTCAACGCAACTGACCGCATTGACCGGCAGCGAGACCAACGCGGCGCTGGTGGCCCTGCTGGGCGTGTCACCGGCAACGCAGGCGAGCACGAGCATCTACGATGCGGATGGCCGTCTGCATCAGGTCACCGCGCCCGATGGCACGGTCACTGTCTACAGCTACAACACCGTCGGCCAGCTGCTGTCCACGACGGCAACGCCGGCGGCAGGCCAGGGCGCGGCCCGCACCACCAGCACGAGCTATGACGCCTTCGGCGAAGTGACTGGCCGTACCGACGGAAATACCAAGACCACCAGCTACACCTACAACGTGCTGGGTCAGCAGATCACTGCCACCGACCCGCTGGGCAATATCACCTACACCTATTACGACGCCGATGGCCGCGTCGCATACACGGTGCAGGGCCAGCCCAGTGGCGGCACGCTCAATGCATTGGGCGATGTCATCGCCTATTCGTACAACGCCTTTGGCCAGGTGGCCAGCACGCGCCGCTACGCGGGCATGCTGACGCTGGTCACGTCGGGCACCAGTAGTGGCACCACGCTCAATGTGAGCAACGCGACCACTGCCCAGGTGGCGGCGGCAGCGGCGGCACGTGCCAATCCGGCGACGGACACCACCACCAGCTACAGCTACACACTGGACGGCCAGGTGGCCGGCACCATCGATGGGCTGGGCTATCAAACCGCCAACATCTACAACGCGTTCGGGGACCTGATCCAGCAGCAGCAACAGTTGAGCACGCCGTGGAGCGGCCTGACGGCGGGCAACAGCACCACGACCACCTACACCTACGACGCGCGCGGCGAACGCACCGGCGAGACGGACGGCGTGGGCACTGCGGTGGCGCGTACCACCTCGATGACTTACGACGCTTTCGGGCGCGTGATCAGCGCCGCGGACGCCCGCGGCAGCGTGATCACCTACGGTTACGACAACCTCGGCCGCCAGGTGAGCGTGTCGCAGACGGTACAGGGCGCGGCCCGCACCACGCATACGACTTACGACGCGTTCGATCGGGTCGTCAACCAGACGGATGCGCTGGGCAACAGCACCATCTACCAGTACGACCTGGCCAATCACAAGACCATTATGACCACCGCCGACGGCGTCACCGTCACCACCGTGCGCGATGCCTACGGCGACGTGCTCACCGTGACCGATGGCCTCAACGACGTCACCACGTTCACCTACGACGGCGACGGCAACCTGCTCACAACCAAGGACGCGCTGGGCAACATCAGCAGCAATCAATACGACGCTGACGATCATCTGATCCAGACCACGGATGCCACGGGTCACGTCGTCTCTTACAGCTACGATGCCAGCGGTCGCGTGCTTACGCGCACGGTCGACCCGTCAGGTCTCAACCTCAAGACCAGCTACGCTTACGACGGCGAAGGTCGCCAGCTGAGCATCACCGACCCGATGAACTCGGTGACCACCTACGCCTACGATGCCGACGGCAACGTACTTACCCAGGTGCAGGACGCCGGCACCGGCAAGCTCAACCTCACCACCACCTACACCTATGACGGCGCCGGCAAGGCGCTGACGGTGACGGTGGGTGCGGGCACGAGCGCTGCGCGCACCACGCAGTACGTATACGACAACCTGGAGCGGCTGAGCCAGACCATCGTCGATCCGTCCGGGCTGCATCTGGCGACGACGTATGCGTACGACGGCAACAACAATCTCACCAGCGCCACGGATGCCAACGGGCATGTGACGCGCACCGTCTACAACGAAGCCAACCAGGCGGTTCTGAGCATCGACGCCAGCGGCGCGGTCACGCAGCGCACCTATGATGCCGATGGTCGCGTGACCTCCGTGCGCGCCTATGCCACGGCCCTTACCGGCGCACAGCTGAGCGCCCTGGGCAATGCGCCAAGCGTGGCCGCAGTAACGGCCGACCTGTCGGTCACCAGTTACGACCAGGTTTCCTATGCCGCGTACAACGCGGAAGGCCAGGTGCGTTACAGCATCGATCCGCAGGGCTATGTCACCGAAACGCGCTACGACAGCGCCGATCGCGTGAGTGAGGTGTTGGTTTACAAGACGGCGGTGACGGTGTCCGCTGGCGAAGCGACGGTGTTGCAGCAGTCGCAGTCGACGGCATTGTCGTCGGTCGGGTCCCTGGTCAGTGGCGCCGTCAATACCGACGCGAATGCGCAGGCCACGCTCTATCTCTACGACGCCGATGGCCACGCGCGCTTCACGGTGCAGCAGAACACGGTGAACGGCCAGTTGCTCGGTGTGGTGACCGAGCAGCGCTTCGACGCCGCCGGTCGCGTGGTGGCTACCGTCAGCTACGGCATGACCCTTGTGTTGTCCACGAGTCAGACGCTGGCCGCACAGCTTTCCACCAGCAGCGTGGCGCAGGCGCTGGCGAGTGCTCCCAATCACGTCACCTACAGCGTTTATGACAATGCAGGCCGCCTGCGTTACACCATCGATGCCACCAATCACGTCACCGAAACGCAGTACGACGCTGATGGCCGAACGCTGAAGACGATAGCGTACGCCAACGCCATCGCGTTGCCCGGCACGCAGACGGTGGCGACGCTGGCTACTGCGATCAGCGCCACCAACAGCGGTACCACGGGTGCGCGCATCAGCAGCATCACCTACGACGCGGCGGGTCGCATCACCGCGACGGGCGACGCGTTGGGCGCCAACGCCAGCTTCCAGTACGACGCCACCGGTTTGCAGACCGGTCGTGCGGATCGCGATGGGAACTGGACCTACGTACTGTTTGACAAGGCCGGTCGCAAGACCCTGGAACAAAGCCCGCCCGTCACGGTGGGCAGCTACAACAGCAGCAATGGCGCGTTCCAAAGCGTCACACAGTTTCTGTACACAACCTACAGCTACGACGGCGTCGGCAACGTCACAGCCGTCAGCAAGGGGACCGGACCGGATTCGGCGCACGTCACGGTCCTGAACACGACCAACTACGGTTACGACGCGGTCAATCACCAGACCAGCACCACCTACGCCGGCGTGGCTGCCACGCACGTGACCTACAATGCGCTTGGCCAGGCCGTGGTCGATCAGGACGCGGACGGCCACTATCAGTACAAGATCTACAACGTTGACGGCGAAGTGGCGTACAGCGTCGATGCCGACGGGTACATCACTGCCAACACCTATGACGCCTACGGCAATGTGCTCACCACGACGCGCTATGCCACGGCGCTCAATACCGGTGCGATTACCGGCTGGAGTGCCGGGCAGGCACTGAGCGTCGCCCAGCTGCAGCAGGGCTTGGCGACATCGGGCAGCGATCGCAGCGTCACCACGACCTACAACCAGCTCAGTCAGAAGACGCAGGTCCAGCAGTCCGCCATCAGCTACGTCTACACGATGGGCCCGCAAGGCGGCAGCGTTGCAGGGCCGATGTCGCCGACTACCACGTACACCTATGATGCGTACGGCAATGTCACCAGCACGTCCACCCTGATCCAGGGCGCCGACACCAGCGGAACGCCCGCGATCTGGGCCACCACGTACAACTATTACGATGCCCTCAATCGGGCGACGATGACCGTCACTCCCACCGGGAGCTATACCAGCCCGCAGGGTTACGTCACCACCACCAGCTATGACGCATTCGGCGACGCGTTGACGGTGACGCAGTACGCCACGGCCGTAAGCACGAGCGGCGTCAGTACGACGACGACGCCAGGCCTGCCGCCCGCGGGCACGCTGGCCACGGGCTATGACCGCACCATCACTTACGGTTATGACGGTATCGGCCGCAAGACCAGCGAGACCGACACCGGCGAATACAGCTACGTCAACGGCAGCGCCGGCTTTGCCAACGGCAGCTCGGTCACCTCCTATACCTACGACGGCGAGAATCGCGTACTCAGCATCACCGTCAACGGCATGACCACCACCACGGCGTATGACACCGTAGGCCGCGTCATCAGTGTGACCGCGCCAGCGCGCCAGGCCTTGGTCAGCAACTGGCAGAGCCTGTTGGCCAGTACGTCGGTCGACCTGACCAGCGCCAGCCTTTACACCACGGTCAGCCCGGTCACCAGTTACGTCTACGATGCGCTCGGCCATGTGTTGAGCACCAACGTCGCTGCTGGCGGGCTTTCCGAGCAGACCTGGTCGTACTACGACGCATTGGGTCGCCAGACCGGCGAGTACGATGCAAACGGCAACACGCACAGCACCACGTACGACAACAACGGCAATGTGCTCACGCAGAGCTTCACGCTGACCACCAATGGTGCGTCGAGCACCGTCACCACTACCTATACCTACGACGCCAACAACCAGCAGCTGACTACAGCCACGCAGCGTAGCGGCCAGACCGGCTATGACGCCTATACCCAGGTCAAGTACAACGCCTTCGGTGAAGTGGTGGCACGGGGTGACAACAACAGCTACGAAGCCACTTACACCTACGACAACGCCGGCAACCAGCTCACGGCGCCGGACGCCAAGTCGGGCGCCACCCATACCTATAGCTACGACCTGAGCGGCGACGTCATCGTGGACACCACGGTCACCACGACGGTCAACGGTGTCAGTGGTACTACCTGGACCCATAACGTCACCGACCTGTCGGGTCATGTTGTCTGGTCACGTGGCCCGAGCACGCAGGCAACCACGGGTGTGAACGGCGCCACACAGCAGACGCGCAGCTATGACCGCTGGGGCAATGTCATCTCGACGACCGATGCCGTCGGGAATGTCACGCAGTACCGGTACGACGTGCAAAACCACGTTATCCAGGTCATCGCGCCAAACGTGCTGGTGGTGTCCGCCACAGGCGTGCGCACCTGGCAGACGCCAACCAAGGAGTGGTACTACAACGTCAGCGGCCAGTTGATGGGCATGACCGACGAAAACGGCAACTCGTCGTGGAACACCTACGACAGCGCCGGCAACGTCACGGTGAGTCAGGATGGTGTTGGCAATAGAACGTATACCGGGTATGACGCCCTCGGTCGCGCCGTGGCCCAGCAGACGCCGCCAGCCAATACCGCCAGCGGCTCGTACGCGCGCATCACCTATACCAACTACGACAACCTCGACCAGGTCGTGCAGCAAGGTGACTTCCTGCTCAACAGTGCCGGCAACGCACGCGTGCAGCAGGCGCAGGAAACCTACCTGCTCAACTCCAACGGTGACCGCCTGCAGGTCACCGACGCGCTGGGCAACACCAGCTACTACAGCTACGACAGTCAGCATCGCGTGCTGACCAGCCAGACAACCATCCAGCATCAGAACGGCTGGCAGGAGACCTATACCTACGACGCCAACGGCAACAAGGTGGGTTACACCGATGCCAATGGCAATTCGGAAAGCTGGGCCTACGACTACTTCGGCCGCGTGCAGTCCCATGTCGACCTCAGCGGCGCCAACACGACCTATACCTATGACGCCGGTTCTGGCCTGCTGACCAAGGAAGTCAGCAGCTGGGCGCCCGCCGGGCAGGGCAATCCGGGCTATCTCCCGGGCATCCTGACCGGCAGCGGCAGCGAAATTGACTTCTCCTATTACGCCGACGGCCAGGTGCAGCAGGAAGCGCAGATGTCGGGTGGTACGACGGCCCTGTGGGACAACTACCAGTACGACGCCAACGGCAACCAGACGCTCGATGCCACCTGGACCACCGATGGCGCCGGCCTTGCGGTCCACAGCGAGACCATTACCAGCTACGACAGCCACGGTCGCGTGGCCGTGGTTACCACGGAGAACCAAGACACCAGCGTGGCCAGCACGCGCACCGTGTACAACTACGATGCTGCCGGCAACCGCCGCGCAGTGTTCGTGCAGAGTGCCTACGGCGGCGCATCCGCGATCAGCGGCAGCGGCGGCGCGCCGACGACGTCCGGCATTGGCGGCCTTACCGCCAATCCGACCGGCCCGTGGAGCACCAGCATTGCGGGCTACTTCACCGACAACGTCGGCTTCGGCCTGACCTTCAGCGCCACCGGCCTGCCGGGCTGGCTGTCGCTCAACAGCAATGGCACCTTCAGCGGCACGCCGGGCGCGCCGGGCAGCTGGACCGTTACGGTCACGGCCACGGACGTCAATGGACAGAGTGTGACTACCAATGTGGTTGTGACGGTTCCCATCGCGCCACCGGTGTTTTCAGCCGGCGCAGCAAATCAACTTGGCGGCGTGGGTGGTGCGTTGAACTTCAGCGTAGCCGGCGCGAATGACCTGAACGGCGGCACGGTCACATATAACGCTACGAACATGCCGTCGTGGCTGCACTTCGACCCTAACAGCCGGACCTTCACCGGCACGCCTGTGTCGGGAAGCGTGGGTACTTACACCATCACGGTCAAGGCAACAACTTCGGAGGGTGGCGTTGCGACCGAGAACTTCACTCTGACGGTGCAGGCGACGCCGCCCGTCTTGAATGGCACGCTCAGCAACCAGACGATGTATGGCACGCATCAGTCTTCGTTTGCATTCAGTACGAGTGCCTTCTACGAAAGCGATGGCGACACGCTTATCTACAACGCGGGCTCGTACCAAATGCAGTCGATTCCGGGTGAGCCCACCACGGAAGTGGATTCGGACCTTCCCGGCTGGCTGACGTTCTTTCCTAATTCGCTGACCTTTACCGGCACGCCCCCGCAGAGCGCGGTGGGTCAGACATTCAACATTTACATCCAGGGGCAGAATCCTCAGGGTCAATACGTCAAAGGCTACTTCAGCATCACCGTTGCCCAGTACGTGCAGCCACCGCCGGTGTACAACGGTAATCTCACCAATCAGTCAGGCGTGATCGGTGGTGCCTCGGTCAATATTCCGCTGCCAGGCAATGCGTTTAATGAGCCGGATGGCGGGGCGCTTACTTACAGCGGCATGGTGCTCATACCTGCGCACGTACTCACCATCAATAGGGGTGGGGAGCCGATTGACACGAACGTGGCGGCCACCTGGGTACCCATTGGCTCGGTCGGACTGAGTGTCAATGCTACGACGGGTGCGGTCACCGGCGTGCCGCAGACCATGACGTACCAGACCTCGTCTTTCTCGACACCCATCTACGCGTCTGTCAGCAGTTATCAGATCGAAATCATCGCGACCAATGCGCAAGGCGGCGCGGCGGCCGGCGCGTTCATGATGAACAACTCATACGCGCCCATCTCGGTAGCCAACCCCATGCCGGCGCAGACCTATACGCCGGGCGGGGCCATCCTCAAGTACACCATGCCGTCCAACGTGTTCTATGACCCCACCGGGAACACGATGACCTATACCGCCAGCAATTTGCCGAGCTGGGTAACTTTTGATGGCGCCACGTTCTATATCAACGGGGGTGCAGCAGCCGGGGCGTACAACATCACTGTAACTGCACACGATCCAGTCTCTGGAAATACCGCCAACACCACGCTAACCATTAATATGGTGAATGTGGCGCCGGTATTCTCCGGTAGCCCCGTCAACATCAATGCAACGCAGAATCAATTTTTCAGCTACCAGGCGCCGGGCGCATCAGATCCCAATGGCGACATAGTTTCGTACACGCCCTATTGCTGGAACGGGGCGAACTGGGCCAGTCTGCCCGGATGGATCAGTTTCGACTACAACTCACACACCTTCAGCGGGACGCCTCCGGCCGGCGGAAGTTTCGCGTTCGCGGTATTCGCTCAGGATAGTCACGGAGCGCAGGTGGGTGAGTCCTTTACCGTCAACGTGGCAACGGTGCCGCAGCCGCCGCAGTATATCGGCACCATCAACGGCCATGACTACGAGTACGGTGCACCAGCAAACGTCTCTATCGGTGTTGCCAACCAGTTCATGGATCCCCAGGGCGGGACGCTGACATACACCTACACGTGTCCGTCGTGGCTGATCTTCAATGCTGGAAACATGACGTTCACCGGCAACCCGAACATCAAGAACGATACGTTTCACCAATACACGGTGACGCTGACCGCTCATGACCCTGCCGGACTGTCAACGACCATTTCGTTCATCATCAGCTACCAGGGGCCAGGGGGTAACCTAGCGGCCCAGGTCGCAATGACGCAAGCGCAGACTGTTCAGGCAGGGGCGCCTGATATTCAGAGCTTCTGGTTCACCTACGACGGCGACAACCGCACCGTGGTGAACAATGGTGCCCTGACCAACGGCCAGATCGTGGTCACCGGCGGCACCTACCAGGACCCGTCATTCGCCAACCAGTACGACGCGGCCGGCAATGTGGTGATCCGCAACACGGTCAATGCGGCCACCTACCAGCAGGTCCAGGGAGCCACCACCACCACTTACAGTGCTGGCGATTTGATGAGCCAGAAGATGGTGTACGACGGCCGCAACGAACTGGTGCAGTCGTACAACACCGTCGACACGACGATCGGCCAGTCCAATCTGGGTGTGGGGACGCAGTACTGGTACGACGCCGATGGTCACCAGGTGGGCAGCAATAATTACCTGGCAACCAACACGGTCGAGAGCATCTACGGTCTGCCGGATCGGCCGACCGGCTATATGTATCTCAATATCGGCGGCTGGCTGACCACCGGCACGGCCACCCAGTACAACGCCGACGGTCAGGTCGCCCAGCAGGTGAGCTGGCAGCCGCCGCAGCGCAACTGGACGCAGATTGGCCAGCGCTACTTTGATGGTGATGGTTCATTGCCGGACAGCGGCGCCAGCGCCGTGCCGACCATCGGTAGTGATGGCCCGGCCGTGGTGGCCTCCACCACGACCTACACGGCCTTCGACCACGAAGACAACGTCACGGCCTACAGCTACAACCAGCCGGCTGTTCCGCAGGCAACACCTGCATACGGTGCGAACTACGTCGTCAACTACATCAAGAAGGACGGCTACCTCGAGCAGAGCACGACCGGCACACCCACTGTGTCCGGCTACGTGCCCGCCACCGACACCAGCTACTACGATGCCTTCGGCAATCGCATCGTCGTGTCGCAAAGCAGCCAGACCAATGCGGGTGCTCCACAGAACACGACTCGCGTGTTTGCGTATAACGCTTCAGGCGAGATCCTTGAGCGTCGCACGGGAGCGGCAAGCGGCAGCACGTTCACGCCCAACGGGTACACGCCCGATGACCACTATGTCTATGTCAATGGCCAGTTGATTGGTGACATGGACGGCGCGGGCGGGATCAGTGTCTCCGGAAATCTCACGGGCTTCAGCAGCGGCAACCCGACGCAGTACGTGGTGGCCGCCGGCGACACCCTGGAAAGCATCGCTCAAAGCGTGTACGGCAACAGCAGCCTGGCGTACATCATTGCGGCAGCGAATGGCCTCACGGGAGACAGCGGCCTAGTCGTGGGGCAGGGTATCACCGTGCCTTCGGTGACTACGCACTCAAATACCTCGACGACCTTCAAGCCGTATAACCCTGGACAGATCATCGGCAGCACCACGCCGAGTTTGCCGGCGGCGCCGCCGCCGCCGCCGAGTTCGGCGGGTTGTTCGGGGTTGGCGGAAGTGCTGGTAATTGCTGTTGTAGTCGTGGTGTCCATCTATACGGCTGGCGCATTTGCAACGATGGCACCGGAGGTTGTGGGTGCTGGCGCAACCGCCGCCGGTGCCTCCACTGTCACCGCCTCGGCCGTATTTTCAGCAGGCATCGGTGTCATGACGGGGGCGGCGGGAGTCGGCGGTCTCGGAGCGGCATTCGTCGGTGGGATGCTCGGCAACGCGGCAGGTCAATTGACTGGGGATGCCTTGGGTGTAAGCAAGGGCTTCTCTTTTGGGCAGATGATTGCCGGAGGGCTGACCGCCACAGCGGGTTCAGAGTTTGGAAGCTTGCTGCGAGGCGCTGGCTACTTCGCCAGCGCTAGCAATGCTTTCACGCCAGAGGGCGCCGGTATCTTGGGGGCGGGGAATTATGCCGCCGGTATCGCCGCTGATAAGGTTACAGGGCAGTCAGAGCATTTCAGCTGGGCGGGCCTCGTTGCTTCTGTCGTATCCTCCAGTGCAACGGCGGCTGCCAACCTTCAGGGCGGTGTCATGCAGAGCATGGGGCTAAGCTCAGGAATCGGTAATGATATCGCTGGTGGGCTAATGTCCGGTGCACTAAACCACGAAACGTCGAAGTTGCTTGGGGATAACCACGTCCAAGGGTGGGGTCAGATTGCGGAGGATGCGTTTGGGAATGCGTTGGGGAATGCGGCGATTGCGGGGATGAATAGCCCGAGCAGTGCGCAGCAGGGCCAGCAGTACGACTTTACGAAGCTTGGCCAGGGCGTCGGAGCGCAGGGCGATGCGCTCGCCTCATACAGCCCGTCAGACTTTCCTATGCTGGCATCCGCCGGATCGGCGTCCGATGGCGCAACTTGGAAGGTGCTGCCTGGAGATGATCCAAGTTGGCGGCTCCATCCAGAGAGTCAAGTAATTGCCTTCATACCCGACAGTAGCGATGCCGACCAAGAATCAGTGGCGAGCGCTAGCGCGCCGGTGTCGTATCTAAATAGCAGCGCCACCGCAGCCTATGGACTGTCTGATGGCACGCTTGCGCAGCCCATGGGCACGCCGTTTTACGAACAAGGTGCACCTGGAGTTGGCGGCAACGGAGATCAATCAGCGTACTCGTTGGCTACGGCCGGGGTGGGAGATGTGTCTGCCGATCAGCAAGGCCAGTCCTCGGCGCCCTATCAACTGGGAAGTTATCGAGCCCTTTCGGACACAGAGGCATTCTTCACCTTTAAACCCCTCGGGCAGGCTCTGTCGGGAGCCGGAGATCGCGTGAATGGACTCTTTAATTCACTGATCACGCCAGGGGTGGGTAAGGCGGCAATGATCGCTGCGACGAATCACTATCAATCGGCTTATCAAAACGGCACCTTTGGCAATACCGTTCTCACCGATACAGGCAACCTGATTCAGGGGGCGATTCAGTCCTCACCGCTGGGATTGATCAAGGCGCTCAATGAGCGCCAGAAAATGGGTGGCATGTACGCGCTCGGTGGCGCGCTATTTGATACGGCAACTTACGCGGCTCCGCTGGCCGCCGAGCGCGCCATTGCCGAGGGGAGCAGCCTACTTGATGCGGGTGGCCGCAGCTTGGTTGATCGAGGGGCTACAAGCGGCGCAGACTTCGCTGAGAGGGGCGCAAACACGATGAATAGCTCCAATCTTGGTTGGGGCGTAGAAAAGGCATCTCCAGAACTCATTGATAGCGTTGCTGGTCGACGCACTCTCGTCTTTGCCCAGGAGGGCAGTGAGGACATGGCATATTTGAATTGGATGCAGGCAGAGGCAAATGTGGGTGGTCCGGACTACACGCATATTCTTCTCCGTGACAATCCGAGCAAGGCGGCGGTGCTGGAAGAGTTCCTTCATGGAACGCAGTCCAAACTCGGCATTGTTGATAGGCTCGGCCCGCAGGGGTTTGGTAGTGCGGAAACCCATGTGAAAGACTTCATGATTCGCCATCAATCGATGCTTGGCTTGAGCAGCGAGGATGTCCAGATTCTTCGGCAGCTCAGAGACGCTGGCTTGTAAGGGCAAAAATAATGAAATTTGAAATGAAGGTGATGAATGTATTTCGCCTGTCAAGCGGCCGAACGGTGCTTGCGGGATTGGTCGATGGGCACCCGGGATTGATTCAATCGTGTATGTGTGAGCTTCAGGTTGATGGAAGATTTCATCAGCGATTCGAGTGCGAGGGTGAGCAAATCGTCAAGAAGCACACGGCCAATGACCTTCGCGCGATAGCGACAAATGCTGATATCTCATTGACGTCAGAAGATGCGCAATCTGGTGAATGGAGGCTCGTCTGTCTTGGATAGTTGAACGCCCGCCAAGCGCGGGCGTTCTTCTTTATGATGGCCTTCGATATATCGACGGAGCGTTGTGTGGCCATCACCAATGATCTACGTGTGACGCGTGTCATGCAGGTGGTGGAAGCGATATCGGGCGATCGCAGCAAAGCTGTTGCGTGGCTGCAGGAGCCACTGGCCACGTTCGGCGGCAAGACCGCATTGGAACTGGTCGCCGAAGGCCACTACCGGGGTCAGGTTCACTTCCTCGATATTGATGCCTTGCCGCTGAGAAACGCCCGCCTTGCGCGGGCGTTCTTCTTTTGACTGGCGGTTAGATCGGCTTGACCAGCACGGCCCGGATCGCCGCCTCATCGCGCGGCGATAGCGCTTCCGCCTCATCTTGCACGCTGATGTAGGCCTGCCGCAGTCGCTCGATCTCTTCTTCGCTGCTATTGCCACGCTTTGCTTCGCGGTATCGCCGGAAGATCTTTCCGGCTGCGTGGTGGAGGCGCTCCAGCGCTCGCTCAAAATCCACGCCGTAGTTGATGTCGACATCATTGCCCATGGTCGTTCTCCGTATCGTTGGGTGATCTTGCTTTGTCATCTTGCCGGCACTGTGTCGCACCATTTGCTACGGCACTTTCCTGGGCATGTTCTTGGGCATTGCTTCGATCATTGCTTCCAAAGATTGCCGCTTGCTGCAAAAAAACCATCAACGTCTCTGGACAAGGTATGGGTTTGTTATACCCCCGCCGCATGGGCGGGGATAACAAAGCGCGTGTCGCCAGTCGTTGCACTCCCTCTGCCACGCTCCCGACCTGCTCAGGGCGCTGCCCCGAGACCCCACTGCAGATGCCAGCGGACGGCCGTTATTAGCGGGCTAATCATTTCTCGGAGAGCCACGTCCTAGTGCAGGATAGGAAAAGCGCCGCCAGAGTGCTGCACGTTGCTAGCAAGCCTGATCTTTAGAAACAAAAACACCCACCTCTCAGGCTGCTGTCGCAGCCCGTGAGGTGGGTGCTATGCGATCCGTCCGAGAGGCGTGATCGTTTTCGTCTAGCCGCTCAACGACCCGGCACGGACGTTTTCAGTGTACTGAAAGACCGGACGTGGAATGGATCTAGTGCAGGATAGGCAATTGCCGGTAAAGCGGTACCACTTGGCAATGACGTTTTCAGTACGCTGAAAAGACGTCGAGGGTCTGAATCTAGTGCAGGATAGGCAAACACCGGTAAAGGTATATAACTCGGCGCCTTTGCCGCTTAGCGGCCCGCCTGAGCCAGCATGGAATCGAGCACTTCCGTGATGAGGCGCTGCTTGGCTTTAGGTAACTGACTGACCAGCTCCAACTGCCGTTGTAGTTTGGGAGCAGGGCCACGCTTGCCCGTGGTCTTTGCCGAGGCGCTACCGAGCAAGTCTTCCATGGCGACATCCAACGCCTTCGCCACCATCGTCAGCGTCTCCACGCCGATGCGCACGGTGCCGCCCTCGTAGTGGGCCAGGGTCTGCTGAGCAATGCCCAAGGCCTTGGCCAACTCGACCTGCGTGATGCCGCGCGCTTTGCGGTGCTCGGCGATGCGTTGGCCTAGTTGTTCGTAAAAGGCGCGGTCAGCGGCGGCCATGAGGGTATCTGGCAGAAAGGACGTGCTGGCGAGCATAGGCGATGATCCTCGGGTGACGAGTTGACAATACTCGTATTACGGGTACTCTGCCAGCGAGTTATTTTTCTCCCAACCCCCTTGACAGGTTTTTCGGCCGGAGACCGTTTTTGATGGCCCGCATTCCCGAACACGAGATCGAGCAGCTCAAACGCGAGGTGTCACTGGTTCGGTTGATCGAGGCCGATGGGATCGCCCTGGCCAAGCAGGGCAAGGACTATGCGGGCCTGTGCCCGTTCCACGAGGAGGCAACGCCCTCGCTGATCGTGACGCCAACCAAGAACCTGTATCACTGCTTTGGCTGCAATGCGGCCGGCGGTCCGATCGACTGGGTGATGCAGCGCCGTGGCGTGAGCTTCCGGCACGCGGTCGAGCTGTTGCGCGAGGGTCTTCCTTTAGCCGCCGGGGTGGAGGCGGCACCGGTAACACGTTCGACCGTGCGCACGCTGGCTGCGCCGCTGGCCACCGACACCGAGGATGCCGAAGCCCTGCAGCGGGTGGTCGGGTTCTATCACCAGACCTTGAAGGGCAGCGAGGACGCCCTGGCGTACCTGACGGCACGCGGCCTCAACCACCCCGAGCTGATCGATCATTTTCAGCTGGGCTATGCCAACCGCACGCTGGCCTATCGCTTGCCGGAAAAGAACCGCAGTGCCGGCGCGGCGATGCGCTCGCAACTGCAACGGCTGGGCATCCTGCGCGAGAGCGGGCACGAGCACTTCAACGGCTCGCTGATCGTGCCGGTGTTCGACGCAGCGGGGCGTGTGGTGGAGCTGTACGGCCGCAAGCTGCTCGACAACCTACGTGCCGGCACGCCCAAGCACCTGTATTTGCCCGGCCCGCATGCCGGTGTGTGGAACGCCGCCGCACTGACGGCCTCGCGCGAAATCATCCTGTGCGAGGCGCTGATCGACGCGATGACGTTCTGGTGTGCCGGTTATCGCCACGTCACCGCCGCTTACGGCGTGCACGGCTTCACCGACGAGATGCTGGCCGCGTTTCAGCAGCACCAGATCGAACGCGTGCTGATCGCCTACGACCGCGACGACGCCGGCAATCAAGCCGCTGAAACATTGGCCGAGAAGCTCATGGCTGTCGGCATCGACTGCTATCGGGTGCTGTTTCCGAAAGGCATGGACGCCAATGCGTACGCGTTGCGCGTGCAACCGGCGGGTCGCAGTCTGGGTTTGGCGTTGCGTCAGGCCGAGTGGATGGGGAAGGGACGTGCGCCCAGCCGACCGCGCGTGCTCGATGCCGTGATCGATCTGCCGTCAGCCGTGATCGCAGACGGTAGCAGCTTGGCTGTGCCGACCGTCGAGGCCAAGCCCGCGATGGAGCCTGTGTTACCGGCCTCACCACTGCCTGACGCGCCGTCGTCATCGACGCCGGCCTACCAGGTCGTCGGCGAGGAAATGCGCCTGTTGCTGAGTGACCGTTTTTACCGCGTGCGAGGCCTGCCCACGAAACCGCTGCCCGAGCAGCTGAAGGTGAATCTGCTGGTCAAAGACCCGGCCACCGAGGGCTATTACGTCGATACGGTGGATCTCTACAGCGCGCGGCAACGCCAGGTGTTCGGCAAGCAGGCCAGCCTGGAAGTGGGCGCGAGCGAGGAGGCGATCAAGAAGGATCTGGGTCAGCTGATTTTGGCCTTGGAAGGTTGGCAGGAGCAGCAGCTCGTGCAGGCCCGTCAGGCGCAAGCGCAGGCCACGTTGAGTGATGCCGATCGCGGCGCCGCGCTAGAGCTGCTGCAGACGCCGGACCTGATGACCCGCGTGCTGACCGACTTCGCCCGCTGCGGCGTAGTGGGCGAGGCGGTGAACAAGCAGGTCGCTTATTTAGCCGCTGTCTCGCGCAAGTTGGATCGTCCGTTGGCCGTGATGGTGCAAAGCTCCAGCGCCGCCGGCAAGTCGTCGCTGATGGATGCGGTGCTGCGTTTCGTGCCGCCCGAAGAACGCGTGCAGTACAGCGCGATGACCGGGCAAAGCCTGTTCTACCTGGGCGACAAGGATCTGCGCCACAAGATCCTCGCCATCAGCGAGGAAGAGGGCGCGAGTCAGGCCAGTTATGCGCTGAAACTGCTGCAGTCCGAAGGCGAAGTGTCGATTGCCAGCACCGGCAAGAACGCCCAGACCGGTCAGCTGGAAACCCAGGAATACCGTGTCGAAGGCCCGGTGATGCTGTTCAGCACGACCACCGCGATCGACCTGGACGAGGAGTTGTTGAACCGCTGCCTCGTGCTCAGCGTGGACGAATCGCGCGAGCAGACCCAGGCCATTCACGCGCAGCAGCGCCTACGGCGCACGCTCGATGGGCTACGGGCCAGCGAAGACAAGGCACGGCTTACCGCGCTGCACCAGAACGCGCAGCGCTTGCTGCGTCCGCTGAAAGTGGTCAACCCGTACGCCGAGCGACTGACCTTTCTCAGCGACAAGACACGCATGCGCCGCGACCACGATAAATACCTCGCGTTGATCGACGCCATTGCCTTGCTGCACCAGTGCCAGCGCGAGGTGAAGCGTGAGCAGTACCACGGCGCGGTGATCGAATACGTCGAGGTGAGCGTGGCCGACATCGCGCTGGCCAACCGCCTCGCGCACGCGGTGCTGGGCAGCACGTTGGATGAGTTGCCGCCGCAGACGCGGCGCCTGCTGGGCCTGCTCACCGCGTGGGTGCGCAGCGAAGCGGCGCAGCAGGGCTGCGCACCGTCCGCGCTGCGCTTCACGCGCAAACAGGTGCGCGAGGTGACCGGCTGGGGACAGACCCAGCTCAAGGTCCACCTGGGCCGCCTGGAAGACATGGAATACCTCGCCGTGCATCGCCAGCCCTTCGGCAAGGGCATCGCCTACGAGCTGCGTTTCGATGGCGAGGTGACCAGCGAGGGGCCGCACCTGATGGGCCTGATCGATGCGGCCACCTTGCATGCCTACGACGACGAAAAGTCGGGGCGCGTCGATGCATCGTCGGGGTCAGATCGGCCCATGGTCGGTACGGCATCGGCCGTGGATCGGTCGCCCGAAACGCTCGTGCAGGCCAATGACAGCGACGTTTTGGCTGCGTCCGTGCAACAAGCGCGGGAAACTGCACGTCGGAGCAAACACAGCCCTGCATCGCATCGTAATGATGGAACGCTTTCTTTAGCTGCTGTCTCGGCGTGATCCGATGGCTCGCCGCACCGCGCATCGCTCGCGTTTCCTGACGCCGGTCGGCAATCCGGCCGATCCCGAAGGCCTGTTTGCCTACCTGCAGCGCTACCTGGAACACCTCGGCATCAAGGGCTACACCGAGGCCGGCATCCACAACACCGAGCGCTACGTGCGCGCGTTTATTCGCTGGTGTGAGCCTCGCGCACTGACGCGGCCCACCGAGATCACCAAGCCGATCATCGAACGCTACCAGCGGCACTTGTTCTATCACCGCAAGGACAACGGCGAGCCGCTCAGCGTATTCAGTCAGCGCAGCGCCTTGGTGCCGCTGCGTGGTTTTTTCCGCTGGCTGACCAAGCAAAATTACTTGCTCTACAACCCGGCCAGCGACCTGGAATTGCCACGCCTCAAACGCGTGTTGCCGCGGCATGTGTTGACCGAGGCGGAAGCGGAGCGAGTGCTGGCCTTGGCCGATGTGCGCACGCCGATCGGCATTCGTGATCGGGCGATGATGGAAGTGCTGTACTCCACCGGCTTGCGTCGCATGGAGCTGGCCAACCTGCGCGTGTACGAGATCGACCGGGCGCGCGGCCTGGTGTTCGTCAATCAGGGCAAGTGGCAGAAGGACCGCTGGGTGCCGGTGGGCGAGCGGGCGATGGCGTGGGTGCAAACCTATCTCGACCAGGTGCGCCCGCAGATCGTGATGCCGCCGGACGACGGCACGTTGTTTCTGACACGGGCCGGCGTGCCGTTCAACGAAGCGTGGCTCTCCACCACCGTCTCGGCGTATGTGCAGAAGGCCAATCTGGGCAAGCAGGGCGGTTGCCATTTGTTCCGGCACACCATGGCCACGCTGATGTTGGAGAACGGGGCCGACATCCGATTTATCCAGGCCATGCTCGGCCACGCCGACCTCAAATCGACGCAGATCTACACCCACGTCGCGGTCACGCAACTGAAGGCCATCCACGAGGCCACGCACCCAGCCCGGCCGCGCAAGGCGGCAGCGAAGGGCACCGGCGAGCCTGCCGCCGCCGATGAGCTATTTGCCGCGCTCGATGCCGAGCGCGAGGCGGACGGCGAGTTTTGAAGGTCCATATACGCCATTGACGCATATACGCCATTGGCGTATATTGGCGCCATGATCTTCATCGAGACCCCGGTGTTCACCCGTCAGATCACCGCTCTCGTGAATGACGATGACTATGCCGATTTTCAGCGTTTGTTGGCGAACACTCCCGACGCGGGAGATGTGATTCCTGGCACCGGTGGCCTGAGGAAAATTCGCATGGCCGCTCATGGCCATGGCAAACGCGGCGGTGCGCGTGTGATTTATTACCACTTCACTCGCGAATCGCAGATTGCGCTTTTGCTGGCCTATGCCAAGAACGAAGCGGAAGACCTCACGCCGATGCAAAAGAAAGCGCTGAAGCAAGTGATCGAGCAGTGGAGATGACTATGGACAACGAACTTTTCAACGAGCTCATGCAGAGCGTCACCCAGATGGATGAAATCCGTCGTGGTGAGCGCGCACCTTCGCGCGAGACCTACGTGGCCTCCAAGCAAGTCAAGCGCATCCGTTCGCTGACCAAGCTCTCGCAGGCCAAGTTTGCCAAGGTCATTGATGTCGAACTCGGCACGCTGCAGAACTGGGAGCAGGGTCGTCGCAATCCGACGGGGCCTGCCCGTGCCTTGCTGCGTGCGATCGAGAAAGATCCCGAGCATGTGCTGGCCGCACTCATCGGGTGAGGCGATGTAACAAATTGTTACGTCGCCTTTAAGAGGCATGCGCACATCGCCATGCCTCTGGCGGTATCGGCTATCGCGAGCGAAACATGCCCTATGGGGCAAAAACTGCACATCGGGGGTGGCGAACTTTCGCCGCCCCTTTTTTGTGCGTTCCGCGCTGTCTAACGCGTTGCTATCACGACGAAAAATCGCGCCTCACTGAGCGAAACCGCGTCAGTCGATTCCGTTTGGGAATGCGTTGGGGAATGCGGCCATCGCGGGTATCAACGGGTACAACGCTCAGGGGGCTCAGCAGCCGGCAACGGCCGTCACGGGTCAGATCACTGGTGCTAACGGTGCGCCCGGGTATCAGTACAGCGATGGTGTGCAGACTTTTGCGCTAAACGATGGCGACGCGAGTCCGACTAGCGGCTTGCCCGGATCCTTCGTCAACACAAGTGGCCCATACAGTCAGAATTCGGGTGCTACGGCGTTGGCATCCGCCGCGGGCAGTCAAGGGCAGCAGGGTCCGGCGCCAACCTTCCCGGCAGTCTGGCCTAGCGATTCTTACGATGCCAACAATCCTGCGGACGTCGCTAAGCTTCAGGCGGAATACGCTGGACTGAAAAAATTCGTCCCCTGGTTTGCCCAGAATGGGGGGCAGGACTTCGGCGAGGTTCCTACACCGGATAATGTGGATGACCTGCGCAATTTCGGACTGAGCGTCGCCCAAGCCTACGCCGCCCAGCGCAACACCCTGCCAACAGTCGAGGTGGTGCCCCAGAGTCAGCTCGAACAAGATGCGCAAGCTACTGCGGAGTCTCGTGAAGAGTCAGCGCAATACCTCAATTCCTGGCGTACAAGCGACTTGGGTGACTTGGCCGCCGACAGTGTGACGCTCCTAACGGATGGCGGAAACAGCCTGATCGGCGCGGGGAAGAGCGTGTTCGATATAGCCACCGACTATCAGTCATTCCGACAGTTTGCGATTGGAACCACCCTGACGGTTGCTCACCCGATTAATACGTACGACCGTGTAACCAATGCCGTGGCAGACTGGTATGCCTTACCGCTGGACCAGCAGGCGCGGTCCATCGGCGACGCTGGCATGTCCATACTGACGTTTGGTGGCGCTGAAGCTGCGACGGCAAAGACCTTCGCGTACGCTGCCGATACATTTGACGCGATACGCAGCGTGACTTCTCCGGGGGCATTTGATACTTCGTTCTTGGAAGCTCCACAGGGAGTGTCTGTGCCGTTGACGGGGGCAGGCGCCTCAGGTGTTGCGAATCCAACAATTAGCATTTTCGGTTTTCGTGGTGCTGGTTCCGTCGAGGATCTGCTTGTAGATGGTGCACCTCACCCATATGTGATCACCGGCCATGTGGGCTATTCATTCGATGGGGGGCAGACGATCTACGGTTTTGGCCCCAGCGTGCCAGAGGGAATGTCGGCCTACGACGCTGTTCAGTCGCTACGAAATGGGGCGAGTTATCCCGGTGTAATCACCGATGACACAGCAATTTTTCAGTCTGTTGCGAACAATCCGGCAATGAGTCGTGGTGGGCTTCCGCAAGCTGTAATTGAACAGCAAATTCCCCTTGCTCAGGCTGACTTTGATGCCATACAGGCAGCGCATAACTCCATCGGGGTTGGCAATCCTATGAATGACGTGCAGTATGGCTTCCCGGGACAAAATGCGTGCACCTTCAACTGCGCTACATTCCCCAGCCACCTCGGGATACCTATCCCGGAAGCCACCGGCAACATGCGAAGCTATATGCCACTGCTTGAACAGCGCGGACAACTATGGACACCACAATGAGTAGCGTTCGAGAGTTCTTGTCCGACAAAGTGGAAACATGTGACCTAGTGATGGTTAAGGTCGTCGGTGCGCCGAAACCTCAGACTTTTCGTGCAAAGGTGCAGCGGATATATGCGGCAAGAAAAGGAATCCAAGTAACTGATCTTGGAGCGGAGATTGAATTTGTCGGCAGCCCTAATCATTGGGGGCAGGTGGCGCTGGCATTGGGTGACGAGGCACTTCTCTTCGTTCGATCAGTTTCCGGTCGGCTGTACGAGGATTCGTGGCATGGACATATGGTCTTGGAGCGAATTGATGGCATCTTGTATGCCATTTATCAGAAGCGGGAGCTGTGGCTAGGTGAAAGCGTGCCCGCATCGATAAAATCTTGTGCACGGCAAGATCCCGAGCGTCCTTACGCAACGGCGATATGCTTTGATGCCTTGGAAGACTATTTAACGAGTTTGATCACGAAAACGGATGGTGCTTTGTGAGCGAAAACGCAATCGATCTATCTCCATTTTGCATGAGGGCGAGAGGATTTCTTGCCCAGGGGCGCACTGAAGATGCATTCGACTTGTACGGGGACGTGCTGAAGGTCGACCCCGATAATGCCTTGGCATATGCTGATCGTGGCACAGCATACGCAATGCTAAAGAAATTCGACTTCGCACTTCACGATCTTGAGCGGGCCTTCGCACTTGGCTATGGCGAAGCTTCGGCGTACAGCACTGCTGGAACAATATATTTTGAGTTGAAACAGTTCGATAAGGCGCTTGGATGTTTCGCCAAAGCGGTTGATTTGGATCCCAGCTATCCGTTGACTTATTACAACAGGTCGAGTGTTCTCGTTCAGCTGGGTAAGACGCAGTCTGCTATCGAAGATCTGGAGAAATGTCTGGGGTTTAATCCAGGGGATGATCTTAGGCAACTGATCGCGAAGCGCCTCAATGCTCTGAGGGTATGACTGATATAGTTTTCGGCAAAGCCACGACGACTCGTCTGAAGAAATAGGAGTGCGCCACCTTGCTTCCGTCGGTCGTGCCATTCATTCCAGAACGGGGTCAGAGTGGAGTTACCAGGATTTAGTGGACACCTGATCGTCGTCGCCGATGCGCGGCCTCGAACTCATTCGGACTGACGCCACCTAGGTAACTGTGGCGGCGAATCGGGTTGTAGAACTGATCAATGTACTCGGATACGTCAAGG